>JAYEPA010000099.1:4471-14659 GCA_034723545.1 Thermodesulfobacteriota bacterium | reverse complement strand
CTTTTTTTTGACATATAACATTGGAAGTGAGGGGCGCGCCACAAAACTTGCCCGTCAGGCCGCCGAAGTTTTTCGCGTCCCCTTAACTGACTTGTTAACCGTAATATCGTATAAACTCCCCGATACATACTTATGAAGAATGCTTGACACAAGAGTTTGATAAGGCATGCCTTCCTCTAAAGCTCGTCTTTGAATAGCCTCTAGATCATGTGACGATAAACGGATATTTATGCGTTTATCTTTTTTAAATGTCTCCTTAGCAGCTTTCGCAAGTTGCTTTTTTCGTTCTGAGGTTAATACAGACTTAAATTCTCCTGCTTCGAAATCACGAAGTATCTCTTTTTCTTCCGCATCAAGTTTGACTTTGCTCATGATTCACCTCCAAGATAATGCTTCGTAGCCTTTCTGCTTGGGATGATGGTTTTTAAAAAAAAATCATCATCGCTTTCTACATAGGGAACCAAATAGGCGTACCCGTCAACCTCCACAACAAAAATCCTCTGGTTTGGGTATTTAGCCTTATTGGGATGTACTATATCGTCCAGTAATCGTTCCTTTTGTATGGAAAACAAAACATCTTCAAAAGATATTTGACGATTTTCAATAAGCTGCTGATTCTTATCGTGGTTCCAGCTAAAAGACTTCATACTGTTATTTTTACCATAAATGTATGCTTATTGTCATCAATTTTGGTGAATCATGAAAATCCTTGCACTGAGGGTAAGATCAGTGTTTTGAAAACAAGGTTCTGATTATTTCACCTGAGTTGATAAGGGATTTCCATAAGATGATTTCGTCAAACCTTGGGGAGCATTTAGATGCTATTCCAGGTCGATTTAGGGATGACAATAGAGTTGTTGGACCTTACCTCGCTCCTGACCGTAAATATGTTCCAGAGCTAATAAGCAATTTATGTGAGTGGCTAAGGAGAGATTTTCATTACACTGATGGCCAAAACTTCAAGACTGCTGTGATTGAGGCAATTGTAGCTCATGTGTACCTTGAATGGATTCACCCATTTGGGGATGCTAATGGTCGGACAGGCCGATTACTAGAATTTTATATTTTATTAAGAGCAGGTTTGCCAAGCATTGTTTCTCATATTTTATCAAATTTCTACAACCAAACCAGATCCGAGTATTACCGCCAATTAAATGATGCTAGGAAAAACAGAAACCTTACAGGATTTATAAAATATGCTGTGAAAGGTTTCAGGGATGGGTTGAGAGAAAACTTAGATGTTATTCAGGATAATCAATTTTCCATTTTTTGGCATAATCATATTTATGAATCCTTCGCTCACTTGAAATACACCAAGAAAGATGCTTTTAAGCGGAAGCGTGATTTAATTTTGCAGTTCCCAATTAATAAAGAAGTCTCTGTTGACGATGTGATACTTCTAACTCCAAGTATTGCCCAAAAATACGCTATTGTTAAACGATCGACTGTACTTAGAGATCTAAAAGAGCTTCAAAAGATGAATTTACTTCTTAAGGTAGGGCGTAAATATAGAGCAAACACCGGTATTTTAGGAGCCTTACTTCCAAGTCGCAAAGCATAACGTCAAACATCCGTCAGATCAGATTTCAATTTTTACAATTTGTTTCACAACTCCAGAATCCGGCTGTCACCACCCCGACGCGGATCACCAGCTCCGGAGCGGCCCGGAATAACACTGTGCACACCGCCGAAGTAGACATTCAACTCCGGCCAGATATTCACCGGGCCGAGCTTTTTCAGGGCGTCCAATGCACTGGCCTCAAAGCCCGGCTCCGCCTGAAAAACATCTCCGTCCCAGTGCAGACGGGGAAAATTCACCGCATCCCGGAGGGGCATGCTAAAATCAACCACCAGGCTGAGGACCTGGGTGATGGCGGTACGAATTCTTTTACTGCCGCCGCTGCCAATCACCAGAACAACCTTGTCGCCATCAAGGATAAGAGACGGCGACATCATCGAAGCAACACGATGGCCGGGAGGCGTGGAATGAAAACCGTCCGGATGGAGATCATCTTCGCCCATCATGTTATTCAGCATAATGCCGGTTCCGGGAATCATGTAACCCGAGCCCTCGCCGTTGGATGTGGTCATGGAGGCCACATTGCCATCCCCGTCCACCACGCTGAAATGTGTGGTTCCGCGGCTGAAGGCGGGAGACAACCGCTCGGCCTCAACCTCCTGCATCACCGTGGCCTTAGCCGTCAGATGTTCTGCTGACCCCGGAGAAAAAGACGAAAGGGGGTAGCGTTCCAGCCGGGCAAGTCCCCCTGCAATAAGAGAACCGCCAAAGGAAGGAGGTGGATTGGTCAACATCGAAAGGCCCCGGTAACTTATTTTCAAAGGATTTCTTTCAACAACCTGATAGGAAGCCAGATCTTCAGCCGTCAGTAACCCCTGTCCCTCTTCCATGTCCTGGGCAATGCGCCGGGCCAACTCTCCCGAATAAAATGTCTTCTCCGGATTTCCTCCAAGCTGCTCCAGAAAATCACCATAATCCCTGTTTATCAGCAGATCTCCGGCCCCAAGGAGTTTACCGTCAGGCATATATAATTTTTTTCCTGCCGCAGGCATGGTCAAAATCGGCTCAAGCAACTGAAAAAAAAGAGCCTGCATGGGTCTCACCACCACTCCATTACGGGCTGCGGTTATTGCCGGAGCCAGGACATCCTTTAACTCAAGCCGGCCCAGTCTGCGATGGACGTGAAGCAACCCCTTCAAGACGCCGGGCACAGCCACAGATCCACGGCCGACGTTAAAATCCTGATCAACACCTCCACTGCCAAAAGGGATCGTCACCGTGAAGAAATGGGGCTCAAGATCATCGGTTGCCCTCCCTTTACCCGGGGTGTCGGAAAAGAAATCAAAAAGAATCGACTCCTCCCTAGTGCGGCTCAACAAAAAACCGCCGCCGCCAAGACTGGTCAGGCCGGGTTCGGCCAGGGCGCTGACAAAGCCGCCGGCCACGGCAGCGTCAAAGGCATTGCCGCCTTGGGCCATGATACTGATAGCCGCCTCACAGACCAGGGGATGACCCGACGCGACTATGGGTTTATTTTGTCTCATTTCCAAAAATCCTGTTGAATTTTTTCAATCATTGCCGGGAAACTGCCATATTTCTCATAGAGTTTTCTCTGCCGCCGGGATGAGGCGCCCTGCTGAAGAATCCTTTTAATCGGGCCCAGATAACCATACCCGCCCAGATTTTTCGCCTCGTCACGGACAAGTTCCAGCAACTCCTCAACTGCCGTGGCAAAGGAGGAATGACGGCCCGGGCGGGAATTAATAAAGGTGCCGGACAGGCCATACCGTGCCGCATGCCATTTATTATGGATAATAATATCCTGGGGAGGAAACGGTTGCGGTTCCCTCTTGATCAGGGTGGCACACAGGGCCTGAACCAGTGCGACAATGGCCAGAATTTCATCAAAACGACAGGGCAGATCGCAAAGTCTGATCTCGATAGTGCCGAAATCGGGATGGGGCCTGACATCCCACCATAGCTCCCGGATGCCGCTGAGCAGAGTGGCCTGATTCAAAACAACGATGAGTTCCTCAAAATTCTCCCAACTGCCAAGAACGGCCGGGATACCGGAACGGGGCAGATTCTGAAACAGGCAGGTTCGGTAGGAGTGCATGCCCGTATCTTCCTCCTGCCAGTAAGGAGATGAGGTTGAAAGCGCCAGCAGAACAGGCAGAAATGTCCTGATGGAATCACAGAGCCGGATAAGGGATTCTTTATCTTCCAGACCGATGTGGACATGGAGAGCCTGGGTGATCATGCGGCGGCCGACGATCTGCAGCTCATCCATGATCTCATGGTAACGCTGGGCCGGGGAGACGTGTCTCTTCTTCAGCCGGGCAAAGGGATGAAGACTTGTGGCATAGGGAAGGCAACCTGCGTCCTGCCCCAGTGTTTCGAGATAATGACAGAGCAGATCCAGATTTTCAGCCACCTCAGTCATATCCTGACAGACCGTGGTACAGACCTCCACCATGGACTGGATAAACTCGGGTTTCACCTGATTACGCAATTCAGGCTCCACCTTACTCAACAAATCCGGCCCCCGGGGAATCAAGTCAAGTGTGACGGGATCAAGCAGCTGAAACTCAAGCTCGACTCCAAGGGTAAAAGGCTGACTGGGGTGAAAAACTAACGGTTCCATGGCAGTCTCCTAAGGGCCAGGCCCTAAGTTCAAATTCTTCTTTGTCGACACCTCAAACGGCGTCTGGAGTTTTCATAGCCTCCAGGGCAACCTGCGCCAGATATTCCGCTCCAACGGGCAGCGCCCGTTCATCAAAATCAAAGCGAGGACTATGGGCCGCAGCACTGACAATATCAGGTCGCCGGGCGCCAAATCTGACCATGCAGCCCGGGATATCCTGCAGATAAAAAGAAAAATCCTCGCCGCCCAGACTTGGATATGGCAAACCCTTCACCCCGTCCGGCCCCACAACCGCAAGAGCCGCCTGGCGTGCAAGTTCAGTGGCCACCGGGTCATTGACAACCGGAGGATAACCCGGCACAAGCTCCATGGAGGTTTCAGCGTTATAAAGATCTTCCATGGCCAGCACCATGCGCTTCAGACCGACAATCACCTTTTCCCTGACATCAGAATGGGTGGTGCGAATGGTGCCCACAAGAACAGCCTCTTCGGCAATAACATTGGGAGCGCTGCCGCCACTGATCTTGCCCACCGTAATCACAGAGGGGAAAGCGGGATTGACCTCCCTTGAGACCAGAGTCTGGATACTCATGACCAGCAGGCTGGCCACGACAATACTGTCCGTTGTTTCATGGGGTTTGGCGGCATGACCGCCCCGGCCGCTAATGGTAATGCGGAACTCATCGGTAAAGGCGCAGATCAGACCGGGCTGGACAACAATTTCTCCCACTTGGAAATGACGATCGATATGGCCGGAAAATATCCTGTCCATTCCCTCCACAGCGCCGTCGGCAACCATCTCCCGGGCTCCGCCTTCACTCTCTTCCGCCGGTTGAAAAAGAAAAACCACCCGACCGGGAATATGACATTTTTTCAGCAGAGCGGCAGCACCCAGGAGCATGGCAACATGTCCGTCATGGCCGCATGCATGCATGACACCCTCTCTCAACGAGGCAAAGGGCAGACCGGTTTTTTCCAAGATCGGCAAAGCATCCATATCCGCCCGCAGGCCGACGCAGGGAGAGTCCGGCTTCTCATCACCAAGCCAGGCCAGGATACCGGTACGGGCAACTCCCTCCCGGAAGGGGATTTCCAGTCCCCGCAGCTTTTTCGCCACATAACGGGCTGTGTCAAA
Organism: Thermodesulfobacteriota bacterium; assembly: GCA_034723545.1. GTDB lineage: Bacteria > Desulfobacterota > Desulfobulbia > Desulfobulbales > SURF-16 > JAGHCC01. The sequence continues at coordinate 9,361 of JAYEPA010000099.1, read as the reverse complement.
TTCCTGGAAGGAAAGTTCCGGATTTTGATGAATGTGGCGGCGAATTTCCCGCATCCAGGCTATGAGTTTCGCGTCAGCTTTCATTATTCCATATTGACCTACGTCTAAGAATATCTGATTTACATGGCATTTTTCGACCATGGTTTCAACTGTAGGGGCAACCCTTGTGGTTGCCCTTGTTTTTTTGCCACGCAGGAAAGGGTACCCACAAGGGGCACCCCTACGACAACCTTCTACCTACCCCACCTGCCCCTTTCATTTTGCTATCAAGACAACGCCTCCCATAGATGGAACGCTGATCTCTTTTTTCCTGACAACCTCTGCCTGGTCTTCCCCGACAATATCATCAGGCGATTCAGAGGCCGTATCGACAATCAAGCGCCAGTTGCGGCCCGGCGCCGCTTCAGGCAGCGTAAAAAGGGCTTTGGTGTCACCACCATTCAACATAACAAAAAAATCATCATTCCTCTTGCCATCCACGGCCCGGCCATCAAGAAAAAATCCCAGCGCATGACAGTCTGTCGACCAGTCCTGTCTGCCGGGTTTTGTGGACTGCCAGCGAATCTCCTCAAAGGGATGCTGTTCCCGGAAAAAATCACAACGCCTGAAAACCCGGTGCTTCTTGCGCAGGGAAATCAGCAGCCGAAAAAAACGCAGCAGCCCCTGATTCTTTTCCGTCAGGCGCCAGTCCAGCCAGCTGATCTCATTATCCTGGCAATAGGCATTATTATTCCCCTGCTGGCTGCGGCCAAATTCATCACCAGCTGTGAACATGGGTGTTCCCTGGGAAAGAAAAAGAATCATGGCAAAAGTTTTTATACGCCTGATGCGCAATTTTCTGATTGCGACATTCCCTGTTTCTCCTTCTACCCCACTGTTCCAGCTGATATTATGATTGTCGCCGTCCCGGTCACCCTCACCGTTGCGCAAATTATATTTACGATTATAGCTGACCAGATCATAAAGGGTGAAACCGTCATGGCTGGTGATAAAATTGATGCTGTTAAAAGGACGCCTGGAACTGGACTGATACAGATCGGAACTGCCGGCTAAACGGGTTGCCAAGGCAGAAACCGTGTCTCCATGACCGCACATGAAGGAGCGGACATCGTCACGAAAACGACCGTTCCACTCGGCCCAGCGCGGATGGGGGGAAAAACTGCCAACCTGGTAAAGACCGGCGGCGTCCCAGGCCTCGGCAATGATCTTGGTCCGGGCCAGAACCGGATCCTCGGCAATCTGTTCCACCATTGGCGGGTTACTGAGCACCTCGCCTTTGGGGTCACGGCCCAGTATTGAGGCCAGATCGAAACGGAAGCCGTCAACATGCATCTCGGTCACCCAATAGCGCAGACAATCCATGATAAAACTTCTCATTAAGGGATGATTGCAGTTACAGGTATTGCCGCAGCCTGAAAAATTGAGATATTCACGGGTCTGACTGTCAAGCAGATAGTAGATGGTGTTGTCAATACCGCGAAAATTATAAACCGGCCCGTCGGCTCCACCTTCCGCGGTATGATTAAAGACCACGTCCAGGATCACTTCAATTCCAGCCTTATGAAGCGCCTTGACCATCTCCTTGAACTCCCGGACCTGGTTGCCGTTCCTTCCTTTCACCGCATAGGCGGCCTTGGGGGCAAAAAAGGCCAGGGGACTGTAACCCCAAAAATTCTTGAGCCTTTCATTGGTCCGGGGATCGATCCGGACATTTTCATTCTCATCAAATTCAGTAACCGGCATCAACTCAACGGCTGTGATGCCCAGCTCCCGCAGATAGGGAATCTTTTCGACGATACCCTCATAGGTGCCGGGATGCTTGACGTTGGAACTTTCATGCCGGCTAAAGCCCCGGACATGCATTTCATAAATAATAGAATCCTGTAAAGGAATATTGAGAGGTCGGTCCCCTTCCCAGTCGAAATGATCACTGACAATGCAACCCCGGCGCCGAAAAAGACTGTCAGCATCCAGGCCGCCCCGCCTGATATATTTTGCTCCCCATTTCGTACAGCCCGTTACCGCCCTGACATAGGGATCAAGAAGGATATTATCGCCGGAAAAAAAATGGCCGCTGAGGGCAGGATCGTAGGGCCCGATCATACGGTAACCATAACGAAGATCAGGATTCATGTCATGGACCAGGATATGCCAGATATCACCGGTGCGGTTAATCTCCGGATCCAGGAAAATCTCGGCGCATTTTGGTCCTCTGCCTGTTTTAAAAAGCAGCAGGTTGACCTGCTCGGCATGCCGGGAAAAAACAGCAAAATTAATTCCTTCCGGCATCGGCACGGCTCCCAGGGGCATCGGCGCGCCAGGGCTTGTCTTGAATGCTACAGGCATTTCTCTTCCCATCAGCGGTCCCTCGGTCCTATACGAATCAATCCCACTAAAGCGGGAAAACACCTTAGATTATTGTAACTTTTCAGCTGCACTCCATCTTCATCCATTTTGGTCTTCTCGAATAGCACCAGTACGGAGTCTTCGCTCCGCTCCGCTTACCGTTCAAAGCCCCAGGTAAGCGAGGAACGAGACTCCGAATGAACGAATATGAAGCGCTCCGCAGGAAGTGCCCTTGGGGTGCACATCTGAACAGTTACAGTCTGGCGTAAAGGGTAATTTTCAGCCTGCGCTTCTAAGTAACAAGATTTTGTGTAGCCTGTATAAAAAACGCAAAATCAGCACGATAAGTTGAAATTACCTCTCACGTCATCCCGGCATGTTTTTAGCCGGGATCCAGAAACTTGCCATTCACTCCATCCTGGATTCCGGCTAAGGACATGCCGGAATGACGATATAATTTATTTTGTTACTTATAAAATAGATGCCGGGATTTTCACCCCGGTTGCCTTGCTGAATAGTTACAGATTATTTAGGATAAGTGCCTTGGCAGTAGACATAACAAACTTATTTCAAAAATACTTTCTGAGTTCGAAGTCTACGCTATCTCTTGTTTTTTTGACAGAAGTTCAGGCGTAAGGCACTAAACAGTATCAGACAGGATTTATGTTGAATTTTGGAAATGTTTATCATACCCTGAAAGGAAAGATAAATGCAGGGAGATATGATCTATGAAAAATGAAGATTTCTATAATAAAACACCAATTTTCTTACAAATCGGCCTTCAGCTCAAAATTGAAATCGAAGGGGTCAGCATGCCGATGGAAAGTATTCTGGTTGGCGTGGATGGCAAATTTATCATCATCAGAACCCCGTCACCTTACCAGCTCATTGAACACAAACTGACCCGGGGCCGAGAATTTATTATCCGCTATATTTTTGACGGAACAGTCTTTGCGTTTCAGACAAAACTCTTTGAATCAATCATGCAGCCGGCACGGTTACTGTTCCTTGAATATCCCAAAATTATCCAGAAAAACGAACTCCGCGACCAGAAGCGGTCAAAATGTTTTATTCCGACAAAAATCTTTCTGGCCGGTGAAGAGAACCGTGGCGTCCTGCTCGATATCACCATGGAAGGCTGTTTCTGCACAATTTCAAAAAAAGAAAACAACAGGCTGATCTCTTTTAAAATCGACGAAGAGATCCAGCTCCTTTGTAAATTTCCCGGGGTCAAGGGACAGGTTCAGATCTGCGGCATCGTCAAAAATCTACGTAAAAACAGGAAGGAGATTGAACTAGGAATCAATTTTCATAATAATATTACTGCGGTTTCCAAAAAAATTATTTCCTGGTACATCTCCACAATCGAAAATTTTGTCAGTAATCAGGAAATGCGCTATCCCTGATGGATGATATTAAATTTGGGATTTCTGATTGCGGATTTTTTTACATGATCCGAAATCCGCATCCCAAAATCCGAAATTAGTGGGTACCCAAAGCTCCTATTCCGTCAGCTTCTCGGCCAGTTCCGTTACGGCCATGGCATACCGGTTCGAATTATTCCAGGCGGTAATGGCCTGAAAATTAGGATATCCCGCCACAAAACGCATCCCGTCATTTTTTAATTCCAGACCGACAATGGTCACTTTTTTCCCGCCGGGAGAAGGTGGCAGGCTGACCTGCTGGGTTGCGGCAACATCCTGCCAATCGACAAATCCCTTTCTCCCCTTGCTGTAGGCTTCCCGCAGCTCATCGCTCTTCAGCTCAGCACCGATTTCCCAGTAGATGGGCGCATCGTAAACCCAGCCGAACCTGTGAAGATAATTAGCAATACTGGCTAGAATATCCGGAATGGAATGCCATACATCGCGTTTGGCGTCACCGTCAAAATCAACGGCATATTCACGAAAGCTGGAAGGAATAAACTGGGTCTGACCAAAAGCGCCGCCATAGGAACCTGTCACTTCCAGGGGATCAACATTATTCTCCCGGCAAAGCAGGAGAAAATGGACAAGCTGCTGGCGATAAAATGTTCGTCTTCTCGGATAGGCGTCATACATGGTGTTCAGGGTCTGAAAAAGGTTGAAAGCGCCTTTATGCCGGCCGAACTTGGATTCAATGCCCCATATCGCAACCAGAATCTCCCTTTCAACACCAATTTCTTTTTCAATACGACCGAGGAGATCACTGTGTTCGCGTAGTTGCGCCCTACCTTCCCGTATCATGCCCGAGGTGATAAAGAGAGGGAAATACTTATAGTAAGGCTTGGCCTCCCACTGGGAGTCCATCAATTCAAGAACCCTCTTTTTAATGGTCACCCCTGAAAAAATCGCGTCAATTTCCTCCTGGGAATAGTGATAACGCAGGCGCATCTCCTTGAAAAGACCCTGGTAGCGGCTGGACTGCACATCAATCACCTGACCGTCTTTGACTAGATCGGCGGCCTTGGGCTTGTCGTCGGCCGAACAGGCTGAAACAGGCAGAAAAATAAAAAGAGAAAAAAGAACACAGGACAAACGAAATCGAGGAAAAATCATAATTTAA
>JAYEPA010000099.1:0-4371 GCA_034723545.1 Thermodesulfobacteriota bacterium | reverse complement strand
TAAAAGTCTCATCAAAGGCTTGAAGAAATTCGTCAAGCTGCTTTCCGGGCAATTGATTGATGCCGGCGGCAGCAGCCCGCCCTCCGCCGGTGGGAAAACGGCGGCAAAGATCCACCGCACCCTTTTTTCTGATAAGAGGCGCCCGGACACTGACCAGAAATGTTCCGTCGCCGTTGTCCACCAGCAGCGCATGGGCTTTTTCCGGTAATTCCCTGGCCTTTTCATTGGCAAAGACGCCTGCCGCCCGACGCGGCCAGGAGGTGGCGGGGAATTGAAAAATCCGACCCGAGCCGCTCTCCCGCAGAGGCTTCCGGCCACGGGCCAGGGCCATATCGCTGTCAAAACCTTCCTTGAGTTGAGTCAAAACATCGGACTGGTGATAAAAATCAAGGGGATCTTTAAAAGGCTGCACGGCCTGGTACAGTTCCTGGGGAGACAAATGGAGATCATCCACACTCTTGCCATAGCCATTGTAATTCATTAATTCACCAATCTCACGCAATTTTGCCAGCTCGCCGGAGGAAAGCGACAACCCGGCAGCGGCTGAACGGGCCGCATCATGGAGATTATCACCAAAGGCCGCGACAATTGCCCAGGCCCGGTAACGACCGCCAAGAATTCCATCGACAATCAGTCCGGTGCAGACTTCAGGATCGGGGTCAATATGCGCGGTCAACAGATCGGAATCAGGAATATCTCCCGGGAAATGATGATCCACATAAAAAACCTGATTATCGCGCTCCAGCAGAGCCAGAAGCCCCTCCCGATTACGATCCAGGGAAATATCCAGCACCGTGACATGAAATTTACGGACTCCGGGATCTGCAGCAAGCCGGTCAAGAAGCCGAATATCCCGCTTGACCCCGGAAATCAAATGGGAATCGCGGGGCTCGGCCAGACGCAGCTGGTGCAGGGCGCAGATGCCGTCTGCATCTCCATTAAAAACATCATAATACTTCACAGAGGGAGCAAGCAATTTGATAAAACCTCCGTACGGTAAGAGTCAAAATTCGCTTTCGCTGGTGCCATACATTCCTTCATTTGCGGCACCCATGCCGAAGCCTAAACTTTTACCAAATCCAACAATTGAAAAAACAACGAAGACCTGATCATCATCAGGGGTATGAGAGGCCATGACCTTCACGGACCAGCAGTTTGGCTGATAAGTCAGGCCGATGGAACTTTCAACGGTTTCATTCTCCTCCAGGGATTGGATCAGATCGCCTTCAAGAAACAGGGTATCAGTCAACCTGGTCCTGAAACTTGCATTAAGTTCATCGATTGGCGAATCTTTCTCATACCGATAATCAAGAGCAAAAGTGTCTCCCCGGCTGCTGGTATATCTGTTCAAAAGATCATGACTGGTGATCCCCTCGCCATAGACATTATAGGTAGTCACATACTTTGTCTGCAGCTTGGGCAGCGGATAGACATCCAGGGTAAAAGTGATATCGGAAAAGGGCTGATGCTCATCATCAGGTCCTTTCAGGTCGCGTCTCTCTTCTTTAATATCATAGAACTGCTCAATCTTGAAATAGCCGATATACCTGACAAAATCATTTCCATCATCCCTTGTTCCGCCTACCAGGAAATCATTTTTAATTTCATAGTTGACCTGATTTATGTCGTCTAATGTATCAACGCTGTCAAAATGGGGATACTCCTGATCATCGCTAACATCAAGATATTCATAACTAATTTGCGGCCGAATAGCATGATCGAGCCAGCGGGCGGAACCAAGATTGAGACCAAACTCCCGGGCCAGGGTAGTGCCGAGATTCACATTGAAATCCCAGGCCGTTCGATCGGGACTCGTATCGCCTGACCAGTCAAGAGAGGAAGGACCATTGTCTTCCACTTCATACATGGTATAATGAAAACCGGTGGAAACAGTGCCCTCAAGAAGCCGGCGACCAAAGGGCAAGGGAGAAACAAGACGAGGATTGACATCCAGCCGGTGAGCACCAACACCCTTTTCCCGCCAGAAATAGTCATATTCCGACTCCCAGAGCAAACTGACCGGCGTTGCCGGTATATCCAGGCTGCCGTCAAAAAAAATACGGGGCAGAGTCTGTGTCTGTGTCTCAAGATAGTCCTCAGAGTGCAAATCATCGACGCCGATGAACTCCCCGCCGAGAAAAACGCTGGGCCAGGTCTTGGCAAGCTGCAGCCTCGACTCCCGGAAAGGAACCGTCTGCTCCATAAAACCACGGTCAAACATCTTCTCAAAACGCTCCGTGCTTGCGTTAAAGCCGATCATGCTCTTATCGAACTCCTGCAGATAATCCCGGTCGGACACCATATCCAGGTCAAGACGGGCAATCAAGTCGTCACCGAAATCATGATCCATCATGCCCCGCAGCCAGTAACGGTCTTTCTCGGTGCGAAAAAAACCGTCATCCTTAAAGTCATCATCGTGGTCATCTTCCAGTCTATCGTCCAGATAATTGGCGGCGAAAGCCCCTTTGGAACCGTAATCAGAAACATATCTGAACTCCAGGCCGGCCACCATCCCTCTTTTACTCATAAAACCAGGATACAGGGTCACATCGGCACTTGGAGAAAGATCCACAAAAAAAGGCACAGTCATGCCGGTGCCGCTACGGGTGGATTGGGACATTTCAGGAAATAAAAAACCGGTTCGCCGGTTCCGGTTGGCGGGATACTGCATATGAGGAAAGTAAAATACGGGTATGTCCTTGACACGTAACACTGCGTGTTTAAGCACGGCCAGTCCCTCAAGATCAAGAGAGGCCTCTGCCGCAGAAAACTCCCACGGCGGCGCTTTCCCCTCGACTGTATCACAGGTGGTCATCGTGCACCTGCCGAAATGATAGGTCAATTCTCCGGTTTTCTCAACCCGCCGGCTGCTGAAATGAAGATTGCTTTCCGGAACAAAGAGCGTGGCGTCAGTAAATACTGCCGTGTCGTCATCAAGTTTGAGATAAGCGTCCCCGGCCGTGGCCTCTTCCGTTTCCGAATAAAAGGACAGATTACCGTGGGCGTCCAACGTATTTTCCCGGACATTGTATCTCACCCAATCCGCCTTGATCACCATGGGGGGCCCGCCCTCATCCTGGTCAGGCTCCAAAACAACATTTCCCTCGGCAACGACATTCTCGGGACTGCCCAGCCGCGTCATTTTGTCAGCGCTGATCTTCCAGGCCGGCTCCTGAACAGGTTGGGCTGCGCCCTCCATCACGTAGAATAAAAACACACCACAGCAGAGCACCGAAACAATTTGCAACTGAACAAATAAATATTTAAAGGACCTATGCCGGAACATGCATTTCCCAAAAATTAATATAAAAAAAAGAGTTGGAGCAGGCAGTAAATTGAACAACAACCATTCTTTACTTCTCTACTTCTCTACTTCTCTACCTTACTTTACAAATCTTACTTCAACACCGCGCCGGTACTACCGGAGGTCACCATTTTCGCATAACGGGCCGCATAACCGGTGGTAATTTTCGGTGCCGGAGGCTGCCAACTCTCTTTTCGTCTGGCCAGTTCCGCCTCATCAACTTCCAGGGTCAATGCCCGGTTGGGGATGTCCACGACAATCCGATCACCTTCTTGTACCAAGCCAATGGGGCCGCCTTCCGCCGCCTCGGGAGAGACATGACCGAGACAGGCTCCCTGGGTACCGCCGCTGAAACGACCGTCAGTGATCAAGGCTACGCTCTTGCCCAGGCCCATGCCAATGATGGCAGAGGTTGGCGAAAGCATTTCCGGCATGCCGGGGCCACCCTTGGGACCGCAATAGCGGATCACCACAACATCACCTTTGTTAATCCGACCGCCAAGAATAGCTTCCTGGGCCTCTTCCTCGGACTCATAGACCCTGGCCGGACCGGAGTGGCACAGCATTTCCTCGGACACTGCCGACTGCTTGACCACGGATCCGTCGGGGGCCAGATTGCCGCTTAAAATAGCAATGCCGCCTTCCTTGTGATAGGGATCATCCACAGGCCTGATCACCTCGCGATCCCGAACAAAGGCCCGACGGAGATTCTCTCCAAGTTTTGCACCCGTGACCGTCATCACGTCCTGATGGAGACCGGTCTCGGTTTTGGACAATTCAAGCATCACCCCCTGTACCCCACCTGCCTCATTAAGCTGCTGCAAACTGTGGGGGCCGCCCGGAATCAGGCTGCAGATATGGGGAAAACGGAAACTGACCTCGTTAAAAAGATCCAGAGTCAGATCAACACCTGCCTCTCCGGCAATAGCCGGCACATGCAGAACCGTATTTGTGGAGCAGCCCAGGGCCATATCCACGGCCATGGCGTTTTCAAAGGCCTTGCGGGTGGCAATATCCCGGGGTTTGATTTGCTCGTGGAACATATTCATTACCGCCATGCCGGCATG
>JAYEPA010000098.1:0-3888 GCA_034723545.1 Thermodesulfobacteriota bacterium | reverse complement strand
GAATTTTAAACCGTTTGATCCAGTATTCCACCACAGCCACGGACCTGGCGGTCGACAGGCTCCAGTTTGATGAATATGTAGTCTGGCTCTTTTTCAGAGGCACATTATCCGTATGGCCACTCACGATCACCATGACGTCTTTATTGACGACGATCTTACCGAGTTTATCCAGAATCAAGGTAAACCGGGGCTTAATAACGGCCTGACCTGAATCAAAGGCCAGGGAATCCTTCACCCGCAATGTCAGACCGTCGGGGCCATAATCCGCCTCAACCGTTCCTTCATCGATCTCCTCACGCAGAGATTCCGCAATCCTGAGCTGAACATTCAAAGGTACCTCAGGCATCTCCTTGGAAATCATGGAACTGCCCGTGACGCTTTCAGTAGCCTGTTTTCCTCTCTGGACACCAAAAGCGTCTTTCATAGAACCGGCCACCTGCTTGTATTTTCTGGCATCCATGACCGAAAAGGAAAGAAGCAGAATAAAAAAACACATCAACAGCGACATCAGATCGGCAAAGGTGCACATCCACAAAGGTGCTCCCGGCGGACATTCCTCCTTTTTGCATTCTTCATCAGCCATAATTTATCTCATCTGGAACTTTTCGAACAACGGCCATCCCGGCGAACCGTCTCAACAAAAATAAAAATTAATCTCTCACAGAGGCACAGAGACGCAGAGAAAAAAACCTGTACCCCTGTGAGAGATTTTGTAACCGTTCACCGGGGCACTAAGTTTCGAGAACCACAGTCCTTGTACACGTTCACCAACACCTCATCTTCGTTTATTTAAGACTTTGAAGCATACTGGTGCTATTCGAAAAGGCTTAAATGGACGAAGATGGGGTGCAGCTGAATAGATACCATCCCAGCTTCTTCTTTACTTTTCCGAGGAACCCCTATCCTTGGGAGGCAGAAAGGTTTGCAAAAACTCTTCCATGACCCTGGGATTCAAACCCTTCAGGATACCGAGCACTCCTTCAATAATCAGCTTGCTGTTGCGCTCCTCTTCCTGGCTGCGCAGGGCCAGTTTATCGGCAATGGGCAGAAAAAAGAGATTTGCCAGCACCGCGCCGTACAGCGTTGTCAACAGACAAACAGCCATGGAGGGACCGATGGAGGCCGGGTCATCCATGTTGGCCAGCATCTGGACCAGACCTACCAGTGTGCCGATCATGCCAAAGGCGGGAGAGGCATCTCCCATGGCCCCGAAGGTCTTACGACCGACATCGTGGCGCTCCACGGTGAGACTCACCTCTTTTTTCAGGACCTCTTCAATAAATTCCGCCTCGTGGCCATCCACACAGTACATGATAGCTTTTTTAAGGAATGGATCTTCAATGGGCTGCTGCTCAAGAACGATCAGGCCGTTTTTCCTGGCAATATTGGCCAGATTGACAATTTCCTGAATGACCTGCTGGGGGTTGCTCAGCTTATAAAAGAAAACATTCATTGCCACCTTGATGGAATTAATGACATCTCCCATGCCGAAACGAATCAGGGCGGTGGCAGCAGTTCCGCCGCCGACAATAAGCACGGAGGGGATATTGATAAACAACAGCATGGAGCCGCCCAGCAGGATGGCGACAATTAAAATGACGGTGCCGCTTACAATACCTATTACAGTTGCCAGATCCATAAAATTTCCTTAGCAAATTACCGGAGAAAACATTTTCTTTTTCTCACCACAGAAAAATCTTTTTTATTACAAAAAATTACCTCTGTGCACTCTGTGTGCTCTGTGTGCTCTGTGTGCTCTGTGTGCTCTGTGTGCTCTGTGGTTTCTATAATTTTTCCGAAGCCAACAAAAATCGTACCCAATCACAAAGTGACATCACCAAAAGTTTGGGCAAACTCCTATCCGGTAAGTGTTCACAGGTGCCGGATATCGGAGTCTGCGCTTACCTGCTGCAAGCAGGGCGGGTGACTATAGCCCCTCTATGTCAAACGCCCTGATCGCGGCAGCGGAGTTTCACTTCGTTCACTTACCTTCGGGGCCTGTGATCGCTTACTTTTTAGCCAGCAGGGTTTCCGCATCAACTTTCATGCTGAAACTATGCTCATCATCAGGATATTGCCCTGATCTCACCTCTTCCATGAATGAAGTCACGGCCTCCTTCATCTGCGGCGCCAGGTTGGCGTATTTTTTGACGAAACTGGGTACGATGTCAAACATTCCCAAAAGATCATGTATGACAAGAACCTGGCCGTCGCAATTGACCCCGGCGCCAATGCCGATGGTCGGGATAGTCAGGGATTCCGTAATCAATCCCGCCAGACTATCCGGAATACACTCGAGAACCACGCCAAAGGCCCCGGCCTTTTCCAAAGCCCGGGCATCGGCAAGTAGCTTGCGGGCCGACTTTGCGTCCTTACCCTGAACCCGGTAACCACCAAGTTGCCCCGCTGTCTGCGGCGTAAGGCCAATATGACCCATCACCGAAATCCCCGCCCGGACAAGGGCCTGCACGGTCTCGCAAACCTCAATGCCACCTTCAAGTTTAACAGCGTCGCAACCTGCTTCTTTCAAAAAACGGCCGCCATTGCGCACGGCTTCCTCTATGCTGACCTGGTATGACATAAAAGGCATGTCACCTACCAGTAAAGCGTTTTGCGTGCCTCTTTTTACAGCGCTGGCGTGGTGAATCATCTCGTCCATGGAAACCGGGACCGTGGACTCATAGCCCAGAAGAACCATCCCCAGAGAATCCCCCACCAGCAGCACGTCCACACCAACGCTGTCCAGAAGCCGGGCAAAGCTTGCGTCATAGGCGGTCAGCATAGTGATCTTTTCACCAGCCTTTTTCATCCGAGTTATATCTTTAATTGTAAGCTTTTTTGTCATGGGATTTATCCCGAAATGTTTTTTGTACTCAAACTCTCTAGTGCTCTTAACATAAGAGAATATCACAGAAAAACCAAGAGAGGCAAGGCATTATTATTTTAAAGAGTAGATTTAGACACGTCCTGCTCCCGCAAAATATCTCAGTGGCTCATCGATCTGATTAAAAACTCCCCGGCCGAAACAAAAGTTCAGGAACAAATTGGGGAACTTCTCCAAAAGTGGTGGCAACCTAAAACCCCCCCCCTCAATCCCCCTTTAATAAAGGGGGAGGTTGTCGGTATGCCACTACTTATTGAGAAGTTACAATTTTTTCTATAATTGAGCTGAGATCAGTGACACAAATCTCCCTGTTCAACGACACATTGCCGGCAGCTTCACCACTGATGATAAACGGTAAAAAATCATCACCCGTCAATGATGGTGGATACCCATGGCTTCCGCGAATCAAGCTGGTATCCTGAGAAATTTTCTTTGTTTCATGATCAAAAAAGAGTTCCAGAGGATCATAGCCTGGCTTACGATGAATATCCACATGTCCGGCAAAATCAGGCTCTCTGGCGCTGTCATCCCACCAGTAATATGAAAACCATTTATTTCTGGCGCTGACGGCAATGATGTCCCCGGCCCGGGCATGATTGATCCGCTGCTCCTCCTTGCCCTTCTGACCAAACAGAAAATCGATCCCGCCAACTCCTTCCAGCATAGTACGAACTTTTTTTTCATAGCCGGGCTTGATGTAAATATGGGCAATCTGATGATCAACCATGGCAAAGGCAGGGCTCAGCTCAAAATCAAGGTACTCACGATTTTGGATCGTCCGTACCCGAAGAAGTCCGGCCCGCCTTAAAATGCGATTCAGATCTATCGCCCCGTCAACCGGATAAAATTCATATTCGGATAAAACTATAAATGTTGTTTCATCCTCCAGGCCAAGATCTTCAATGCCCTGGACAATACGGCCGACTTCTTCATCAACTAGCCGAAGTTCCAAATCAATATCGGCATGATCCGGCCCGAGCTTCTGGGTGCAATAATCCAGATGG
>JAYEPA010000097.1:0-3903 GCA_034723545.1 Thermodesulfobacteriota bacterium | reverse complement strand
CCAGGAGCCGGGAAGAAAATGTTTTTTTGAGATTTGGTCTGATGACCCCGCAACTGATAAAAATCGTCCGATTACCGCTCTGATCGATGATTCCATATCCCGTGGCCCTTGAGCCTGGATCAATTCCAAGAATTCTCAAGGTTTTCGGCGTTCTGCTCACGGTTTACGACAGCCCCTCCATGATTTCGTCATCAATGTCAAAGTTGGCATGCACACTCTGTACGTCTTCGAAATCTTCCAGATTCTCCAAAAGTTTCAAAACCCGTTTGGCGACCTTTGCATCACTGATATCAACTACATTTTTAGGAATCATGCTGATGGAGGCCTCAAGAAAGGTCACCCCTTCATTGGTCAGGGCTTCCCTGACGCTTTCAAAATCATCAGGATCGGTGACTACCTGAAATTCATTTTCCTCCTCAACCACATCCTCGGCCCCTGCCTCCAGGGCCAGGTCCATCAGCTTCTCCTCGTCAATGGTCGTCTTGTCCACAAGGATGGAGCCCTTACGATCAAACATCCAGGAGACACATCCTGACTCACCCAGGTTGCCGCCGCTTTTGGAGAAAAAAAAGCGAACATCAGCCACGGTCCGGTTTTTATTGTCGGTCATACAGTTTACTAATACGGCCACACCACCAGGCCCGTAGCCTTCATACATAATCTCTTCGTAGACCGCTCCTTCAAGCTCGCCGGTTCCTTTCTTAATCCCCCGCTCAATATTATCCTTGGGCATATTTTCGCTTTTGGCCGAGGCAATGGCACTTCTCAGCCTGGGATTGCCGTCAGGATCTCCGCCCCCCATCCGGGCTGCCACTGTGATTTCCTTAATCAGCCTGGTAAAAATCTTGCCGCGTTTGGCATCGGTTGCGCCTTTTTTTCTCTTAATTGTGCTCCACTTTGAATGTCCGGACACCCTTTTCCTCCATTAATATAATCTAAAATCTTCGATTTATCATTTCAAACTAAATTCATACCAAGCACAAAAACCTCTCTGCTCTCCGATCGGGAACTCTTGGGCTTGACCACTTTGACCTTTGAAAAAAACTGCCGGGTGTCCTCGACGAAGCCAGGAAAATCCTCACCCTGAAACACCTTGCAGTAAAAATGGCCGTTCTTTCGTAATACCTTGTTGGCAATTTCAAGGGCACGGCGCGCCAGCTCAACGGATTTTACATGATCAGCAAACTTATTGCCGCTGGTTTTCGGGGCCATGTCGCTTAACACCACGTCAAATTCAGCCTCCTGCAACACAGTAAGTTCCGGATCAAAAATATCTCCCCGGATCAATTCAATTTCAGCGCCCCCCGGCGGACCCTTGATCCGGCATTGTTGCAGATCAACACCAACGACTCGACCTTTTCCGCCGACAATCCCGGCTGCATATTTTGCCCAGCTGCCCGGATGACATCCCAAGTCAAGAACCTTATCATTCCTCCGTAAAATCTGAAACTTTTTTTGCGCCTCCTCAAGCTTATAAACCGATCTGGCTGGATAATTATCTTTTTTTGCCTTCTTGAAATAATGATCCTGTACTTTTTTCATTCATTTCACATTCATATTATTTCAGATTTGGAATTCCGGATCACAAAATTAATTAAAAATTACGAATTGCGAATTGCGGTGTTTTTCATCAGACAACTTCCTTCTAATTCTTCATTCGTAATTCCTAATTCGTAATTGACCCGTTGAGGGTCTAAGCTTTTTCACCGAAAACTTCCTGGAAAGCCTCCAGGTAGCGATTCAAAATTCTCTGGCCTTCGGCGTCAATCTCGACAAATACAATCCCGGACTGATACAGGTCATCATCAGCTTCCTTCGTATGGACAACCTCCCCCTTCAGATCAATCAAATCGTCCTCCAGACCAATGGTAATCAAAAGAAGCTGACTCTGTGGCAGGGAAATATGCGTTTCAAGCAAAATGCCATTCTCACTCACATTTAATGTTCTGCCCATGACATGATCTTCCGTTGACCCCTCTTTATCAAGGACAACATAATCCAGCAGATTCAATGAATCCCTGCGTATAAATTGCCGCCGTTCTGTATTTCCCATGTTATTCTCCCGCTTCCGCATAACGTCTGTTTTTAAAATACCGACCTTGTCCGAACCGACATTGACATAAAATCGAGGACACGAACAAGAGTAGACAATGACATTGCAGCAAAACTAAAGTCTACAACAGGCAACGAGTTATTTCAAAAATTATTCAGTTGTTACGTGGCAACAGGCACGTTTTCCTGGAAAACCACAAGGCCGTATGATTTGCCGACCCGATAGACGAGTTCCATGAATCCTTTGGGCAAAGGTACATCCCGTTCCTCAATCAGGATGCCGTATTCCCTGGCCCTGGCAAGCAATTCCTCATTTTCTTTTTCTTCCACGAGTTCCTCCTGATGATTACAGAGGAAGTGAATACGAAGGCCATCAGTCAACAGAATGCGAAGATCCTCAAATTCAGACGCAACCAGTTTCAATTCCTCCTGGATGCGATCCTGATTTTCCCGGGCAAACAAAACAAATTTTTCATCAGGATTTGAAGTACCGAACAGCTCATTCATAATGGCGCCGGCCAGCATTCCATGAAAAGGAGGAGATTCCTGCCCATATTTACTGACAAGATATTCTTTCAGTCTTTTAAAAAAAATCATCCGGATCACATCCACGCCTTCACGCAGACTTGGTATTAGTTTTCTTTCAATCTGTTCCATATCAATATTGGCATCCTTCATTTGCCGATTGGCATTATTTTATCCGTAGGAACCCAGCCTCTGGGCGAAACGATGTCGGCCAGCAGCACACAATTGCCTAATCGCCCGCAGGGCGGGCTCCTACAGAAATATTTTTTTACAATAACAAAAATGGCCGTGAAATCATTAAAAGTGTAAACTTTTTTTTGACATTCATGCATTGAAGAATGCCTTAATTTTCTTTCTAAAGAGGTCCCTCAAAAAACGAGTCAAAGCAAATTATTTTCATCCACAAAGGATTCAAGCCAGGCCAGCCCCTGGCTCCGGGTTTGTATGCTGCCCTCAACCCGGGCATTTTCCAGACTGGAAAGAATCATTTTAAAATCCGGACCCGGGGTCAGACCCAGATCAATCAGGTCACGGCCGGTGACAAGGGGCGGCTTCTCAAGCACCGGTCTCACCTGTTCCCGACAGACCCGTTCTACTTCGGCGTACAACTCAGTCAGTTCCTCTTCCATGGCCGGCGGTCTGTTCACCCCCTGCCCGGCCAGGCTGTCAGCCATGGCCAGAAGAAAAAGACCAGCCAGATCATCCCCGACCGCCTTAACCAGACGCAGACAGGCTTTAGCGGTAATGCCAGTCTTTTTCCTGGAATTATTCAGATGAAAAGGCCACATATGGAGCCGGATCAATCGGCTGATGCGCTTGATATCCTCCCGACTCCAATGCAGCCGCTCGCCGATCTTTTCAAACTCTTGGGCTCCGGCCTGGTCATGATTGTAAAAGGTGATGCGACCCTGGCGAATGACATGGCAGTCTGGTTTGCCCAAATCATGAAAAAGAGCGGCCCATTTCAGCCGGACACGGTTTTCTTCCTGCTCGAGATAAGCGGAGACCTTTGCTGCCAGCTCCCCGGGGAAAAAATCTTTTGGCCGTGCCTGTAATTTTTCCATCCAGTCAAGGGCTGCCAGACAATGGGAAAAAACATCAAGATGATGACTTGTCGGCTGCTCCATGCCCTCCCCTTTTTTCAACTCCGGGAAAAGATACCAGAACAGGCCGCTTTCGACCATGGAGAAAATAGTGGACCCGGCCCGGATCGAGGCCATGATTCGCTGCAACTCAACGCTGATCCGTTCAGGCGCCGCCCGTGAAAGCAGATGGCCGTATTCGCCAATCCATTTTTCCGTATCCGGCTCAAGCTGAAAACCCAAA
>JAYEPA010000096.1:0-3904 GCA_034723545.1 Thermodesulfobacteriota bacterium | reverse complement strand
GGTTCCAGAATGATAATTTTTTGCCCTGCAAGCCATGGTTCATTCACCAGGATTAAAGGAACAATCGTGGTTTTTCCGGAACCAGGCTCTGCGGCAAGAACCACGGATGGGTGGTTTGCAAGGCTTTCCCGCAGCTCGGGAAGAACAGCATGAATGGGCAGAGGGGGGAGATCATATTCCATCATTTGACCATAGCATTGCTTCCGGTTCTTCTCAAGAAATCATGTGACTAATGAAATGAAATACAACGGTTCGTAAAATTGCTTCGAAATGACGACCGTAGATTGGCTATTTATGCTGAAAAGATTAACAAAATGGAATAGTCTTGATTAGCTGTTTTGTGTCAGGATGTTGATTCTGAGTTTTAAAGAAAGCAACTTTGTCCCGGTTTCGGTTTTTTTGCGCAATTGAATATGTGATTACCACTCATCTTCAGCCTTATATGTAATAGCTACCGAAAAACGTCGGGTGGGGTACGAATAGCTTGACACGTAGGAGCTCACCCTGTGAGCGATAAGGGGCTCAGAGCAAAAGATTTACCCTTTGTCGCCCGGAGGGCCGGGCTCCAGCACCATGCCTAATTGTGGCTGGATTTCGTTGGTAATCATAATTGAATATGACAGGTAGATCGTCCCGGTTAGGGGATAAGTAGATACCAATACCAGTTCATCAATACATATTTTTTATTTTTTGAATTCACTATGTACGAAGAATATTTTGATTTTACCGCACCTCCTTTTTCTATTGCACCGGATCCGCACTATTTATTCATGAGTGAACGTCATAAGGAGGCATTGGCTCATCTTCTCTATGGCATCAGAAGAGAAAGCGGCTTTGTTCTGCTAACCGGTGAAGTTGGAACAGGGAAAACGACGATCTGTCGCTGTCTCCTCGAGCAAGTCCCTGATGATACCGATATTGCATTTATTTATAATCCAAAATTGACCGTTGAAGAACTCCTGGCCACAATATGCGAAGAGTTTGGTATCAATATTCAGGGAAAACTAAACAGCATTAAAATGTTTGTTGATCACATAAACAGCTTTTTACTCCGTTCTCATGCAGGAGGACGGAAGGCAGTATTGATTATCGATGAAGCCCAGAATCTCAGTGTCGATGTCCTGGAACAGATACGACTGCTTACGAACCTGGAAACCAACGAACGTAAGCTTCTGCAGATCATTATGCTGGGACAGCCTGAACTCAAAGAGATGTTGCAATGTGCGGAGTTACGGCAACTTGCCCAGCGAATAACAGCCCGGTATCATCTTGAGCCTCTGGCAGAAAGAGAAGTGGGTGCCTATGTGGCCCACCGATTAACAATGGTCGGTGGACGAAGCAGGATCTTTCCTGCTTCAACCATAAAATTGCTGTATCAATTAAGTAAAGGCATTCCACGCCTGATCAATATTATTTGCGACCGGGCTCTCCTTGGCGCCTATGTGCAAGAGCAAGAGCAAGTGAGCACCTCAATTTTGAAGAAAGCAGCGCTGGAGGTTTTTGGTGATGATGACCAGCAGCAAAATAGAAAAATGTCATATTGGTCAATAGCGGCCCTGTTCCTTTTCTTCAGTGGGGCAATATTGGCAGCCGCCTATTATTATCAGAAACCACAGAGAGAAGCGGAGTCTGTAAGCCAGGCAGATGGTGTGGAGAAGGTGGAACCAATAACTCCAATAGATCATTTAGAGACAATAGATCCGGCGGAGACACGGAAGAAGGCTGTGATGGTGGAGCAGGTCGCGCTTGTAGATCCGGTCACGCAGCCAACTGCTGATCCTGATGAAGTAGAAATTCAAAAAGAAATCGACGATACGGATATCAATATAGAAACCCGGGAAATTTCTCAATTAAAGTGGCCTGGAGATAAAGCATTTGAAGAAAGTAATGACATGGCCTATACGGCTCTTTTTGCCAGTTGGGCTGTTCCATATATTCCAGGCAGTGGCCGTGTCTGTGCCTTTGCTGAATCATACAACTTACGTTGCCTTGACCTCCAAGGAAGTTTCGATAGTCTTGTGGCTCTCAATCGACCGGCAGTGTTAACTCTTTATGATGAAAATGGTGAACGTTTTTTCGCTACCTTGACCGCTTTCCACGGCCGGACTGCTACACTTGTCATCGGCTCTGAAAGTAAAATTGTTACGATCGAAGATATCGGCTCACGATGGTTTGGTGAATATACCCTGTTATGGGCAAAACCAGGGAAATACACTTCTGCCATAAAGCCGGGAAATACTACTGAAAATGTGGATTGGCTGGATAAAAAATTGGCTTTAATCCAAGGGCGGCCTCCAGGTTCCCGGGATTCCATGAATTTCGACGACGCCTTAGCCAGTCAGGTAAAGAAGTTTCAATTTTCCAGGAACCTCGTGCCGGACGGCATTGTCGGCCCTCAAACCATAATTCATCTTAATTCGGCATGCGGCAATGACGTACCAAGGTTAATTGATTTGCAAGAGGATAAGTAAGATGTCCTATATTCTTGACGCTCTTAAAAAATCCGATCAAAAAAGGCAAAGGGGACAGGTTCCTGATCTTAATACCGTCCAGGTGGAACTTCCACCGGAAGATAAGAAAAAAGCTTTGTGGCCATATATTCTTATAGGAATTTTACTTTTGAATGCGATTATTTTGGCTGTCGTCATGGGTCCGGATCAGTCCACAGTTGGGCCCCAGTCCGTCGAGCGAAACTCCGGCAAACAGAAACCAGCAACTTTTCAGGAAAAAAAGACCGATATTGAACCTCAACCGACCCATGCACTCTCTCCTGCAATCCAGGAAAGTCGCCCTGTGACTGTTGCTTCCACCGTGGATGACAACATGGCCAGCAGTCAGGATGAAAGGAGCCCTGTGCCAATGAGGGAAGAATCAGTAAAGGCCTCCGTTGTCCGAGAGCGCACTGTTGAGGAGGTTGATAGTGAGTTTGCCAAGGGCATGAATGGAGATACGAATCAGGAAGAACCACAGGTTGAACCGATTCATGAATTGGTGACGGATCGTACCATTGAAGAAGGTGATCGTGAAGAGGTGGTCAAAAATATCGTCCCGGAACCGGAACGTATCATTGTCTCCCTGGAAGATTCCGTTGTCCCAGCCGAACCGGAACCGATAAAAATTACGACTCTTCCTGAGGAACAATTAGAAGCATCGGAGATTAATCCGGTAGAGCTGCGTCGGTATGTCATATCAGAAACCTCCGCATTGACTGAAGAAAAACCAAGAGCACAAAGAGAACCGCTTCACCTCATGCAGCTTCCCTTATCTGTCCAGAAGGAACTTCCGGAATTTCACATCAGTGCTCATGTCTATTTTGCAAAAAAACCAGCCTCTCGCTTAGTCAGTATAAACGGAAGAATAGTGCGGGAAGGGGATACTTTTGTTCCTGATCTGAAGGTGAAAGAAATTACCTCGGATGGCGTGATTTTCAGTTATCATGAATACCTTTTTCATGTGCCTCTTTTGTAGAGGAATAAATTCCCTGTTTTTGACTTTTCGTATAAAAAATTTATGACCTGCGAAATTCACGCCCGAGAAAAAAATAGATCAACTGCTTCCCGCAGCCGGTTGGCTTGTCCAGGATATCAAGGACACCAAGATCTTTGCAGGCAAGAGTGTGGCTATTCGTGAATTTCCTCTTAAATCCGGGCATGGTTTTGCCGATTATCTGCTCTATGTGGATTGTAAGGTCGCCGGCGTTATCGAAGCGAAAAAATCAGGCACCACCCTTACCGGACAACGAAAAAGAAAACCTCTCCTGTCGCCGGAAAAGCTAATCCAACTTTGTGCGAACAATTCTCAAACATCACGTAAGTGTCTGAATTTTCGAAATGCGCTAAAAATAAAATACTGTGATATCAACAAGTTGCAAATTTAGCCTCCCGTGTAGTGCCATAAAATTATA
>JAYEPA010000095.1:0-41417 GCA_034723545.1 Thermodesulfobacteriota bacterium | reverse complement strand
GCCGCTTGAAAAAAACGCCACGCCGTAGACATTCCGTTCAAGGACGCGGGCATTTTGCTTTTTCGGATGTTCGCCGGCTCATGGCAAGGGAAATTTTGCATGATAATTTTGCAATACTTTTCCCTGTCCCACGCAAAGCGCTGTTTAATTCCTTCGCGACCGCACTGCTACGCATGGCGGCATGATGAATTTTCGTGAAACTTTAGTTGTCTATAAAACCTATTTTATCTCTGCTTGGTAAAAGAAATAATTAGATGTCAATGTGGAAAATGTATCTCATTCTTAATCTAATCAACGGCCAATATATCCTGAGAGCCTTATGGGAAAACACATAACCGTTATTCTGATCACCTGGTTGATAGCCGGATTCATTTCTTTTTTCTGGAACCTGTATGATGAAAAGAAGGAAAGGGAAACATTGGTCTTTCAGAACGCCCGTACATTTTTGACACAGCTGGTGCAAACCCGTACATGGAATGCCCAACATGACGGGGTCTACGTGCTGATAGGCCCTGAAGTTCAGCCCAATCCTTTTCTTGATGACCCCGAGAGGGACCTGACCACGGAAAACGGATTACAGCTAACCAAAATCAATCCCGCCTTTATGACTCGTCAGCTTGCTGAAATTGCTGCCAAACAGAGCGGCGCTCGGTTTCATATAACTAGCCTGACCCCTATTCGTCCGGAAAATCGAGCGGCAGATTGGGAGCGAAAGTGGCTTGAGGATTTTCAAGGTGGTGCCAAAGAGCGCGGTTCATTCATCACGACTCTAAAGGGGATACAATTTCGCTATATGGCACCTTTGTTTATCAATAAAGAGTGTTTGAAATGTCACGCCAAGCAGGGCTATAAACTAGGCGATATTCGGGGAGGAATTTCTCTTATTCTGCCCATGGATGTTTCTCTGTTTAATTGGGGGATGCTCATCAGTCACCTGTTAGCCATGGGTGTGGGATCCGTATTTATCCTCTTTTTTGGCGGTAGGCTGATTGAAAGCCGCAACAAATTGATTGCCGCAAACACTAGTCTGGAAAACGAGGTGAATGAACGAAAACAGGCCCAGGAGGAATTGCTGGAAGCCCGTGACAAGCTGGAAGAGCGGGTTCTGGAGCGAACCGCCGAGCTGAGCCGGAGCAATCAGGCTCTCCAAGAATTTGCCCATATTATCTCCCATGACCTGCAGGAACCTCTAATGCTTATCCTGGCATTCAGCAGGCGACTCAGGGAAAAAAGCCAAAAAGTCTTGACTGATCAGTGCCGCCTTTACCTGGACCAGATTGATTCCTCAGGTATACGCATGCAAGAACTGACCAACGGCCTTCTGCAATATTCCCTGGTTACCAGTAAAGCCAGGCAATTCGAACAGGTAGATTTGAAAAAAGTGATCAACGGTGTGCTTGACGATCTTGCTGCCCGCATTGAAAAAACAGGTGCTGCTATTACAATAATCGATCTGCCAACCATCGAGGCCAATCCCTTGCAAATGCGCCAGCTCTTCCAGAACCTGATCAGTAACAGCCTCAAGTATCACCGCCCCGACAAAGAACCGGAGATCATTATTAATACAAAACCGGCTGATGGTGCGGACCGAGTTAAGATAACAGTTGAGGATAATGGAATCGGTTTTGAGCCGCAGTTCAAAGATAGAATTTTCAACATCTTTGAACAATTGCCACAGGACGGCGAATATCAGGGGACCGGAATCGGGCTTTCCACCTGCCGGGCAATTGTTGAGCGTCATAACGGCTCAATCACAGCAGACGGCAGTCCTGGTCAGGGTGCGAAGTTTGTTATAGAGCTACCTCTGAATCAGGAAGTCTGAAGTTTTGATAAGTAACAGTCAAGATTCGTCTTGGCTGTATCAACCGTTCGTGTGCTCACCCCAACTTAACACTACTACTGCTCCATAATCACCTATTTGTGGGAAAATTTTAGGAGTACGCAATTTTATCAGATCAGGAAACATCTTCATGCCTGACAAGTTTCCAAAACATAACCTTGCCATATCATACCTAAAGCCCGTTTTTTTCATTAACCAAATTAGTCGAAAATAATTATTTCAAAATTTATATGAAAAAAAGACAAAAAAGGCAGGGCCAATTTGATGACCTTGCCTTAAGGAGACAATCTGTTAGTTGTATGAAAGATTTTAGCCTACCAAGTTTTTTTACCCTTTCCCTTTCCTTTATTTTTGTTCCTTTTTTTACCCTTGCCTTTACCCTTACCTAAATCATCGTAATCAATATGATCTTGATCATAACTGCTGTATCGAACATGACTGCGATTATACCCTTCGTGCAAGTCATGACCACGTTTGAGAGCATGGAACTCTTTTGAACCGGGTTTAATACCTAAACTCTTCGCAAGTGCACCCCATCCTTTATTTTTGCCGGATCTGTATTTGTCTATCACATAATGTGTCGGCCTTCCCGACATTTCTCCTAGGCGCAGCATCATGTATGCATCTGCCGGCCTATCGAAATTGCTGAGTACAGTCTTGACCTGGAGGTCGCCTATTTTGAAGCGAGTGGCAAGCCTTGCTCTGAACCCTGACGGATCTGCTTGAGCCTGCATATTGAGATTTCTTGCCCAGTAATAATCACCCGCCACTGCTATTTGTGTAGCGACTAAAAGTGCCATTAATGTAAGCACCAATATTTTAACTGGTTTCATTGTTCCCCTCCTTATTAATGAATCTCATTGTTTCTAATTTATTTAATTTGTTTTCAATAGAGCTCTGCAAAGTCTGTGCCTATTTTAGAGGGGAATAATTGGGGATGCAATGTATAGAATGAAAAGATACTGTGTCGCATATCTTCTTAAGAAGATAGCTGTTTCTGTGTGGAATGCTCGGGATGGCAAGTAAAGGATAGTGTAAAAATTTTTTTATACCGTCATTAGTTTGATAAAAAAAGTTTATTGCGCAAGGAATAATGGTTGAAAAACCATTTTCAACCAAATTTACTTTTCGCAAAGAAGTCTTTGTTATTTCGTGTCTCTTTTTTTGCGTGTTGGTTGAAATGTTACATTGGCATAAATATGGCTACGTAATTGTCTCAAATTTAATTATGGATAATTTGTCAAGATTGTTAATTCAACTGTCAGGGAAAATGAGACTATGAAAAAAATTTATTTAACACTTATGGCATTTGGGATGACTTGTTTTTTATATCAACCGATCTATGCTCAAACCGAGCCGGTTGATGTAATTAATCCTGAAATCACGGACGACATTACCGTGGAAGTTGAAACGGATACTGAGCCGGAGCTTTCCGGCAGTAAATTTTCCAGCCGGCCACTCTTGAACGATACACTCCTGGCGGGACTCCCGTCTGAAGAACCTCCTGCAGAAGATCCCGAAGAAACAGGTGGTGAAACTCCGGAAGGTGATACCGTTGCCGAAGCTGACGTCACTCCAGAAGACATACCGGAAGACGAGCTTGTCGAAAATGAGGTTCCAGAAGTATCTGATGAAGACCGTGTGGCCGCTTTTGTTGAGTCGCTGTCTGATGAGCAGGTCTTTGCCTTGAACAGGTCGTTAAATAATGCAATAAAAAGCGATTTGCCAATGGTCTATGATATGGACCTTTTGGAGAAAATTGTAGAAAATGATTACGGTAAAAAAGAAATTAATGCCATCGCCAAGGCTCTTGAGCAGGAAGCAAGGTTTACCGCCCTGGCTGAAAAGACCGGTAATGAGAAGTTTTTGGACAAGGCCCTGGACCATAAGAATAAATTTCTGACAAAGGCAGATAGTTCCCTGGTGGATGAAGCTGTCCAGGTGTCAGCCGGGGTGTCAGCAAAAGAAAGTGCAAAATATTCAGTCAAACAGGCTGCCAAGCATTCTGCTAAAGTGATGGCAAAACAGTCTGCTAAGGACTCGGCAAAACAAGCAGCCAAAGAGACAGCCAAAGGGGCTGCCAAAGAAGCAGCCAAAGGGGCTGCCAAGCAGGTCGCTAAAGATTCTGCAAAACTGGCAGCCAAAGAGGCAGCTAAAAGCGCGGCTAAGCAGGCGGCAAAAAATGTTGCCAAGCAGGCGGCAAAAGAAACGGTTAAAGAGATGCAGAAACAAAATAATGGAAAAGGCAAAAACAAGAAAAGTTAATTTGACGCTCTCATTATTTGCACGTAGTTTTGCTGTGAAAAAGGCCTCTGAGAAATTCGGAGGTCTTTTTTTATAGATTTCTGACGAAGGATTTATATAAAATATGGGATGCAACTATTTCAGACAAAATAAAAGGGGGAGAAATAAGTGAAAGGAAGAGTGAGCTTGTATGTACTCATTATGGTCAGTCTCATTTTGAGCGGCGTCAGCCACTCATGGGCAGCTGATGCAGGAGAAAAGTCTTTCAGCGCTGGTCTCGCTCTCTTCCAGCAGGGTAACTATCAGGCTGCGCTGGAAAAATTTGAGAAGGCTGCCGGGCAGAATCCGAAGCTGGAAGGGCTCTATCTTAATATGGGCATGACCCATTTCAAGCTTGATCGCTATGATGCTGCCATCACCTCTTTACAGAAAGCTGTTCAGCAAGATTCTCAAGATGGTTCTGCCTATTTTTTTCTTGGCATGTCGTACTACAATACCGGCCAGTATCAGGATGCCATTTCCTCATTCCAAAGAGCCAAACAGCACGATGCTGATTTTGCCCAACTCTCTTTCTACTACATCGGGCTTTCCCATTACAGTATGGGCCAGAATGACAATGCTAAAAAAAGTTTAAAGCAGGCCTTAGCGGTTGATCCTCAATCTGATACAGTCAGCGATATCCGGCAGTTATTAGCCATTATTTCTAAGGAGCAAAAACAGAAGGTGAAGCCGTGGTGGGTTACGCCGCGAGTGGGGTGGGAATATGACGATAATCTTACCATTGAAGAGCTGGATGTTGTTTCCGGACGATCAGATCATGCGTGGGTAATGGAGCTGGAAAGTGGCTACAGATTTTATGAGCAGAATTCCATAGAGGCTGAAGTTACCTATGACTTTTATCAAAGTGTCTATGATGACCTTGACGAGTTTGATACCCAAACACACACCCTTGGAGCTGCAGGTAGTTATAGTCTAGGTAAATGGGATGTGGGGCTTGATTATCTTCTTTCATACATGCGTCTCGATGATAAAGATTTCTTGTGGTCCCATACAGTTATGCCCGGTGTCAGTGGTTTTTTAGGGGATAATATATATGGCAGTTTCAGTTACATCTTCCAGGATAAGGACTATCGTCAGAGAGGGAGTGAAGATCGAGACGGTGACAATCATTCAATAGGCGGTGATCTGTTTTATTTTTTCCTGGATAACAGGGCATATGTGTTGGCCGGTTACCGGTTTGAGGTTGAAGATACAGATGGGGCTGAGTTCGATTATGATGGTGGCAGAACAACCGTTGCCGTCAAGCTGCCTGCCTGGTTCCAGAGTGAGGTCAAGGTTTCCTTCAAATATCACGAGAAAGATTATGACAATATCACCCCAGCTATAGGCAAACATCGGAAAGATACAAAAAAGACTTTCAATTTTGTCTGGACCAAGACCTTCATGGAGAACTTTGAAGCTAAGTTGGATTACCAATATATTGACAATAACTCAAACCTGGATGCAAACGAATATACTGAAAATATTTCATACATCTCGTGTGCGTATAAATTTTAATTGCGGCCTCATAAAAAATGGGCCGAACCCCTATATATTGGTTTCACCTTGTCCAGAGCCGAAAGAGTAATGGGGATCAGAAAACGGGCTTGGTTGGGTGTTTCAAGGATCATTGTTGTGGATAAACACAAGGGAAATATCTGAGTGGAATCTGAGCCAGGCAAGGGAGCAAAATTTATTATAGAGCTGCCTCTGGGGCAGGAAGTCTGCAGTTTTGATAAGTAGCGGTTAAAATTTATCTTGCTCGTTTCAACCGTTCATGTGCTTACCCAAACTTAACACTACTGTGAGGATAGAATTTCCTCCAAGCAGTTAACTGCCACGCTGTTTCATGTCGGCACATTATTGATGATAAGAGGTGTTTTAGTAGAAGCTCAATCTACCAGATATTACAGAAATACGATGTGGGATTCCCCTACTTTTTCCGGAGAACTGAACGTCCTTTTTAGTATTGCGGAAAATTGTCATAATCAAACTTTCCTGGCATCGGACAACCAATTGATATTAGGGAAGTAATTTTATATGTTTTTTGAGTATGAATATTGCACTATTTTATAGTGATAATGGGAATCTTTTTCCATCCTCTGGTTAGCTACCATGGCTGCAGACGGCTGCTGCACTCCAAGCAGGAGCTGGGCCGTAAACAGGGGGAGAAAGGTGTGAGTTACACAATCACGAGGGTGAAACATGAAAATAAAAACAATGTTGTCGATGGCGGCAGTAACATTATTCCTAGTTGGTCCGGCAACACAAGCTGGTCAATTTACCATCCCGGCTGCAGAGCAGGCAAAAGAAAACGGGATGGCTCCGCAAAACTCTCCGGTCATTGATGAAGAGTGGAAATTAACGCCAAGATATTATATTCATTCCGATGATCCTGCCTTGAAGGTGCTCCTTAATGTCCAACATGAATTTCCCGGGGCATTTTCCGCTCATCTGACAGGAGATCAGCTTGCCTTTCTGGAGTCCGAGGGAATCGAGGTGGAGCCGGTCCGTCTCTTTTACCTTTCCGGCCGGTCGGTGTGTGGTGACGGGGTATGTCAAGGCAATGAGCCAAAGACATGTCCGGGAGATTGTGGTGATCCTCAGCCAGAGCCTGAACCGGAGACCTGTTTCCCTGATGATCAATATCCATGGGGAATAGTAGAGGTGAATGGCGGCGTTGGCGGGGGCGGGGTGACGGTGGCGGTCCTTGACACAGGGGTGCAAACCGAGCACCCGGATCTAGCCAACAGGATAGTCTCCTGTAAGGATACCACCAAGAGGGGGATTAAAGACGGCTGTCGGGATAATGTGGGACATGGAACCCATGTTGCCGGAAGCATTGCAGCTGATGGAGGCCCAAACGGTAACGGCATTTACGGCGTGGCCCCTGAGGCTGACCTGATGGCCATCAAGGTGTGCGGTAACACATCTTGCTGGGGTGATGACATCGCAGAGGGGATCGAGTATGCCACCGACAATGGTGCCCAGATCATCTCGATTAGCATTGGCGGGGATAATCCGGATTATTATGTCTTGGCGACAATAGACCATGCGGTGGCAGAAAATGTGCTGGTCATTGCTGCTGCCGGCAATGACGGGCCAACCGATGGGTCGATCGATTACCCGGCCGCCTATAAGAAGGTTGTAGCGGTGGGGGCGATTGATATCAATGAGTATGTACCGGACTGGAGTTCCCGGGGCATCAATGATGGAGATTATATAGTTGAGGAAAAGGAGGTCGAGTTTGCCGCCCCGGGTGTCACCATAGAATCAACTGACAAGGATGGCTGTTACTCCTGCAAGTCAGGAACGAGCATGGCCACCCCCCATGTCTCAGGGTTGGCAGCTAAATTATGGCAAAATGGAGCGCTGGAGACAAGGGAGTATCTTCAAAGCATAGCTATAGACATTGACCTTGCGGGTGATGACCCCGAAACAGGTTTGGGATTGCCAATCGCCCCGTACCTATAAAACATCAAAATCCGTGACCTTGCTTCCAGCAATTAATACTGCCAGAGGCAAGGTCTTCATAAAATCCTCTTAGCCAAAAGTAGAGGTTAAGACTGTGAACGAACCAAAAGGGTAACAGATCAAGGTTTACTGAATTTAGTATACTCCAAAAATAATATCCACTGCGATCTGGGTCGCTTCATCCAGCAACACAATATTTCCCCCCACTCTTACCCGGGTATATCCACTGGGCAAGGGGGCAAGCCTTCTCTCCAATTCCATTGGCAAATAATATCGGGTAAGCCCTGGAGGAAGGGCACCATGCTTTTCTAATCGTTTCTGATGGCCTGGTGGTAATTTGCCTTTTTTTGCCAACCCAAGGGGCATGTGTTTTTTATATTTTTTCTTATGCTTAGTTTTAAAGCGATGATAACGCCTTACAAACGGGTCGGACCACGACAACTTCCTGTTCTAGCGCAAGTACAAATCAAGAACATGGCCTTTTTTGCTCTTAAAGGCCCATTTTTGCCACCGAAAAGAGGGTTCTAAGAACTCGCAAAGGACAACGGGTTAGCTATCCGTCACAACAAAATAATGGCCAGTGGAAATCTCTTCATTTCACTGGACAATGCCCGCTTTACCTTTCTACTGTGAGG
Source organism: Thermodesulfobacteriota bacterium (assembly GCA_034723545.1). Classification (GTDB taxonomy): domain Bacteria; phylum Desulfobacterota; class Desulfobulbia; order Desulfobulbales; family SURF-16; genus JAGHCC01. The sequence continues at coordinate 33,185 of JAYEPA010000095.1, read as the reverse complement.
TTACTACGTATACTGCAGCCAATTAAGACAGCGTAGACAAGAGGCGATTAAGATTGCCAAATCCATGTTCAAACAAGAGAGGTAGGCAATCTGCAAAGATTACCTGCCTCATCTAAACTTAGTTGGCTCGCAGAACATCTCTGTTCTGGGCAAGTAGAGGTGTTGATGAGATTGGATCCGGCAACATTAACCATTTACTTTTTCTCGTCATTATTTGGGGGGTAACTATCATAGACTATAATTTTTCATCAGACGATGAAGATAAATTACTTGATAGATGTGTAATAGATTCTAGGCTGTCTGAAAATTAAGAGGCTGTATCTTTTTCCATTCTTGGGACTGACGCTTGGCATGCCAGAGGTCATAATTTTTTTGTAGGTTCATCCATAGGTCAGGAGTAGTCTGAAAGGCCCGTGACAGGCGAAGGGCCATGTCGGAGGTGATCGAGGCATGCCCGTTTGCCAGTTTGGAAATGGTTTTACGGGATACGCCAAGAATAACAGCCACTTTTGTCTTGGTTAGGTGTAAGGGTTCCAAGTATTGATTGTTTAAAATTCTGCCAGGATGAACAGGGGCTCTTTTTCGTTCTCTCATGGTAATTTTTCCATTTATTTAATGATAGTTTTCGTAGCTGACAAGGAAGGCGTCACCATCCCGAAATTCAAAAGTTGTTCGCCAAGCACCCGACACCTTTACTGCCCATTCGCCTTGACGATCTCCGTGCAAAGGGTGTAGTTTTGATCCAGGAAAATTCATATCTTCTACGACACAGGCAGCATCCAACAAATCGAGAATATCTTCTAGTTTTGAAGCATGCTTAGACTGTATTCCTTTCTTGGTGCCGTCATAAAAAAAGTCTTCAAGTCCTTTATGTTTAAATGATTTGATCATACAAGTTGCCTGAAAGTACACTGGAAGTAAATTTTTATCACACTTTTAGCGTAACCACCCTGGTTACGAAAATCAATAACTATTCTGATTTTTTATTTTTGGCAATGAACCTATTTTACCTTCAAGACAAACCGCAACCCGGCAAAGAAACTGCAGAAACAACAAAATTGATGGTCTCGTAAAAAGTCAAAAACACCTATGAATCGTCATTCCGGCGAAAGCCGGAATCCAGTGTTTTCAAATAGTTATGGATACCGAATCAAGTCCGTTATGACGAATTGAGGACTTTTTACGAGTTCATCACATTTGAGGCTGAAGATTAGTGGTAATCACAAATTGACCTCATCATCACAAGGAATTTTATAAATCCAATTATGGCCAGAGCAAAAAATCATAATATGAAGTCAAATTTAACACTTATCGGTATGCCTGGTGCGGGCAAAAGCACAGTCGGAATAATTCTGGCCAAGGTTTTGTCCTATGGTTTTATTGATACGGATATACTCATTCAGATAAATCGGCAAAAATCATTGCAACAAATAATTGATGAAACCAATCATCTCAATTTGAGGAAGATCGAAGAAGAGGAAATTTTAAAAATCAATGTTCAAAATCACATCATTGCAACCGGCGGAAGTGCTGTGTACAGCGAAAAAGCAATGAATCATCTGAAAGATATCTCAATGATTATTTTCCTGGAAGTAGGCTATGAAGAAATTACAAAGAGAATTCATAATTTCGATACACGTGGAATAGCCGGACCAAAGGATCAGTCATTCAGGGATCTGTTTAATGAGCGACAAATTCTTTATAACAGGTATGCTGAATTAACTATTGATTGTAATGCTCTTGACCAGGAAGAAATAGCCGAGGAAATTTCAAAAAAGTTCGTAACTTTTCAATAAATGGTGGGAACATATAAACAAATCCCCCTCAATCCCCTTTATTAAAGAGGGAGGTTGGCGGTATACCACCACTTATTGCGAAGTTACAAAAAATCATGCAAAAGAACTGTAAAAAGAAGAGGATAAATGATGGGAAAGAATAAAAAACGCATTGTTGTAACCGTAATTGGCAAAGATGAAATTGGAATCGTTGCTAAAGTAGCCACCGTCCTTGCTGAAAACAATATTAACCTTATCGACATCAATCAGAAGATACTTGGTGACGAAATTTTTGCCATGACTCTGCTGGCCGACAGAAAGAGCTCCAGCCTCTCTCTGACCGAGATTACTGCCAGGCTGAAGGAGTCCATCAAAAGTATGTCCCTTGATGTTACGGTTCAGGATTCGGACGTTTTTCAATACATGCACAGGGTATAGGATATCTCATGAAATTTACCAATGAAGAGATACTTGAAACGGTAGGAATGATTGCCGAAGACAAACTGGACATCAGAACAGTAACCTTGGGACTCTCTCTTTTCGACTGTTCCGATCCTGATCCTGCTGCCTGCGCACGCAAGATTCGTGAAAAAATTCTGGCAAAGGGCGAAAATCTGAGCAAAAAAGCCGATTTTATTTCCGATGAATATGGGCTGCCTATTGTTAACAAAAGAATCAGCCTTACCCCCATATCCCAAGTGGTTCCGGTAGCCGATCCTGCTGCTTTTGTGAAGGTGGCGGATGCCGTGGATAAGGCCGCTGCAGAGATTGGCGTCGACTTTGTCGGCGGCTACACAGCCATGATTCAGAAGGGTGAAACATCCATTGATAGATCAATGATTGAGGCGATGCCGGAAGTCCTGGCCACTACCAGGCGTTTTTGCGCTTCTGTTGTCCTTGCTTCCACCAAGGCAGGTATAAACATGGATGGCTGCTATACGATGAGTCAGGTAATGAAAGACACAGCTGGGCGCACTGCAGAGTATGATGGAATCGGTTGTGCCAAGTTGGTCCTTTTTGCCAATCCCGTTGAGGACAACCCTTTCATGGCTGGTGCATACTACGGCGCAGGAGAGAGTGAAAGTTCAATACTCGTAGGAGTAAGCGGCCCTGGAGCCGTCCGCCGTGCCCTTGAGAAACTCGGACCAGATGCCGACCTTGGAGAGGTGGCGGAGACGATTAAAAAGACCGCCTTCAAGATTACCCGCGCCGGTGAACTGGTCGGCAAAAAAATAGCCAGACAGCTTGGCGTTTCCTTTGGAAATCTCGATCTTTCCCTTGCTCCCACACCTGCCGAGGGTGACTCGGTGGGACAGATTCTGGAGACCATGGGCCTTGCTATGCCCGGTGCGCCGGGCTCAACTGCTGCGCTGATGATGCTTAATGATGCCGTGAAAAAAGGTGGTCTCTTTGCCTCTTCATCGGTGGGCGGGCTTTCCGGCGCTTTTATCCCGGTAAGTGAGGATGCCTCCATGATCGAGGCGGCAAAAGTTGGGGCAATTACCATTGAAAAACTTGAGGCAATGACCAGCGTCTGTTCTGTGGGTTTTGATATGATTGCTATCCCCGGTGATACAAGCGCCGAGACCCTGGCTGCAATTATAGCTGATGAGATGGCTATTGGCTGTGCCAATAATAAAACCACTGCAGTGAGAATAATTCCGGCTCCAGGCAAGGATGTAGGTGATTTTGTTCACTTTGGCGGACTCCTGGGTGAGGCTCCGATAATGGCAGTGAGCCAGGTGTCAGCAGATATTTTTGTCAAAAGAGGAGGTCGTATTCCTGCACCTCTTCAGTCATTGAAAAACTAGGAGGCTGTCCGAGAATGCCCTTTTTCCCCATCACGGTTTCATTTGGTGCCAAATTTGAGTCTTGGTGATTAGTCCCTCCTGGTACCTGTTACGTGTTGAAAATTTAAATCAGGCTGAACGCTGGGTTGACAAACATTGTGGTACGGTTAAAGTTGATCCCATAGGATTTGCACAAAGAAAATTTAAATAACAAGACCATTGAATCGTAGCGTAAATCTTTTTACAATGATGTTTATCTCTGAAGCCAGATCATCCAGGTGAAAAGGGGATCGATCCCGGCGATCATGCTGAATCCCTGAGATTGCATATGAAGTGAGTTCTCAGGCGTTAAAGCCGTTATTTTAACAGGCTGGAAAATCGAAGCGGTTCACTTTTCAATGTCATATTTGTGGGGTATAAGAAGCTTTACGAAATTGTTTTTTGTCGGAATTGGACGCAATATGATTGCGATATTATAAACTAATTTTACATTTCAGGAGAAACTATGCGCAGAATTTACACTATAGGAGTCTTGACGTTTTTGACTCTCATTTGTGCCATTTGGGGATTGTTGGGCAGTAAAGAAAACACAATTTTACAAAATGATCTGCAAACTCTGGAGAAAAAATTTGAAGAATTACAGGTCATCAGTAACCATAACCAGGAAGCTCTGGGTAAATCCAGCCAGGATCTGTCACGGTTGAAAAAGAATAAGGAATTTCTTACTACTGAATTTTCTACCCAGAAAAAGTCTCTTGAAAAACTCAATGCTGAGGTCGCCTCTTTGACTGGGGCATTAAATAACAGCGAAGAGCAGGTCACCCTGCTTAGTGGGCAGCTCCCAAAATTGATGAAAAAACGGGACGGGTTTGAACAACAGTTGAACGACCGGACGGCTGAATTCAGTCAATGCCGGCAACGGTTGACGGATGTTGAGGGAAATCTTGAAGAAAGGGAAACCGTATTAGGGAATGAGATTGTCTCGCTTACAGCGGCTTTGGAAAGCAACAAAGAAGAGTTGAACAGCCTCAGTTCCATACTTGCGAAAGTAATTGAGGAGCGAGATCAGTTGAAAAACAGCTTGAATGCCAAAATTGCTGATTTCGATAAAATGCAACAGCAATTTCAAAAAGTCCAGGTTGGGTTTAAGAAATCAAATCAAGAGTTGGACAAAGTCCGTTCAAACGAGAAATCTTTTGCCGCGGAAAATATTTTACAAAAAAATAAAATTATGAATGTTAATGCCAAGGTTGCCAGGCTTAGCAGGGAAAACGCGGAAAAAACAAACTTGGTGGAAAGACTCGAACTCCGCCTCTCAAAACAGATTGAAGCGAAAACCAGTTTACAAGAACAGCTGTACACCTCTACGACAGATTTTATGCAGTTGCAGGAGCAACTGAAAAAAGTTCAGGAAGAACTGTCATGCCTTAGTAATGAAACCAGTGCAACAATCACTGCCATGCAGGACGATCTGGATAATAAAAACAAAAAAAATGTCGAGATTGAGGAGACGCTGAACAAGTGTTGGTTAACCGAGAAAAAGTTGCGTGCTGTTTTGGATACGAGCAATAATAAGGTGAGCGAAATTCAGGGCGATCTGCGTAAGACGAATGTGAAAGTCAAGGAGTTACAGACAAAAGTCGTACAACAAGAACATGAGCTTGAGGAAAGACGCAAAGATTTGCTGGATTCCGATATTAATAGAAGAGTCCTTATTTCACAAATCAGCGCTCAAAATAAGGCATTGAAGGTGTTGAATAAAGCACATGCTGATCTGGAAAGGGAACTTGCCGGTAAATTTAAGTTAATAGCTGAGCTGGAAAGCCTTTTAAAGAAGCAGGAGTAAATATTCGGCAGCACTCCCCATCCCTAGGAAGGCGATCAGGCTGTTCAGCATACCAGATAGCGCAGACTTCGATGTCTAGCCGATCAGCCTGCTTACCTCCATGTGAAGCACTGCCAAACATTTACAATTTGGTGGCTCTAGCTGTTTTCCGGCGTTAAGTCGAATATTTACAAGCAGGATTGATGACAGGGGTTGTTCTTGAATGGAGAGTCCACAGATAAAAACAATCTGTGGACTCTAAGCCCCCTGTGGGATTTTATTCACTGATGTTATCATCTTTGGATAATGATAATTTATCCGAAGATAGAGTGTCTCGGAAATCTTGTACCAAAGCCGCTGCTTTTTTCCTCGAACGCCAGGCTTTAACCGTTTTTTTGAACTTGTCGCCGTACTCGTTAATAAATTCATCCAGTGAATTCTTAAGATGCTTCAAGGTTGCGGTTAGTGCGGACTTTTCTTCTTCAAGCCTTTTTATCTGGGCATTCAGTTCAGAATCCAGAGTGTTTTTTGCCTGTTCCATGGCCCTTAGATCTGCTTCATCCTGCTTGATAATATCAGCTTTTTCAGATTGAAGTTTTTTCTGGGTATTCAGCGATTGTTGCAATGTTGCTTCAGTATTTTGCAAGATCTGGGTTAATTTAGCAAATTCCTTACTCTTCTCTTGGAATTCACTCTCCATTTTTTCTAAATGTTCTTTGGTCGAACCTACTTCCTTGAAAATTTCACTGCGATCGGCATTGTGACCAAACACATTTTTGTAATCATCCAGTTGTTTGGCAAGCGCCACCAGTTTGTGTTCTAAAACATTATTGACCTTAAGAGCTGAAAATTGGCTCATGATTTGAGAATAATCCTCTAGCAATCGAACCGTGGCCAAAGCTGAATTATTCGAGTGATCGGCATTATAATAGCCGAGCGAGGTGTCTCCCCGGACTACACATTTCAGTACCAGGTGAAACATATCCACCAGTCCCAGGTCCCTGAAAGCGGCATAAATATCCTGGAAATCACGTTCCTCCATGAGTTCTTCCGGTGTTCTGTCACCCACTATCATACGTTTGGAACGATTGGAGAAGATACGTAATCCGGCGGTCTTGATTCTGTCGCCGACAAATGTTTCAACCATAACAATACCAATGGCAAAAATATCCGACGGGATACCTTGCTGGAAATGAATGTAAAGGATATCGTCAAATTCCCATATCCCATTGTTGCTGTTTTGGAAAAAATCATCAATGGATACCTTCATCAAGGTGTAGTGATCAGTATCCGGTTTGTAAATGTCATCGCTGCTGAGCAGGACCTGATTTTCCTGTACTTCTTTGACAATAAATCCCCAGATGGAATTGTAGAGAATATCACCGGCTACAAAATAGTTATCCAGACTGTACATGGATGTAGATTCTGTACTCCGAACTTCACCTTTTTCATCACTTAATTCGCTCAACCAGTTATCTTCATTTGTGAATTTTTCAAATTCCCATATAGGTTCAAGTAGCAACTGCCCTTCCTGGTACGTAACATTGTAACGTTCAAAGGGGAGTCGCTCAGCCATGGACATGGTTTCGGGAGCGGCATAAATGACACGGTTATTGGCTTCCTTGATGGGCAGGCCATAAGAAATCTGGTCCGGTCCCTGCATGTCATCCTTGACTACTCGGCCCAGATCAATCAGTATAGATTGTAATTCGTATAGATAACGGGTAGATACACCCTGTTGCCGTAACTCGTGCATCAACTCCATGTCTTGTTTTGAAGAAAGTCTGAACATGATATTGTCAGGACAGATATCACCATGAACAATGCCTGACAGGTGGATTTGTTTCAACGCCTTAAGTAATTCCAGAACCAGATCCAGTCTTTCATCAATCGGCAAATTTTGCTGCATTAATAAACGGCTCAGCGTGGTCTGGTATTTTTTCATGACCATGAGACGCTGACCATTTATAATTTGTGCATTTAAAAATTGCGGGTCGCCGGTGTCACGAATTGCCTGACGAAAGGAATGACGCAGACGGTAAAGTTTGAGATTCCATTGAAAATCTACCAGATTGTTGGTGGGCCTGTTTTCTATATATTTATTTAATTTTTTGAAAGCGTGAGCGGCTCTGTCACCTGCCGCTTCCGGCGGAAGTAATTTGATGTCATAGGCATTGGTGCCGACTGATGAACTCAATACCACCAACTGATCATTATTTAACAGCTCATCATCGAGATATTCTAACAGATAGGGGTCATTAGCCAGAGACTTGGTTTTAAGAACCTCGCGGTCAAAGAATCTTTCCCGTGTTTCTGTTTCCGCCAGTGGTGCTGTTCCCTTGTAAGTATGGACAAACTTAACAGCTACTTTTCCACCTGTCTTCCGATCCACGCCATCCAGCACAAGGGCGCTGGCCCCGATACCAAGGCGTGGTATACTGTGCTTTTCAGGATCAATGGGGAAAAAATATCGGTGGGTAGGAATAGCAACATCCTTGAATGGATTATAATCCTGGTATCCGATTTCAGTATTCAGTTGCTGTTGTTTGGGCTCATTATTCACAAGTTTCATTTTTTATGCTCCACAAGACAAAATATTCATGTAATTATAATGTTTTTTTGTCAAAGGTAATTTCTTTCAATCAGTTAAAGAAGACTGATGATTCCCAAAAAAAGACCTGATGTACCAAGAGCAAGGCTGGTAAGTCCCAGCCATGTTGTTGAACGGACAGATATTTGCGGGTGTTGACGACAGGCATTGATTTTGTCCCACAAAAGATTTGCGGATGTGATTTCAATGTCATACTCATTTTTAACTTTAAGATTATTCAAACAGGATCGATACCACAAATTCATGACAATGGACTGTTCAGGACGATCAATTTTCGATTCGCCTGGATGTTGCCTTTCGTAATTTTTGAGAAAGTCATAATCCATTGGCTTGGCCTCGCAGAGAATATATTTCCCGCTTGCCTTAAGTTTGATTTTAACAATAGAATTTTGACGGATCCCAGATTGTTTTATCCAGACCGATCCTTCTTGCGATTTTTCTTTTGGTGCGTCATAAATTGTATATTGCATAATCTCTGTTTTTCGTTTGAGATGATAAAAGAGTGCTTTTTATCCGGATGAAAAGCGCTATAGCCAGGATAATCCATGTACCCACTCACGGGGTGAAATAGCCAACTTTTTTTGTAACTATTCAGCTGCACCCCATCTTCGCCCATTTAGAGCTTCTCGAGTAGCATTAGTACGCTTCAAATCTCTAAATGAACAGGTAAGCGTAGACTCCGAATATGGGGCACATCTGAACAGTTACAGACCAAGTTTTTCATAACATTTTTATACACGCTGAATAGTTACCTTTTTTTCTACATAGGCATGTGAGTCTGTGCAGGTGTTGCGCGAAGGGGACCGATGATACCCCGCATGGGGCATAAACTCCGCAAATGTGGTATCTTATGATCAATTACTGATCAATGACACTGTCTTCATGAATAAAATTTATGAATAATGGACACCATTTGAAATGTCAACACCAATGTTTGTCGGTCTCGTGAAAACCAACGATCCAGACAGATCGTGCTAGATAAATCATTGATTTATCGTGAACAAATTTTCTAGTTTATATTTTTACGAAGCCATCAATGTTTATTGTTTTGTGCATATGAGAAGATATGTGTTGCCAGTCATGGAATAAATAGTCAATTTGTTTTGTTTAACGTAACTATTCAGTGTAGGTAAAATATTACGAAAAACTCGGTCTGTAACTGATCAGATGTGCTTCATATTCGTTCATTTCGGAGTCTCGCATACTCGCTTACCTGGGCTTTGAAGCATACTGGTGCTATTCGAGAAGACTAAAATGGGCGAAGATGAAGTGCAGCTGAATAGTTACTGTTTAACTTGTATTTTTGCTGAATGTGTTCCAGGCCCGATGGTAATTTGTGTCTTGCCGATAAAAAGGCAGCTGTAACCTCCTGCAAAGATAACCATTTGGGCCGTTTACACGAAAAAAACGAAAATGATAAAATCACACAACATCGCTCAGACCCTGGCAGATGTAGCCGCCCGTGCGCCGGACCGGACAGCCTTGATTTGCAGATCGTTGACCGGTTACCGGAAATGGACGTTTGCAGAGTTTGCAGATTATGCCGATGGATATGGCCAGGCACTGATGGACAAAGGTGTCGGAAAGGGTGACCGGGTTATGCTCATGGTAAAACCTTCCATGGAATTTGTCTGCCTGACCTTTGCCCTTTTCCGGATCGGCGCCGTGGTGATCTTGATTGATCCTGGCATGGGCTATAAAAATCTGTTGAAATGTATCGGCACGGTCAGGCCCCAGGTCTTCATCGGCATCCCTAAAGCCCATCTGTTCAGAAAATTTTTTCCTGCTCCCTTTAAAACGGTCTGCCGTTTTTTTTGCGTCGGTCCGTCATTCGGTGTTTTTGGCAGCCGTCTTTTACCGCAAAAGTCTACTGCTGCTTCTTCATGTGTTATTTCGAAAGTGGATGATCCGGCCGCCATTATTTTTACCACCGGCAGTACCGGTCCGCCCAAGGGTGTTTGTTACAGCCATGGTATTTTCCATGCACAACTGCGGTTGATCAGGGATTATTATCAAATTGGCCCAACGGACATCGACCTGCCTGCCTTTCCTCTGTTTGCTCTTTTTTCAACAGCCCTGGGAGCCTGCGCTGTGATTCCGGATATGAATCCTGCCCAACCGGCTAAGGTCAATCCGGAAAAATTTCTTAAAACCATTTTAGACCAGCGGGTGACCTATTCCTTTGGCTCACCGGCCATCTGGAACGTGGTCAGCCGTTATTGCCTTGATCATCACCAGAAACTGCCCGTCAAAAAGATCCTGATGGCCGGCGCACCGATTTCCGGAGAGTTGATTGAGCGGCTTAAAAAGATCATGCCTGATGATGGAGAAATTCATACGCCATACGGCGCCACCGAGTCTCTGCCCATCACCTCCATGACCGGCTCAGAGATTCTGGCTGAAACCTGGAACTTGACCCGCAAGGGAAAGGGCACCTGTGTCGGACGCCCCTTACCGGGAATTGATATTCGGATTATTCATACCAGTGATGATCCGATTCCGCTCTGGGAGGACCGACTGGAAGTGGAAGTCGGCGTGATCGGTGAAATTGTTGTCAAAGGCCCGGTTGTCACCCGGAGCTATGCGGATAACCAACGGGAAAATCGTCTTGCCAAGATTGAGGACGGAAACGGCTTCTGGCACCGGGTGGGCGATGTGGGCTATTTTGACGAGCAGGGTCGCCTCTGGTTCTGCGGCCGCAAAGGACACCGGGTTAGAACTGCCGGCGCGACAATGTATACGATTTGCTGCGAGGCGATTTTTAATGAACATCCCCAAGTGTACAGATCGGCCCTGGTGGGGATCGGTGAATCGGGCAGCCATGTTCCGGTGATCATTGTCGAGCCTTTTGCCAGGATTCATGATGAGAAAAAATTGCTTAGTGAGCTGCGGACATTGGGCTTACAAAACAGTCTGACCGCAGGAATTGATTATTTTCTTATTCATCCTTCATTCCCGGTTGATATCCGTCATAATGCCAAGATTTTTCGGGAGAAACTGGCCGTATGGGCCGCTGAACAGGTGTCAGTTTCAGAAGACAGAAGCCAGAAGCCAGAAGTCAGAAGTCGGAAGAGAGAAGAATGAAAAAAGTTATTGTAACCGGGGGGGGTGGTTTTGTCGGCAAGGCTATTGTCCGCCAGCTGCGGAGCCGGGATATTAAGGTAACCGTAGTGGGCCGCAATAACTATCCTGATGTGCTGAAATTGGGGGCAGAGGTTGCGGTGGGCGATATCCGGAACCGGGATTTTCTGGTTTCCGCATGTGAAAATGTGGATACGATTTTTCACGTGGCAGCCAGAGCCGGCATCTGGGGAAGCTGGGAAGATTATTACTCAGTCAATGTCACGGGCACGGAAAATGTTCTGGCCGCCTGCCGGGCCAACCGCATCGGCCATCTGGTCTATACCAGCACACCCAGCGTTGTTTTTGCCGGAGATGATCTCTGCGGAGTTGGCGAAGAGACCTCATACGCGGAAAATTTTCTCTGCCATTATGCCCATACCAAGGTGCTGGCCGAAAAAATGGTGCTGGCTGCCAACAGCGTTGAGCTGAAAACAACAGCCTTGCGGCCCCATCTCGTCTGGGGGCCGGGAGATACGAATTTGATTCCCCGTCTTCTGGAACGGGGCCGTAAGAGGCAATTGAAGATTATCGGCGATGCCACGAACATGGTGGATATCTCTTATATTGATAATGTCGCCTCTGCCCATGTCTTGGCGGCAGACAACCTTCATGGAGGCGGCAGGGCGGCCGGCAAATCCTATTTTATTTCCCAGGATGATCCAGTGAATCTCTGGGAGTGGATCAATGATCTTTATTTTCGCCTGGGAATAGCGCCGGTGAAAAAAAGGATCGGTTTTAAAAAAGCCTATCTAGCCGGAACTGTTCTTGAAAAAATCTATTCCTGGCTTAATATAAGAGATGAACCCCGCATGACGCGTTTTCTGGCTGAACAGCTGGCCAGATCCCACTGGTTTTCCATCCAAAATGCTAAGGATGATTTTAGCTATACTCCTGTTGTTTCCACGGAAACCGGTATGGAGAGGCTGGTGAAATGGGTTGAAGATTCGGGATTACTGGTCTGAAAACCTTGAACTGTGAACCTTCAAAGCCCTTTTAACAGAAAGGAATCATGAAGTGAATTTTTTTGACGGAATGGAAAATGATCATAAAATGCTAATCGGCTGGACGACAACAAAGGACTATGAAGAGGCGGAAAAACTTGCCGGGGAGTGTGTTCGTCAAGGGCTGGCCGATACCGCCTACGTGGAAGGGCCTCTCCGTTCTTTCCATATGGATAATGAAAAATTGGTCAGAGTTGAAGTATACCGCGTGACCTACCGGTTTTTTCCCTTCCGTGCCGAACAGATCGGCTTATGGATTAAAAAAAATCATTCTCAAGATATGCCGCAATGGTTGACCCTAGCCGTACAACAACTTCCGGAGGAAGATCCATGTCATGGTCAGGAAAGTAGGCGCACGGCGGCGAACGAAGTTGTTGAACTGTCGAGGAGAGGGGCGGAGTTATTAAAACAACGAAATTATGACGAGGCGGAAAAGGTTTTTTTTGAGGCACTGAAAAAGGAGCCCGGAAATTCTTTCATCCTGGTGGGGTTAGGTGATCTGTTCCGGGAAACAAAACAGTTTACCAGGGCACTTCAATACTATCAGAAAAATTTGGAAATTGATCCGGGAAACACCTTTGCGCTACGGGGGATCGGAGATACGTATCGCGGTCTGAACAAGCCGGAAAAATCCATTCTCTACTGGCAAAGATATCTGGAACAAAAAAGCGGCGATGTCCATGTTATGACCCGCCTGGCAGATTCTTATGTGAAAAAAGGCAATTTCAGCACAGCGGAAGATCTCTACCTGCAAGCATTGGCCTTGGATCAGAATGACAAATATGTTTTACGGGGAGTAGGAAATCTCTATTATAAGAAACGTGATTTTCAACAGGCCTTAATGTATTTCAAGAAGTTTTTGGAGTTGGATGACCGTTATGTCGCCGTGCTGACCATGACCGGTAATATTTATCGCCGTCGTAGAGAATTTGACCAAGCGGTTTTATATTATGAAAAATGTCTCAAGCTGGAGCCGAAAAACACTTTTGCTCTCTATGGAATGGGAGATGCCTTGCGCGGAATGAGGAATTACCATGGCGCCATTGAATGCTGGGAAAAAATCCTGGAAAAAGAGCCCGCTAACCAGAATCTCCTGTCCCGGGTAGGTGATGCCCTGGTCCTGCTGGACCGGCATGATGAGGCGATTTCTTGTTATAAGAGAAGTCTCGAGATCCGTGATGAAACATTTGCCCTCCTTGGCCTTGCCCGGACTTATTGTCTGCAGAATAATTTTGTGGAAGCGGAAGGCTGTTGCCGGAAAATTTTGGAGAGGCAACCTGAGAATGTTCGTGCCAGGGATGAATTGGAAAAGATTAGCAGGCTGCGCTCATAGCTGATGGCTCAGGGCTGAAAACCAGCAGGTTGCAGGGTGTTGTCTGCTGTCATGAATGAACAGATTTTTTGGAGAAAGTTATGAAAATTCTTGGTGTATCAGGTTCACCAATCAAAGACAGCAACACGGACCGGGCCCTTCAAGTTGCCCTTGAGGCAACCGGCATGAAAACGGAATTTATTAAATTAAGTGATTATGATGTTGGGCCGTGTAATGCCTGTCTTGGATGCATAAAAACAAATAGATGCGTGCAAAAAGATGATGGCGTGTTGTTGACTGAAAAGGCCTTTAAAGCAAACGGTCTGATCATTGCCGGTTTTACGCCCTATTCTACTCTTGACAGCCGCACCAAGGCTTTTATGGAACGGCTTTATGCCCTGAGACACCGTCACGGCCTGATGGCTGGAAAACCCGGCGCGGCAATTGTTACTTGCGCAATTCCGCCTGACCATCCGGATATGCCGCCGGCCTGTGAAAATGGCATAAAGGCTATTCAAAATTATATGATGGAAGAAGGCATGGATTTTATGGGCGGTGTGTCGATTTTAGGCAATGTTCCCTGCGTGAAATGCGGTGAGAACGGGCAATGCCAGGCTTCTGGATTGAAAATGATTTTCGGCAAGGATGCCACCCCTGATAGTGTGGGAATTAATCAATTTGAAGATGATCCTGAAATCGTTGCGGCATTGGAGAAAATAGGTCGGGATATTGCTGATAAGATGTATGTTTGATGGCTTTGCAATGTGATTGCCAATGAACTTCAGCCATAATTAGGCACGGTGCTGTAGGAGCCCGGCCCTCCGGGCAATAAAGGGGAATTTTTTTGCTCAGAGCCCCTTATCGCTCACAGGGGTGAGTGCCCCGCAGGAGATAAGCGTAGACTTCGAATGCCCTTGGGGTGCTCCTACGTGTCAAACTATTCGTACCCCACCCCACGTTTTTTAGTAGCTATTACATATGAGGCTGAAGATTAGTGGTAATCACATTGCAAAGCAAAAAGTTTTTTTCATCACAGAGAAGTTTTATTACAAAACGTTTCTCTCTGTGATCTCAGTGAGCTCTGTGGTTCATTTATAGTTTTTGCGAGGCCGGTATCAGGTTATCTGCCAGGACACGGTTGAGGACATCAATCCCATCGGGACAGAAAGGGTATTTTCGAGCCATATCAGAAACATTTTCCAGTTTCATGAATTCTCCGCTTTCCACCTCTTCCTTCTGAAGCTGCATTGGCCCGTCATGGGTGCAGGAGAAAATTCGTCCCCAAACCCGGTTTTTGCCGTCATCGTGAAAATGATCGAAAAGATGTGTCAGCTCTTTACACTGCACACCAAGTTCTTCCGCTAATTCTCGTCTTGCGGATAATTCATAGCTCTCTCCGGCAAGGACGACCCCGCCGGAGGCAATCTCATAATGACCCGGGTAGATGTCTTTGGATTTGGTTCGTTTCTGGACAAACAGTTCACTGCGGCTGTTGAAGACAAGAATGTAGGTGGCCCGGTGAATCAGGTTCTTGGCCCTCATTTCGGCACGTGTAACCTGGTCGATCTCGTTGTTTTCACGATCGACAATGGTGATGATTTCCTGACTACTATTCATGCTTTCCACTCTTTCTCCATCTGGTAGCGATGATCACGGTAAGATTCGGTGCCTGTGACGCTGACTTTGCCAGGACCTATCTCAATTCATAATTGCCTTTCAGCCTTAAGAGTATTAAGCTGTTTCGGTATTCATCCTGATCATCAGAAGAGTTTCTCTCCCGCTGGGTCAACTCAAGTGCACCCGTGAGCCAGGATAATATCTGATAGGACGTGCCTACCGATACCGACCATGTTTCATCTCTGGTTCCCTCTTCCTCCTCACCCTTTTCGTAAAAATACGAAGTCGACCCATAGAGTTCGGTTCTTGCGGCTATACTGTAGGTGGAGGAAAGGGAAACACCCCTGGTCTCTGTAAAACCCTCGGCATTTTCACCGGAATAATCTAACCTGTAGCCCCCATCACCACTGAGAGTTACGGAGCCTCTGGAAAAACTACGGACCAGATCAAGGCCATATATTGTTCCCGTACTTGACTTGCTGTCCTTGGGCTCATAGAAGTAGGTTCCTAAAGAGCCGCTTAGAGAGTAGGAGGGGCTGAAAGCATGCTCAAAACCAGCAGATATACTGTGCACATTGTAATCATCCTCTTCCTCCTGGGACGAGGCCTTGGATGAAAACAACAGGAGTCCATAGTCCAGGAGCAGCATAGTATGTTGAGATTGACGCCATCGATAGCCAAAGTTAAAATCATTTGTTTCGTTGGACGGGTCGTCGTCTTTATAGTCTCTACGATTCCAGGAATAACCCAAGGTGAGGCCATGGGAACGACTGAGCCAGTATTCAAGACCCAGGCTAGGCCCATATTGAACATCATCTGAAATATCCGAATCAGTGTTTCGTGAACGGTTGTCATAATACGAGATGGTCAGCCTGTCCGCTGCGCCAAATTGATAAGTAAATCCCGTATTCACTGTGTTTCTGGAATATTCATTCCTGGTATCTCGGACCCCGGTATAGTCCGGATCATCTTCCAGCGGTTCCTCAGACCTGTAATAAGTGTCCGTTATGTACCAGGATAAATTTCGGCTGAGCTGTTGATCCCAACTTAATTCGCCATTGTGTCCTATATAGTTTTTCTCACTATGACGCCTGAAATTTATCACTGACATGGTATAGCTAGCCGCAAAGGTCCTGGTTGCAGTGACATCTTCCAACCTCAATTGGGGGCTGAGTCTGGTTATAAAATCAGAGGACTCGTGATCAGGGTCTAAATCTATGTTGCTGTCATAGCTTTCTTCAAGCGCAAGTGCTGGGAGAAAGCGCCAATCTGCCCATGAAGTTGCAGAAAACAAGACTGCAACCACAACTAAAATGAAAATTCGCCTGAAAAATTGGAAAGAATATAAATCGAATGGTTTCATGTCAAATGTCCCTCCTGTTGTTTACATTATAACGAATTCACTTGCTGTACACAATATCAAGGGAAGGATCATTTTTTCTCTGCCTGCACCCAGACGCAGTTTTTGTTTTCAATTCACAGTCAGGTTTTATCTGGTTCGCGAAGGAAAAAAAGGGGAGGGGGGTACGGGCTGGGATAGATCCCAGCCCGT
Source organism: Thermodesulfobacteriota bacterium (assembly GCA_034723545.1). Classification (GTDB taxonomy): domain Bacteria; phylum Desulfobacterota; class Desulfobulbia; order Desulfobulbales; family SURF-16; genus JAGHCC01. Next base: position 16,579 of record JAYEPA010000095.1, on the reverse strand, counting down.
AATGTGATATTAAAAAAACCGATCTGACTCTAAATTTACTCTTTCACACGGTTTTCAAGATCAGCGATTGTTCGATATTTACTGGCAAGTTCTTTTTCCAGAGCGCTACGGGTCTTGTTAAGATTATCAAGCGCATCATTCTGGGCACTGATTTTTGAAATAAGAACATTCATGTTAACCTCGGTGCGTTTTAACACATTATTGGCGTTGGCCATGGCCTGGCTTTTTACCTCAAGTGAGTTTTCCAGGTTTTTGATTTGCAATTCCGATTTGCGTGTCAGGGCTTGTAATTCACTGATCTTGTTGCTGCATGTATCCATGGAGGAACGGAGCGTTTTTTCTGTGGCGTATGCTTCGTCCAAATCCTTGACCGTTTTGTCAATTTCTTGAGTTTTGTCTTCCAGAGCACCCTGTAAAGCAGCAATTTTTTCACTGGACTGATTCTGGAGAGTCTCAAGCTCTTTCTGGTTGTTTTGTGCCTGTTGTTGCTGTTGATTCAATTTCTCGGTTGTGCACTTCAGATCATTCCGCAGTTTGTCACCTTCTTCGGTCAGAGTCGTCAGTTGGCTGTTCAGCCCGGTCACCTGCTCCTGGCTGTTGGTTGATTCCTTGGTCAACCGTTCAACCTTGGATTGAAGCTTCAGGATAGCAACTCTCTGTGAAGAGATTTCGGTACTCAAAGACTTTTCTTTGGCGGCGGAAGTGACCAGTTGTTGCTCTTTTTCAGCCAGGGCAGACTGGCTGGCGCTGGTTTCCTCTTGTAGCGTGTTCATTTTTGTCTGGATCTCCTGCAGCTGAAGCTGCTGTTGATCCCACTTTTCGGTCCGGCTGTTCCGGGCATTCAGCACCTGGTCTCGTTCTTCAGTCAGTGTCGTCACGAGAATATTGAGATCGTCAACCTGTTTTTTACTCTCATTTAATTCTTTGGTCAGTGAGGCAACACCGGCCTCCATTTTTTTGACAGCGTTTTGCTGTGAACTGAGCTTTTCGTCAAGGGATGTTTTTGTCTTTTTCAGGCTAGCCAGATTGTTGCCTGACTGATCCAGGGCCTCCTGCTTCTGTTCGCTGGAAAGTTTTACTTCAGCAAATTCGGAGTTAATCGCCTCCATTTCTTTTTTTAGAACAGAGCTTTCCTTGTTGCCGATCGCTCCCCAGATGATAGTGATAAAAAGTAAAGCCGCCAGAACCGCAATGATTGAATTTTTGTTCATAATTTTTCTCAGGTTGTAGGGATAATTAATGCAATTTCAGAGGTAACTATTCAGGAGCACCCCATCTTCGCCCATTTCGGAGTCAACGCTTACTTGGCCTTTCTCAAATAACACCAGTGCGGAGTCTACGCGTTGCTCCGCTTACCGTTCGAAGTCTCAAGTGAACAAGAGGAGTCTCGCTTCACTCACCTACCTGGAGAGCTCCTAACAGTTCCATTCAGATTTTTAAAAACTTTTTGTATGCACCTGAACAGTTATTTTCTGAATTGTCCCAAAAGGCTTTAAAAAGTAAGCTCTATTCATTAATAAGAACCTCTTAAAAATAACTTCAGATTTTGAGGCGTAACCGAAACACATTTTAAGCCGATTTTCAATCACGAAGTCCTCGACGTTGTCCAACTTGCCTATGGTCTAGGAGACTACGCTTATTCGGTTCAATTAGATCGACTTAAATTATGTCACATTTGTACCTTAATTATGAGAATTTATTTTTGAGAGAACTTAATTTGGAAAAAATACAGAAAGTAAAGAGTTGTGTCAAGATGAGAATTGAAATTCCGTATGTTAAAATCTTGCTACCAGCCAGTGTTTTATGTTAGATTCTTGTAAGTTTGAGATTATCCATAGCCAAGAGGATATTTATAACTATCTTTTTTCATTAGCAGTTTTTCTTTCACCGTTATTCTGACGGGCATGATTCTCTTTAACATTCAGGAGGATTCCATGAAACAGCACACCCTGAAACAGCAACTGGCGTTTCACCTGATTTTCATCTTACATGCGGAAAAGAGAATTTTTTGTAGAGATGACAGGAAGACTCCCGCACTCATCAAGACCATTTTCTCCGGTGCCTTCCGGCACAAGTTTGCAGTCATTGTACTTTCAAAAATTAAGCTGTTCGTATGTTTTCAGGCAAAGGCTTTGTCGTACCGATTGCTGAATGATGGTAGCCCCGTCGGGCTTTTCACTGTTTCATTAAGGGCTCGCCCAAAAATAACTTAGTAATTATGAGTTGACAATGGGACATTTAGTTTGACAAGCAGCAGATGGAAAAACCACAGTAATAGCAGGGCTATTTCGAGGATTTTTCCAGCTGCTGATCGTTGAAATAAAGGTTGCAGTGTCGGCTCAGAATCCTAAGTTATTTTTGAGCGAGCCCTAAGGGAGGTTGAATATGCTTTCATTACTCAAAGTCGGCAGTTTCGGTTCAACGGTGCGTAGTGTCCAGGACATGCTCAAGTTTCTGGGCTACAAGATCAAAACAGCAGATGGTTGGAAAGAAATTGTTGTGGATGGTGATTTTGGTAAAAATACCGAGTCGGCAGTGATTGATTTTCAAAGCAGCGAAGGATTGCTTCGGGATGGAATCGTCGGTCCGAATACAATGGTTGCCCTGGAGCGGGCCTGGACAGCCCGTTCGCTGGAACTCAACTCACCGGGCGTAGATGCTGTAGACGCCATGCCGGACCGTTTTGTTTTTGTCCGGCTTCCGGCGAATAAATTTAAGGATGAAGGGTATGACCACCTTTCATTGCGCAACGATATTGCTGATCAATATCAACAGATATACGATACGGTTCACGATCAGGGGGGGCTGCTTACCTCTTCCGGCGGTATCCGCAGCTTATCGGCGACCGTCAATGCCAGCCGCAGCGCGACTTCCATGCATTATCTTGGCCGGGCTCTTGATCTTTATATTTACAGCGGCATGGTGGACCCATCCGTAGATGCCTGCGTCATTGTCCGGGAGGCGGCAAGAACTTACAGGGTGTATGTCCGCTGTGATTTGAAAAATTACGCCCAGGCGACCCTGCCGCCGGAAACAACCCTAAGGGATGTCATTACCTACCGGTCCCGCATCGAGGGGCAGACGGTGAAAGGTCATTTCCTTGATCTGACTCAACTTTTTCAGGATTATGGCTTCAGGCCGATCAAGGCGCGCCGGCGGTTTGAAGAAGGTTCTTCGATGATGGGGGCAGAGTGGTGGCATTTTCAGAGTGATCAGGGATTGATCAGCGGTGTGACAACTTTTGGCAGTGAACTTTTAAAACTTTACTCCAGGCAAACCCTGGTCGATACGCCGCCATGGCGGGGCCGGGACAGGGTTTTCGGTATTAACTGGGCGTAACTCCAATGATTTGTTACTTATGAGGGTTTTGCGCCTGATGCACATCTTGGATCAGGCAACTGGTTGCAAACCGATATTTTTATATAGGAAAAAAACCGAGGATCGTTATGCAAATTGATTTTCATCACGCCACGACTTATGTTGCCGCCCGTCTGGCGGGTTTTTCGAAAAAAAAAGCGGCTATTGTCGCCCACGCCGCCCAATATGTAGATGATGCCACATTCGGTGGTACTATTTATTTTCACAATAGGGCACTTTATCACCGGATCAGTTCTGCCCACCCGATGCTTGATAAGCGAAATTTTAAAGCGCTTGCCAATCATCATGTTTGGATTCCTTTTCATTTCCTGCCCGGCAACGGCGGGCTTGAACAAGGCGAAAATCCCGCTGGAAAATTTATTGAAAAAATTGTCTGTGCTCCTGACAGCCCTATTGCTCTGGATATGGTCAGGCAGGCCATTGTCGATCAGAATCGCCTTTATGGTCTTCATCGGCTGGGCGTGGCCATGCATGTCTATGCCGACACCTGGGCCCATCAGAATTTTGCCGGAGTACTCCATAAGATCAATGAGGTTGAAGATGCCGAGGAGATCGGAAATTCCGGAGTTTTTGATTCGTCCCTGGGCGATATTGTCCGGGACATTGCCGATGATATTATTCCGCCACTTGGACATGGCCGCGCCACGGTTTTTCCGGATATGCCATTTCTTTCCTGGCGTTACAAAAACGGCAAGGGGAAAATAATCAAGCGGAATAACACGGATGATTTCTGCGAGGCTGCTGATAGACTTTGCATGGCAATGCAGCGTTATATTGCAAAAGATCCTGACGCGGATGTCAGCGGCATTTCTTCGGCGGACATGAATAAAATTCAGGACCTCTTCAGTAACACAACTCTTGAAAAGGGCGAGGATCGTCATTTGGTCTGGATCAAGGCTATTAAAAAGGATCCCTTCAGCTTTGGGTCCGAAAAAATCACCTATGATGCCAAGGGGAAGAATTCATGGAAGAAAGTGGCCCTTGACAGCAGTTATGATCTGCATCTGTATAAATACAGAAAGGCCTTTCTCAAGAGCAACTGGAAATCTTTTCATGACGCTATTCAAGCCCACCGCCATTATGTGGTGCATGATCTGTTGCCAAGATACGGGATCTGCGCGGCGTAGGCGCTTCATTTTTTTATAAATGTTTGTAATATTAAGAGATTACAGCTTGAATTTTACTCTATCTCGGATTTTCAATGCGGATTTCGGCCATCACCGGCTTCTCTGAGGTTGATGTTCATCACAGCGAAGCCGGTGTCGGCAATTTTTGAATTATGTCAAAAAATCTGATTCTCATCGGTATTCTGTTCATCATCATCGGTTTTTGCTGGCCTTTGATTGAGAAAATGCATTTGGGCCGCCTTCCCGGTGATATTGTCCTGAAAGGGGAAAATTATCGTTTTTATCTGCCGATCACCACCTCAATTGTAATCAGCCTGATTCTTTCCCTGATCCTCTGGCTGTTCAGAAGGTAGGCCCGTCCGTGACGTTTTTCTTCTCTGAGTGTTTTTTCATAACATTTATTTGAATCTTGATTTTTCAAATGATAAACTGAAATAGTTCTAAAAAAAATCGGTTGTCATTTTTATTCAAGATTTGTGAGTGAGGAGAAAAACATGCGGAAAAAATCAACTAAAGAAAGTGCTTTTTTGGCAAACGAGAAAGGCTTCACCCTGATTGAGCTGATCATCGTCATCGTTATTCTGGGAATCCTGGCAGTCGTGGCAATGCCTAAATATGCCGATATGCAGATCGAGGCTAAGAATGCGGCGGCCAACGGGGTGTATGGCGCCTGTCAGGGGGCTACGGCAATCAATCATGCCGCGAAATTAGTCGGCAAAACGACGACATATATAACCACTGGCGCAACTCTTATTGGGGCCTTGGACGGCAATCCCGAGGGGTGGAGTGATGAAGGTGTCAATATCTGTATCGATGACGGCACGGTTGCGGGTTGCACCGTGGCCGATGATAGTTATGTGATTATTGTCACCCCTGAAACATTGACCTCAAAAGCCACGCTGGCCAAGGGTGGAACGGTAACCTGGTAACAGCTATTAACATTTTTCCTTTCTCAAGTTTTCAGAGAAATACATTGCCGGCCATCAAATGATCATCCCCTGGCCACATTCATCATGTCCCACATGGGCATGAAGATGGCCAGGGCGATGAAACCCACCATGATTCCCATGAAGAGAAGCAGCATCGGTTCGATCAGGGTCGAAAGATTCTTGATGGTATAATCTGTTTCCACCTCGTAATAGTCGGCCACCTTGCCCATCATGGTGTCAAGTTGGCCTGATTCTTCTCCCACCGCAACCATCTGGATCACCATTGCCGGAAAGAGAGAATGCTTTGACATGGCGTGATTCAGATCTGTCCCCTTTTCAACTTCACGTTTTACCTCATCCAGCATTGAGATCAACATCATATTTTCCAGGGCTGCGCTGGCAAGTTCGAGGCTGCGGATGATGTTGATGCCGCTTTCAGTCAACACGGAAAAAACTCGGCAGAATCTCGACATGTAGATTTTAATCGACAGTTCGCCAAGAACCGGTATTTTCAGGTGAAGGCGATCCCGTGTCATGGTAAAATCCGGATAATTGAGGCCAAAGCGGTAGAGCAGGATGATGCCTGAAATCCCGAGCAGAATGAGAAAAGAGTGATTGGAGAAAAAACCGCTGATGTTAATCAGGATCCGGGTTGGAAGAGGGAGTTCAACCTGGGAATTTTTAAAGAGAACAATGAATTTGGGAACCACAAAGGTCATCAGAAAAAAAACAGCGCAAGTTATAGCTCCGATCACAATCTTTGGATAGCGGGTTGCCATTTTGATCCGTTCCCGGATACTTTTTTCATTTTCATACAGAAGGGCAAGATAGTTAAAAGATCGATCCAGGCTTCCCGATTCCTCGCCGATGCGGACAATATTACGGAAGAGGGGGCTGAAAACTTTCGGATACCGGCCAAATGATTCGCTCAGGCTGGCGCCCTGCTCAATTTTGACACTGATCTCTTTTAAGATCTGTTTTAAACGGGGCTGCTGGATCTGTCTGGAGATTACGGTCAAACATTGGAGCAGATCCACACCGGCCCCAATCAGGGTGGCTGTCTGCCGGCAGAAGAGAATAAGATCATCAAGCCGGACTTTTTTAAATGTGTCCAGCCAGCCGGTTTTTTCGGCTGGCTGCCTTCTTGCTTCATGCGACTGATCTGCGGCAATTTCAATTGAGATCGGACTCAAATGATTCTGCAGCAGCCACTCTTCCACCTCCGGGATGAATCTGGCGGAATGGGTTCCCGTGGTAATGACACCGGTTTGGTTCACGGCCTTGAAACGAAAAACAGGCATTACGACACCATGGTATTCAGGGTAATGCGGAGAACTTCGTCCAGAGAAGTTATCCCGTTGACGACTTTTTTCAGGCCGGAGTCACGCAGGGATATCATCCCTTCTTTGCGGGCCTGACGGTAAAGTTCATGGCTTGATCCTTTTTTCATGATCAGAGATTCGATTTTGGTTGAAATGGTTAAAGCCTCATAGATAGCGAGCCTGCCCCGATAGCCGCTGAACTCGCATTTAGAACAGCCTGACGGCCGGAAAAAAAATTGCTTTTCATCATGGTCAAGACCGAGTTCCCGCAAAATGTTGTCCTCGGGCTGGAAAGATTTTCGGCATGAACAGAGTTTCCTGATCAGCCTCTGGGCCAGAACCAGACCGACAGAAGAGGCGATGAGAAAGGGCGGGATGGACATGTCGATCAGTCGCGCCACCGCTCCGCTGGCATCGTTGGTATGGAGTGTCGACAGGACAAGATGGCCGGTCAGGGCTGACTGAATGGCAATTTCAGCCGTTTCCACATCACGGATTTCACCGATCATAACCACATCCGGATCCTGGCGCAGGATGGAGCGCAGGGCCGAGACAAAGGTCAGATTCGCCTTGGGGTTAACCTGGACCTGATTGATTCCTTTTAATTCATACTCCACCGGGTCTTCAACCGTGACAATATTTTTTTCCACGGAATTAATTCGGTTCAGAGCCGCATACAGGGTGGTTGTCTTGCCGCTGCCGGTAGGGCCGGTGACCAAAATAATTTCATGGGGTTGCTGCAGGTGGGTTTCAAATATTTTCTGCTGTTCAGGCTCAAAACCAAGATCCTGGAGGCCAATTTTTACCTTTGATTTGTCCAGAAGACGTAAAACTACTTTTTCGCCATTGTTCAGGGGAAGAGTTGAGACGCGGATGTCAAACTCCCGGCCTGATATTGGGATTTCAAAACGGCCGTCCTGTGGCTTACGGCGTTCACCGATATCAAGTTGAGACATGATTTTAATACGGGACACCAGGCTTGGAAGCATCTCCATGGGAAAGTTGCGCATATGTTTGAGCAGGCCGTCAACCCGGATGCGGATTCGGACATTTTCCGGCCCCGGTTCAAGGTGGATATCACTAGCCTCTTCCCTGGCGGCCCTGAGCAGAATGTCGTTCACGACATTGACCGCTTCCGATTCATCAGCTTCTGTAGTATCCCCTGGAGAGAGCAGAGACTCATTTTGTGCGGCATAGTATGTCTCAATCGCTGAAACGATTCCAGATTGTACGGCCACGCAGATGACAATTTTGTCATGGATATGATGTCTCAGTTCATCGAAGGCAAAGATATTGAGAGGATCGGCAAAGGCAACCAGAACCTCCCCCGGTCGGCGGCCGATGGCGATGAGTTTGAATTTTCTGGCCAGGGTTTCCGGGATCAGCGGCACGATCTGGGGATCAACCACGATACGCTTAAAATCGGCAAAGGGCAGGTCAAGCTGTTTGGCCAGAGTTTTGGCAACAGCACGATCATTGACATACCCGAGTTCAAGCAGTGATGCTCCCAGCTTGATTTCTCTTTCCCGGCTGTAATTCAAGGCCTGCTGCAACTGGGTCTTGTTGATCAGCCCGCCTTCAACCAGGATGTCTCCGAATCGTTTTTTTGTTATGATTTCAGCCATGATTGGTCTTGTTGGTCAAGTTGGTCCGGTTAGTCGAAGTAACGAGATGTGAATCCCTCAGCCCCTCTGCCCTTTTTTTCCTTCACATCAACATCATAATAAGGAAAAAAAACAGCATTCCTCCGGTACTGTAACTGAGCATCGGGAAAAAGGTTCTTTGTCTTTCAGGGATCATGCCGAGGGATCGGGCTGCAGTAAGGATTGATTTTTTGTCAAAAGAATGTTTTTTGTCGCTGTACATCACCAGCAGGGTACGGCTTAAAAGTTTGTTTGTCAGGCGCGGCACGCCGCCGGTATAACGCGATATCAGCCGGTTTAATTTTTTTTCAAGGCGCAGATCGGTGCGTCCGGCCATGCTGAGGCGGAAATGGATGTATTCTCCTGCCTCTTCGGCGGACAGGGGATGAAGCGTTTCTCTGATAGTGATGCGCTGTTTAAGCTGGCGCAGGCCCGGATGACTGATTTTGTCGGCAAGTTCCGGCTGGCCTACAAGAATAATCTGCAGCCATTTATGTTTGTCCGTTTCAAAATTTGACAGAAGACGGAGCTGCTCAATACTTTCCGTAGGCAACCCCTGGGCCTCGTCAATGATGACCACCAGTTTTTTCTCGTTTTTTGCCAGGGTAAAAAGATGGTCGTTCAGGCTGTGCAGGAGCAGATCCAGAGAGGCGTCGCCGTCAACTTCATGACCCACGTCACGCAGAATTGCCAGGACCAGTTCTTTTGGCGAAAGTTGCGGCGAGATGAGCATGGCTGTCTCATAATCATTGAAAAGGTGAGTCGTGAGATAGCGCAGCAGCATGGTCTTGCCGGTGCCCACTTCACCGGTCACCACGATAAACCCTTCTCCCTGCTCCAGACCGTAGCGAATCACTGCTGCAATGGAGCATTGACCCGCAGAAGGAAAGTAGAAATCCCGGTCAGGGGTTAGCCGGAAGGGTTCTTCCTTGAATTTGAAAAAATTCAGAAAGTTCATTTTTCTGCCTCGTCAGGGATGTCGAAATAGTCTTTTTTCAAATCCAGGGGACGTTCATAGGTGGATGAAAATGACTGAAGTCCTGTTTCCTCAGCTTTATACTGGAAATATCGGTCTGCCTTTGTGCCGTATTGCCTTGCCCGGTTCATTGTAACAATGGTCGGGGTTAGAAAGATCATTAATTCGTAATTCCCGCCTTTTTTGTCGCGGTTTTTAAAGAGCCAGCCCAGCAATGGAATATCCTTCAGGAGCGGAATGCCGCTTATCTGTTCCATGCTCTTGTTGCCCTTAATGCCGCCGATCACCACGGTAACATTATTTTCCAGATAGAGGTTGGTGGTGATTTCCTGGCGATTGATGAGCGGCTCTTCACCCACTTTATTCGTTTCATCGACATGGTCATTGGTGACATGGACATCAAGGATGATCAGGTCATTCTGCAGGATTTGGGGGGTGACCTTGAGGCTCAGATTGGCCTCCCGAAAGGAGGTGTTTATGTAGTCGCCTGACTGGGCGGTGTAGGGAACCTCCTGTCCCTGCTTGATTTCAGCTTCCTTGCCGTCAAGGACAAGGACACTGGGAGCGGAAAGAATCTCCAGCTCATCGTCCTCCTGCAGGGCCTGAAGTTCATAGTTCAGGTTGATGTTGTCCTTGATGATTCCCAGGGTAAGATTGGTCGTAGTGCCGGCAATGGACAAATCGGAGTTGAAGGTGACAGGGTTAGTTTTTTCGGCCAAAGCCTCTGCGTCGCGGGCATTCATATAATTCCATTTGACCCCGAGCTGCTGTTTGGCTGCATCTGAGACGGCCACGATGCGTGCTTCGATGTGGAGTTGGGGAATTGGCGTATCAAGCTCCTTGAGCATCTCGCTGATTCGGTGGATGTTTTCTTGCCTGTCCCTGATCAGCAGGCAGTTGTTCCGGCTTGTGACGGTAATTGTCCCCAGTTCACTTTTAAGCGGTAGAAGTTGTTTAAGATGCTGATCTGCCTGGCCGAAATTGGTGCAGATCTTCTCAGTCGTCAGGTCCTTTTGCTCTTCCTTAAAGTCCACTTTCTTCTGCACGGAAATAACGTTGTTTTTTTCATTGAAATAAAGTTCCTGGGTATCGATGATGAGCTGAAAAACATCATAAAGGCTAAGTTGTTCCATCTCAAAGCTGATTGTGTTGTCGATATTGTCAGCGACAAAAATGTTGATGCCGCTTTGGCGGCCCATGGCCCGCAGCAGGATTGAAACCTTAATGTTTTCACAGCGCATGCTGGCCGGATATTCCTTGAGCCGGTCCACCAGATCCGCCCTGGAAAGGGTCGGCAGGAGCAGCGACAGAAAGAGCAGGGCACACAGGGATCTGAGCTGTTTGTCTGAAAAGAGTTGTATTATTGTCTGGGTGAATGTCATTAATTTGTCTCGTATGTTGCCGGACGATCTTTCATATCTCCGCCATCAAGGACAAGGGGAGAGAGGAAGAGGGTATGAAAAACACCGTCATGTTCAAGAAGAATTTCTTCCTTGTAAATTTCAATTACCCTGGCATCCTGAATCCGATCGCCGGCAGCGACAATTTGATTATTAATAACTACAAACGGCTTTTTTTTATTCCAGATGATCCCCTGGAGAGACAGTCCGGCAAAATAATCAATTTTTTCCTCCTGGAGCCGTTTAAAGGCACTGATCTGTTTTTCGCTCCAGTTAAAGGGGTTGCGGACCGGTTCTGGCTGGGCGGCCATTGCTGTGACGATTTTATCCGGACGGATACGCAGGACAACAGGCATATCGTCCGCCGCGTCGGCAGCCCACGCCATGGTCATCTGAAAGATCAGGATTGCTATGAATATCAGTTTAGGGAACATGGGTTTTTAACTTCTCTACTTCTTTACCTTCTATTTTAAAGTCACCCTGCTGACCACCAGACTGAAATGGACCGGGGCGACCTGGAAATATTTCACGTCAGGTGGTCTTTCAATCGTCAGTTCGGTTATCAGACCCACCTCCGGTTGGGATTCAAGATATTGCAGATAGTCAAATAATAGTGAAAAAGAACCCTCCCCCTCAATGGTCGTTGGGTAAAGCATAAATCCGTCCTTGCTTCTTTTTTCCTGGAGGCTCACTTGCGTCAGTGAATTTTCGATATTGACCGGCGCGTCCGGGTTCAGTGTAAAGATGATCCTGTTAAAGCGGTCGCTGTCACCTTTTGACAGCCAGTTTTCATGCAGCAGCGTCCTTTTTAGGCGTAAAAGGTCAATTTTTTCGGCCAGATTATGGTTCTCCGCTGTTAACTGCTTTTCTCTCGCTGTCATCATACGGTTCATTTCATCAGGTATGGAACCGGATAAGTCCCTGAGCTGGAGGACCTTCTGCTGCAGCAATTTTTCTTTTGGTTCGATAAAGAGGGTGGAGCCGGCCCATAACACCATGATGCAGACCAAAAAAATTAAAAAAAACTGCCTGGCCTGAATAAGTGCCTCGGGGTCGTTTCGCAGCAGGAAATAGCCCTGTTTCACTTTCGGTATGAATAGATTTTTTAGTTTCTGCAAATTCATTGTAAATTAAAGACAATGCCGAAAGTAAAGGGCTCGGGAGGATTACCTTCAACCCTGTCCAGATCCTGTATTTCAATATGTTGAAAAAGAGGATTTTTTTTCAATGTACGCACAAGCAGGGGCAGATCCTTGTAACGCAGAGCGGAACCATGGATTATCCCGGATTTTTCAGTAATACTCATTCTGCTGCATTTGACTGTTTGCGGCAGTGAAGAGGATATACTGAGCAGAATTTTAGAATATGATATTTTTTCAAGGCTCATACCTTCCAGACCACTCACCTGGTTCAGGATTTCCGTATATTCTTTTTTTTTGTTGATGTTTGCATTGTTCAGGCTACTGACCTGTTTCTGCAGCTTTTCGCTTTCAGCAACCCGCTGCAGCATGGATTCAATTGTCGAGTCGTTTTTTTTTATCTGATAGTTGAGATATTGAATCCGGCTAAAGAGAAAAATACCAATGAAGGCGATGAAGATTCCCAGGATTATGGGTGTCCTCTTTTTTATTTTTTCAGCCAGGGGAATTTGCGGAACCAGATTAAGCCGTTTTAGCATTTTATTTTGTCCTCGCACCCATGCCGATAACATGAAGAAGTGGTGGACATTTCAAAATTTGTGCGGGATTGCACAATGGTTCCACACGAATATCCAGAGAATTCTGGACGACTTCGCTGAATTTATCCCAGATAATTTCAGCGCCGGCAATTCTGATGGTTTTTACCGGATTTCCTTTTAAAACCGATGTGTAATAATCCCTGGTACGCATAACTTCCAGAGTGATCTGTTGAATATAGTTATCCCACTCCCCTTCATCCATTGCAGTCTCCAGGGGGGGGAATGGAGCTGATGCAGCATGAGTTTTTTCATCACTTGTTTCCAGCATAAGGTTTTTTTCATCATTTTCCGGCTGCAGCAGGTTGAAGTCGGAAAGGATAGAATTCTCTTCATTTTCCAAAATGATTCCAGAGCCGTTTTTTTTGTTTTCGCCGGTATTCTTCTTCTGATTGTTAATGGAAAAATCAGAATCAGTCAGTGTGGTTTGAAAAGCAGACTCAGGCTGCTTGATATTCAAGGTGCGAGTCAGGGAGATCATCCCGTTTTCATAAACGCCAAATGTCACGGAATCATACCAGATCAGGGCGGACATGAGGGTGTCGGTTTCCGGTAGAAGGTGTTCCTGTTCCAGGTAAGCAAAGGCCGGGAAAATAGCAGGTTCCAGATATTTTAGTTCGAGATGATTCCGGCCCAGTTCCTCTTTTATTTTTTCAAAGGTTTCCTGTGGATAAAGATAAACGCCAATGAGCAGACTGTCCTTTTGGTGCTGGACAATCTGCCAGTCGTAGATATAGTCAGACAGGGGTTGATCAAGATTCTTAGCAAGGTGGTAGGGCAGTGTTTTGCCCACGGTTTCATCTGGAATCTTAGGTATGTTCAGCGAGAGATTTTTAAATCTTTCCAGGGGCGGAACCAGGGAGACTTCTCCTTTTATACCCGGTGCGGCAGCCAGGAGACGGGGCAGGGTCACCTCGTCTTCAAGTCCGCTGGCGGTTATGGCCAGGATTTCCAGAGAAGGTGGCTGTCCCACGGAATGACGTACAGTGGTCAGGTAGGTGGTATGGTCATCGCCGATGAGCCCATACCGATTTTTTTTTCTGAATCTGCCGAACATAAGGGATAGTCCATTAAAATCAGGCTGTTTGGTTAGATTCTAACAGCCTTTATTCCTGCTTCTCAAAGTCAAGCAAAGTGATATCAAGGGCCAGGGGTCCATGCAGGATCCCTTTTTTTGCCGCGATGATTAAATTTTCCTGCAGTCCCGGATGGTCAGGATCAATTTTGCGGGCCTCTGTGAAAAAACGATTGGCCGGTCCGGCCAGACCAAGTTCGCTTAATGCGACCGCCAGATTAATAAGCGGTTCAACACTTTGAGGTTGAATTTTTCTGGCCTGGTCAAAATAATAAATACCCTGCCAGTATCGATTTTTTGCCAGGAAGCGGGTTCCCTGGTTGTTTAAATCGACCATCTGCTGAAAAGCTGTCCGGGATTGGAGTTCGTGCGAAAGAAGTTGGCTGTTTTCAACCACGTTTAATTCTGGCGGCGGCCTTTCCGTATCGTTTCTCTCCTTCGTGGGGAGTATATCGTTTTTAACCTGGATGATTGAGACCGGCTGATGGCGCACAGCATAGACTGAACCGATCAGGACCACGGCAGCAGTCAGGAGGAGAACAGGCAGCAATCTCTGCCACTGTTTTTTCTTGGTCTCCGTCCCGTCAGCCGAAATGTGCGGTCCAGCCAGAGCCAGAGCTGGTTCATTTTGCTGGATTTTCTCCAGTGTCTCAAAAAGTTTGCTCACGGTTGTTTGTAAACTTAAAAATCCGAAGGTCGGACATCACCCGCATCAACGTTATCGGTAAAATCACGGTCATCATTAACATAAAATATCGCCTCAACGGCGCGGCCGTTTGCATCCCGTTCATTGCCCGGATAATAAGCCCAGCCGCTTGCCTCGTTTGCCTTTCTTGGCTGTGATGTGGCGTCATTCAGACCCATGCCGGTGACTGCCGCCTGATTGTTTGCCATGGAGGTTGTCATGTCTGGTAGATTGCAAAAGGGAAGGGCCTGATTTTGGACCAGGGAATAGTGTTCACCACGAACCAGTCGGAGATGGCGGATGGATTCCGGCCGGGTTGAAAGGCGCAGCTCATTGAACTGGACTTCCTCTAGGGTGGGCCAGTCCGGGTTGTCGCCGGTGAGGCCGGTATTAATGCCCGAGGTCAGGATTTTGGCGTGGGCCAGCTCAATTCCGCCCCGGATTGCCGCAAGTTGTCCTTTAACTGCTGCGATCTTTGCCTCTTTCACGATATCAAGATAATGGGGAATGGCCACGCCGGATATAATGCCGACAATGATGATGACGATCAGCAGTTCGAAAAGGGTAAAACCCCGCTGTTTTCGAGGGTGGGACATGAAAGGTACCTTTTATGATTTGTTATCGAAAATCAAATAGTTGTAAAATTATGGTATGAAATTTTTCGGTCTGTTGTCCAGCAAAAAATAACATCATTTTACATATTTAACCTCCAGTTCCCTGACAATTTGATTCCGAGAGGCCTTGGCCCTGATAAATGAAGGGTTTCCCGGGGACTGCAGGCTTGATGAAACTTCACTGACCGAAAAATTTTTGACATCGGGGTAGCCTGACCAGCTGGACCAGTTGCCTCCTTCATCATGCTCGAGCATCCGTAGCCTGATCCCTGATTCAGCACTGTACAGAGCCTGGGCCCAGAGATAGTCTTCCGCAGAAGAAACAGATGTGGTTTGGGTATAGCGGGCGATGAGGAGACCAAAAAGTGCCAGGATAACAATGACAAAAATGGCGCCAAGCAGGCCGATCCCTTTTTCGTTGTTCAGGATACGGGTTTGTTCAGGGAACATTGCGGATATGAATTTCCTTGTGAAAGTTAATGGATTCTCCTTTGACGGAAACGGTGAAATGGATTGACAGCCTGGCGTTGCTGCTGGATGTTCCGGCCTGAAAGTCGAAATAGGGCAGTGAGTCGGTTTGGAAGATATTTTTGATAAGAGGCTTGGGGTTGGCAAAGGCTGCGACTCCACTGCTGTTAACATCAGCCGTAAGCCGGTAAAGGCTATTTCCTGAAATTTGGTATTGCACACTTGTGTCCCGGACCGCGAAAAAACGTTTGTATGGTGATGAGACAGTGATATTTGCGTCAAGTGTCATTGGATTGATATTGTTTGAGGTGACGGTGTAGAGGCGAGCGCCACTGGAAAAGGTTCCCCAGTCGGTGTTATAGACCGAGATCAGGGTGTCCCTGGAAAGTCCAGTCGTTCGGTCGGTTATCGAACTGGTCCCACTGGGATCATCCTCGGTATATTCACCAAATATAGTGCGCATGGCAATTTCATCAATAAGACCGAAGCTGACTGTCGTCCCTCCTGCTGAAATAGTGATGGCGTTTGGTACGGCAAGGTGGATTTCCCGTTCCATCCTCACCATTCCTGTTTTTGCTTCCTCGTAGATATGTGTTCTGGTTTCAGTAGATGAAAAACCTTTGAATGCATGATTAACAAACTCAGCGCCGGCAACACCGATGATCCCAAGCAGGACAATGACAATGATCATTTCCATGAGGGTAAAGCCTGTTGTGTTATCGAGGTTAAAAGATTTTGTCATGTTTTTATATCTCTCACAGAGGCGCGGAGGCACAGAGTTTTTGTTTTTTGAAGTCACTTTTTTCTCAGTGTCTCTGCGCCTCTGTGAGAGAAAGATTTTCATATGTTTTTATGGCCGATTCGGTATATGCAAAATGGTTAAAAATTGCATGAAACCGCGACAAAATTGAATGTTTCATTAAGGGGGGAGGTGACGGAAACCACAATTCTTTTCGTGTCTGTGGATGATGACTGGGTGGTCGCCCCGGCTGGATTTGCCGCCTCAATGGGGTCGCTGTCACTGGGAATATACTCAATCGTGACGGATCTTATGTAGCCGGTCATGGTGAAGGAATTGTTTTCCTGATCTTTGAATGTATCGGTTTCCGTGGGGAAATCGTTATAATCATCCACATCGTCCCAGTTGGAACGATCCGTCGTTAATTCTCCCGAATCCCGGCCGATATTGCCGGCTCGGCGTGAGCAGTTATCTACACTGGCACGAGT
>JAYEPA010000094.1:0-3969 GCA_034723545.1 Thermodesulfobacteriota bacterium | reverse complement strand
CTGTTATTGTATTTTTTCTGTCTCTGATTCTTCATAGAGATGGATAACGTCCTGCTTCTCTTCCATTTTGGCGATTTTTTTCATCACCTCTTCTTTTGACAGGCCGAGGGCATCGGCAATGGCCTGGACATCATAACAGGGTTGACCGTCGGGAGTGTAAGAGTTTGCCTTGAGTTCCGGAAAATGCTCCTGTGTGGCCATGCCGGAGGCCTGGGAGACCAGTTCCTTTATTTGCGGCGGGCCATAAAGAAGGAGCCATTCCACGGCCTCGGCCCATAGTTTACTGTCAACAGTCTTGTTTTCCAGAACAGCCAGCGCCATTTCCAGATCCCATTGTTCTTTTAAGTCCACCATGATTGTTCCTTTATGATTTGAAAATGTTAATGCATATGATTTGTCAGGACGAGTTGCGGCAAGATCCGGAAAGGAGCAACTGGAGAGAGAGACCGGTCCGGTGAGATCGAAACTTTCCTGAATGCTCGATAAGATAAGCATCCTGTAAAGGGGTTTCAACTCCGGGTGCGGAATGACGATAGAAATGATGGCTTGATAAGAAGTGATATTGGCGCAAAAGTCACAAAACGAATCCTGAAGGAGTCGCTGTGGATTCTGTTGTAACGGGTACTTTGTTTTCTTTCGGTCGCCCACAGACTAATCCAGCAACAGGAACCAAACGGCTGATGGCATTGGCAGTGGCACTGGCACTGACGAAGCGCCTATAGCAAACGCATCACCAAAAATTAGCTCATTTTGTCCTCCTTTGCCGCTGAGTTCCCGAATTTCAAATGTTGTGAATCCAGCAGGTTCGATGATTCCGACAAACGTCCAATCCGCTACCCTTGTACCGTCGCGGTTTGCAGGATCTTCCTCAAAGTTAACACCATCGAGTAATATTGTGACCTTGGCTCCAAAGGTGCCATCGATCCACCCACCCACACCATATAATTTCCCGGCATCAACACTTGTGCCAATCCATCCGTCTTCCTGCCAGCAGGAGTCCGGGATATTGGGTTCTTCAGCGTTTGCACAAGCAAGTGTTTGTGTGGTTTCCTGATTGCCATGGGGAATAGAATAGAAGCCATGCGATCCGTCAATCACACTGCCACCCAAACCACCAGTACTCACTTCATTCGTACCGTAATTGGAAGTCCATTTGATACCGTGGCTGATTACAAATGGGGTGGTGGCTGGATTGGAAATTGTTGAGCGAGATGCAGACCATGTTAAATCATCTTCGAATCCTTCATTAATAATTGTATAACCACCCGCCGACAATGCGGCCAGGTAGCTTGCTTGATCAGTGTACATCGTTGCTGACATTGCAGCGGTTGGCAGGAACACAAACACAAGCAATAAATTTTTTAAAAAATTCATTACAGTTTCCTTTCAAGACTAATGGCAAAGCATCCGGCCCGTCCTATTACAGATATTAAAGAGATATAATGTTACCGTCTCGGCTTGGCCCTCGAAAAATTACATTAATCATCAAGTAATAATATTAACCAAGGAAGACTTCTGTTCGAAACTACGTGATCCATATGGAACGAATCAAGAATAGAACCAGATTCATCTCTGGCTGTAAAATAAAGATTTCTCCCTTGAATCTCAATTTCGCAGAAGTGGTGTGATGCTACAGACTTTAAAACATTTTCATAGGTTGAATCTGGTGAATGCAATGGAGCTCCACCCCCACCCGTAGTAATGTGCGGGATGCCGGCAACAACCGCACGGGCATAGTAATGGTTGTGTCCAGTAAAGATTAAATCAACACCATTTTCTACAGCGAGAGGCTGAATGTAGTTCTGAACATCAGCATTATTGCTATGACCGCCTGCTGACCAACCCGGCTCATGGAATACTAAAAATTTCCATTTCTTTATGCTGGATGCAAGGTCATTCTTGAGCCACATATATTGTGTCGAACCAGGGCGATAGTCGATATACTGATCAATAATGGAGATGTGAACTGGACCATAATCAAAAGACCAATAAAAACCATTGGACTCGTAATGGTAAGGGAAATATTTAAAAAAAAGATCACCAGAGCCTTCGTGATTGCCTTTGCACCCATTAATAGGCACATTCGCCTGAAAATCTCTTGTGTTAGTGAAATAAGGGTCAAAGAATTCATGAGTCCAATCATCTTCGAGATCCCCGTTAGCAACCCAGTCACCCACATGGAGTGTTAATGTTTGATACTCTTGGTCCGATGTATAGGTATTAATCATCTGGGCATTAACAGAGTCATGAATGGCCGGATAGGAGCGGGTATCCCCATAAACCATGAGTTTGACACTGTCAGCATTATCTAGAGGGGCAGTACGAAAAGATCCACTTCCGACATAATCGGCCTCACAGACAACTTGGTAGGAATATTTTGTGTTAGGAGTAAGTCCTGCTATCGAATATATGTGCTGATGCTCATGTAAGCTATTCTTATCTTCACCAGTTTCAGCACTACCTGAATAAGAAGTCTCTCCCCAATTGATAGTACAGTGCTGAGTGCTGTCCAATTGCCAGAGCACCGTCATTTCAGTATTAACGCCGTTGTATATAAGATAAGGCCCTTTCTGCACGGCTGCGCTTACCGGTGCATGAAACACCAGTAACAAAGCACATACCAACACATTTATTGTCACCCATTCTTTTCTTAACATAGCCTTGCTTTCCACTAATTTTTAAAAAACTTTTATCGTGGAAAATCTACAACCAAAAGTGGAGGTGGCATTATTAAAGCAATTTTTTTTTCATTTTTTACTCTTTGGTCAATTTAACATTGTTTCCATGGACCTTCATTCTGTTGTGTTTCACGGCGTTAATTTGGTTATATTGTTGATTTTATGCTATTTTATACCTGTGGACTTCATTCTTTAGTTTGTCCTCTAATAGGTCTTCGGCCTTTTCTATTTCAAATCTACTTTGAAGATTCATCCAGAAATGAGGTGACATATTAAAAAACACACCGAGTCTCAACGCAGTATCAGCTGTTATTGACCTCTTTTGGTGTACAATTTCATTTATCCTTCTTGGTGGAACAGAAGTATCTTTTGCCAAGCGATATTGTGTTATGCCCATTGGTTCAAGGAACTCTTCAAGAAGAATTTTCCCTGGGTGAATAGGAGGCAATTTTTTTTGTGTTTTCATTTTTACTTACCTCTCCTTTCGTTAATGATAATCTGTTATTTCAACATTATAGCTATCACTATTTTCCCAAACAAAACAGATTCGCCATTGTTTGTTTATTCGAATACTGTGTTGCCCTTTACGATCATCTTTCAACTCCTCAAGCATATTACCCGGTGGGATTCGCAAGTCATTGATGCTTGTTGCAGAATCTAAGATAACCAATTTTTGCCGTGCATTTTCTTGGATATCGGTAGGCAATTTCTTTGAGAATTTTCTGCCGAATATTTTTTTTGTTTCTTTGGATTGAAATGATTTAATCATAAACAGACAATAACACTTCTCGTTAATAACGCAAGTCGTTATCTGTTTTTCAGTATTTTCTTTCGCTCTGAGGTGAACTCCCACCAAGATTTCGGTTCTCCGCCTTCCATAAAATCTACTGCTAACATAAATACATCAATGACACATGGATCATGGTTTTTTCCTGTTATTTTGCACAATGTTTCATGCAAATTGAATGGATTTTTCCTGATTAACTGTTGTGGATGCTTAATGCCAATTATCTGAAGATCCTTTGCTATTGCTTTACCAATATTGGGTAACGCTTGAAGGTCTAATACAGTTTTTCTGTCAGGATTCTTCATGTTATTTTGGAGGGACCGGGTAGGGCAGGAGCCTTGCAGCTCCCTTCCCCCCTAAGAACCGTGCGTGATAGTTTCCCATCACACGGCTCAAGCAGCTCAAAGGTTCCCCTTAGTGGGTTTCCCGTAATTGATTTATAGTTACTTCACGATACACATAAACTGTCAATGTAGCCGAAGCCTAACCCAACTTTGTGGCCTT
>JAYEPA010000093.1:0-3978 GCA_034723545.1 Thermodesulfobacteriota bacterium | reverse complement strand
TATCGAGAGGTAACTTCTTCAGGTGCAAAAATAGCCTATGCCTTTGATAAAGAAAGAAAAAAAGTGGCTGAGAAACTTGGGATCAGTACTTCGACCATTGATTCATGGGCAGAAATCATGTTCAGCCACGAACAAACAAAGATTGAGGATAAACTGAAAGCATCAGTCTTTGCCGAGTTTGATTTTCCCAGTTGGGCGCTGGAAAGGACACTTGATGAGGATATTGAATATAATTATGTGCCATTGACTGGTCTGGCAGAGGCAGCAAATGTCGAAGTCCCTCATACTAAGGCAATGGTAACACTGTTCGGGACTATATTCGGGAAGAATTACTGGGAGACCGGCATCACACTGGAAAAACTTGGTCTTCAGGGATTAACAAAAGACGGGTTAATTAAGTTCCTGGAGTACGGGAACGCTTAGAGGGGGAAAGTAGAGAGGTTGAGTAGTTAACCACTTAACGAGGTCTGTTTTAACAAGTATCCATCCAGAAACGAGATAGTTTTCGTAAGGTCAAGGAAGATAAATATGTATTCTATACTAACCCCTGCATGGATAGAGATGGGATCAGGGAGTCTGGCATCTCTCAAGGAGATCATTGCTTCCTATGATACTGGCAAGGTTCTTATTGTGACAGATAAAGGAATTCGTCAGGCCGGAATCCTGGATCGGGTTGTCAAGGCAACGGGAAAAAACGCAAAGGACCTTGATATATTTGATCGTGTCCTGCCAAATCCGGACATTAGCGCTATGGAGGCATGCGGCCAGGTTGTTGAATCGAACGATTACGCCTTGATCATCGGACTTGGAGGGGGAAGTCCCATGGACGTTGCAAAGGCCGCCGCTGTTCTTCCGGCCAACGGAGGAAAGATAAGCCTCCTCCTTGGCCGAGGCATGATAAAAAAACCGGGTGTGCCTCTCTGTCTGATTCCTACTACATCGGGAACGGGATCCGAGGCAACCCAGGCCATTGTGGTGGACGACCCGGAGAGCGGGACGAAGAAGGCCATCTGGGACCGGCATGTGATCCCCCGGGTTGTAATTGTCGACCCCGACTTGACCATTGGGATGCCAGCCAGTCTCACTGCTGACACGGGTCTTGATGCCCTGGTCCATGGAATCGAAGCATACACGGCGCGAACAACGAACCCTGTTGCTCAGGCCTATGCACGAGAATGTATTGAACTAATTGCAAGGCACTTACCCAGGGCTGCAAAGGACGGAAGTAATCTGGAGGCACGGTCAGGCATGTCCTTGGCTGCCACCCTCGGAGGCCTTGCAATCAGTAACGGTGGTCTGGGAGCCATCCACGGATTGGCTTATCCGCTGGATACCGTAAAACATATTCCCCACGGCCGCACAGTGGCAATCATGGCTCCGTGGGTTGTGAATTTTAACCGTGTCGATAATGAAGAGACATACGCCCGGATTGCCCGGTTCCTTGGAGAGGATGTGGACAACCTGGATTCCCGGGCGGCCAGTCAAAAGGCGGTTAGCGGTATTATTAACTTGATGGAATCCGTTGGGGTTTCCCCATATCTCACAGAACACGGTATCCAGTCTACCGAAGTGGATGATCTGGCAAGGGAGGCATTTCGAGTGGCCCAGCGTCTTCTTCCGTCCAATCCTCGAAATATGGCTGAAGAGGATGTGTTAGGAATTTACCGTACAGCGGCCACACGGTAACCTCCTGAACCTTTGGGTATTTGGGAGTAGCAATATATTCTGGAAGAAAGAGAAAAAAGGAAGGAGAAGAGAAAGAAAACCCTAAACACTATAAAAAAGGAGGAAATCATGGAGACGAAAAAAATGAAAACTATCGTTACCGTTACAATGCTGTTGTGCTTTGGTATTGTTGGGGGTCTTTTAATGCCCTCTTCGGCGATGGCCAAGGAAATTACTGTGAAAATCGGATTGGTCATGGAACCGCAAACACTAAACCCCTTGAGTGCCGAAACCGAGCAAAATTGGCATATCATTGAGATGATCTATTGCGGAGGCTATAT
Organism: Thermodesulfobacteriota bacterium; assembly: GCA_034723545.1. Classification (GTDB taxonomy): domain Bacteria; phylum Desulfobacterota; class Desulfobulbia; order Desulfobulbales; family SURF-16; genus JAGHCC01. Next base: position 1,972 of record JAYEPA010000093.1, on the reverse strand, counting down.
GGCCCCACGGGGACTTTATGCATATGCCCCTAAGTCATTAGAATGGATACCCTATATGGCAGCATCCATGCCACAGTGGATTGACGATAAGACCGTTGTTGTCAAGCTGAAAAAAGGAATCAAGTGGCACGATGGGAGCAAATTCACTGCTGAGGATGTCAAGTTCACCCTGGATTTCTTCGGTGAATTCGAGGCGGCTAATTATTACAATACCATTGATATGCTGGAAAAAGTGGAGGTAGTCGATCCATACACCTTAAAATTCCACCTCAAGGAAAAGACAACGATTCTTTATTACAGGACCTTTATGACCCTCATTCTTCAGAAGGCCAAATGGTCAAAGATTGTTGCTGAAGCGAGAAAGAATGAGAGCCCGCAGAAATATATCTTCAACTATGTGGTTAAAAACCCAGTGGGTACCGGGCCATTCAAATTTGCGGAAGAAAAACAGGGCCAATACATCCTCCTGGAAAAAAACAATGACTGGTTTTTCAAAGGACAAGCCGTCTCTACCGGAGATGGAGGATCAGTGACCTATGGACCTTTTGTAGATCGGATACTGTTTAAGTATTACGGGAATCTCTCGTCAGCGGTGTTGGCCTTAAAAGGGGGAGAGATAGACACGATCTGGAGTGGATTGGATGCAGCCTTTGTTCCGGAGTTGAAAAAAGTAAAACAACTGACTGTCAGCACGGAGCCCTATAATCATGATGTCAAGTTCGTAGGGTTCAACCTGAGGGAAAAACCGTTGAATGACAAGGCGTTACGGAAGGCCCTCGCCTATGTGATCGATAAGGAATTCTTGGTCAAGAGGGTACTCCAAAACCATGGAGCCATGGCCAACGCCATCGAGAACCCAGGTCTGGAGTTTTGGTACAACGGGAATGTGGAGGGCTATGGCACTGGAAAACCCGAAGCCTTCCGTTATTCAAAGGCCATTTCTATTTTAAAGAAGGCAGGATACACATGGGAGAAAGAGCCAAAAATCGAGGGCTCGCAAGTCATACCTGGAGTTGGCCTCAAGATGTATGGTGGCGAAAAGATCAAATCCATTGAGATCATCTCCAACACTCAGGCAACACATCCCGTGGAGGCCCAGTCAAACATCTTGATTGCCCAATGGTGGAAGAAACTGGGAATTGACGCTAAAACCAACCTTGTGGCGTTTCCAACCTTAATTAACAATGTGTGGTGGGAGAACAAGTTTGACGCGATCGTCTTCGGAAACATTGTCGAGCCCTATCCAGTCCACCTCCAGTACTATTTCGATGTTAAAGAAATCTATCAATATGGATGGAATATGATGGCATACAAGGGCGAGCAATATCAGGAGGCAATGTACGCATGGCTAAAGGTCTTTGATTGGGATGAGGCCCGCAAAGGAGCCTTCAGGTTACAAGAGATCCTGGCCGATGACCTTCCCCATATCCCTCTTTTTTCACGTAAGGAGATCCACGCATACAATCACACACATTTTACGGGATGGATTGAACAATACAATGGAGTTGTCAACAAGGATTCGCTCTCGTGCATCAGGCCGGTTAAGTAGGATTTTAGATTGCCGTTTTCAATAAGTAGTTTTTATAAAAGTTTTTAAGAGAAGATAAAGATCCGGGCATCAATCGGTTTTTCAGTAGGTGGAGATAACTGATGGGGTATTTAGTCAATCGCCTGATCATGACTGTGATAACGCTATTTGTCATCCTTACGGTGACATTTACTATGTTTCGATTGATGCCCGGTGACCCTTCGATCTTCTTTATCTCCCCCCAAATGTCAACAGAAACCATCGCACGTATCAAGGCCCAGTTTGGCCTGGATCAGCCAATTCATAAGCAATTTACGAACTACCTGGGGAGTATCCTGCACGGGAACTTCGGGCATTCCTTTTTCTACAAACGACCTGTCCTGGAAGTCATCGGTGAGAGGCTGTTGAATACCATTGTTCTCTTTCTACCCGCCGCGATTATCT
>JAYEPA010000092.1:0-3999 GCA_034723545.1 Thermodesulfobacteriota bacterium | reverse complement strand
AGCAGTAAACCACAGAGCAGTAATAGCCTTCATATTCCGCGATCGTATTTTTTCGATACCAATCGTTGGGAAAGGTGCAGCCCTGAAAATAACTCTTTATTACCAAAAAATGCTTCGGCATCCGCATGGGCCAGGATCGTTTTTACCTATCATGCTGTTTTTGCAATATTTATGCATAGTTCTCAAAATCTTGTTACAGAGACGTGGGGCCGCCAAATTGGCCTAACCACCGTTCCGGGCCATCATACCAGCGTTAACAAAAAATCAAGAGCCGGACAGACCCTGATGTTATCAGGGGACAGATAGTCTTTGCTTCCTGTTGCCGCAAGTTGATAGGCTTCGCATTCAGGAAATCGGATTTTAAGATATTTAAGACCCTTACTAATCGGGCCATCGCTCCATTTACATTCAACAAAGATGATAGGTTTTTGCTCTTCCACAACAACAAAATCAACCTCCCGACCATCCACGTCGCGGTAATATCGAAGCTCAATATCGCGGCCTCGAGTATCTTCCTGAAAGCTGACCCATTTTAACAAATGCATGGCAACCATATTTTCAAAACGAAGACCAGGCTCTTTAATCAGTGTCCAGTCAAAATGGTAATGTTTTTGTTCTTTTTTAACCGCCCTGATTTTGGGAGAGCCAAATGGTGGCAGCCGGAATATGGCATACAGCCGTTCCAGAATTTTGAGCCAGTTGGCCACGGTTTTGTGGCTTACCATAAGGTCTTGCCGAATAGCATTAATGGAAAGAGGCGATCCAACCAGATCCGGTAATCGCAGCATTAAAAGTTCCAGATTGCCAAGATCATGTATTCTCTCAAGGGACTGAATGTCCTCTTCAATAATGCGTTTGCGGTATTCCCTCGACCAACGGAGTGATTCCACCTTGGAGGAACTGAAAAAGGGCTCCGGAAAACCGCCAAGTTCGAGAAGTTCCAGCATGTCGTCTTTTGAACGTGAAGCCAGTTCTGCGCAGGACAGGGGAAAGAGGCGCAGGTAGTGATATCTGCCCTGCAGTGAGTCCCCACCAAACCGATAATAATCAAGGCGGGCGCTGCCGGTAATTAAAATCTGCCTCTGGTTCGGAGCGCTGTCATAAAGCCCCTTGAGGTAATTCCGCCAGGAGCGGTATTTGTGAATTTCATCAAAAACCAGAAGCTCGGCTACAGGCAATTCCCTTTTGAGAATTTTTTCACGATGTTCAGCAATGTCCCAGTTCAGGTACCCCTGACGTCCGGCCAGGATATCCTTGGCTAAAGAAGTTTTCCCAACCTGTCTGGCGCCACCGACAAAGACCATCTTTCTTTCAAGGTCATCAATAACCTGTGATTTCAAATATCGTGTTAACATAACAAAAAAATATAGTAACTTCTCAATAAATGGTGGTGCTTGTTTAATGTAGGAGCCCACCCTGTGGGCGATTATGTTCGGCTGATGCTGCAAACCCTCATCATATCGCCCGGAGGGCCGGTCTCCTACAGATTCCCGCACAACTGGTAATTTCGTAAGTCTGATCTGTTTTGGTAAAATTGCCACCACTTATTGAGGTTACAAAATATACTACTATTTTTCCCACAGGTCAAAAATACTCGCGAGTATTTTTGACCTGTGGGAAAAATACCCCCATCAATCCCCCGTTAATAAAGGGGGAGGTTGTCGGTATGCCTCCCGGCAATCACATTTCGTAATAGTTCACCAGGGGCTACATAACTTAGGAAAACTCGGAGTGTAAAAGCTCACCAGTGTCTTAGATTCGTTCATTTGGGACTTCGAAGCATACTAGTGCTATTCAAGAAGGCCCAAATGGACGAAAATGAGGTGCTGGTGAACTTTTACCACATTTCTCCCATTCGAAGCTGGTAATGTTCCGTTCATCCTTACTGAATTCAACCCCGATCAGATATATTTCCCGGCCGGCATACTTCTCGTAATATTTTTTCTCTTTTATCTGGGCTAACGCCCGGCCGGGGCCGGTAAGCTCGTTCACCTTAAATTCAATGATATAAACCCGGTCGTTGAAGAGTACTGTCATGTCGATCTGTCCATGATTTGTTGACTCCTCGGGCCGGACATTCAAGCCAAGGGCTGTGAAATAGCAATAAATCACAGAGCAGTAATAGCCTTCATATTCCGCGATAGTATTTTTTCGATACCAGTCGTGGGGAATGGAAGCAAAAAAAGCGTGGAAAAGTGTCTCTAATTTATCAATTTCATTTGTCTTCAGTATTTTAAAAAGAGACATCTGGTTATTTTTCAATGGGCGCTGATCTTGGACGTACCAATGCAGGATGGAACCGGTAAGACTTTTTTTAACTTCATGATTTGGAAAACCGAGATGATAGACATACTCCTGGTCAAACAAATGTTCCTTTTCAATTATGGTCAGATAGCCGGTCTGGAAGAGTAGGGGTTCCGGTTCTATAAAATCTATATCAAAACTGCTGAGCAGTTCTTCTCCGGCTGTTAAATCATCCAGTTCCGGAATCAAAATTTTTTTATCTGCAAGCAGGCGGACGAGAAAGGATGGAGTACCGGTTTCAAACCAGTAGGGCTGAAATTGGCGACTGTCGAGATAGAGCAAAACATCAAAAGGATTGTAAACCGGTTCCGCCAAAAAATTATAACCATTGTACCACTGCCGTACCAGGTCAAGATCAACACCATCGAGATACTCGTGAAAAACCGTTTCAAGTTCTTGCTGGGTGTATCCACAGAGCGCCCCATATCGTTTATCAAGAGTGATATCCTTCAAATTATTCAGCCCGGAAAAAAGGGATACTTTAGAAAATTTTGATACCCCGGTGAGCATGACAAAGCGCAGATGGGCACCCTGTGCCTTGAGTACGGAATAAAAATTTCGCAATCCGTCTCGCTGCTTTTCTGCAGTCTCAGGATCGGTAATGTTGTCAAGGATGGGTTTGTCGTATTCATCAACAAGAACCACAACCCGTTGGCCCGTTTTATGATGGAGTTCACGGATTAACTCCGAGAAGGCAAGATGCGTTTCCTTCATTCTCAAAGAGATGCCGCTTTGTCCGGCCGTAATATGAAGCATCTCCAGAATGCTTGTCTCCAACTGCTGCCGTGACGTTAAAACTCCCTGGGCAAAATCAATCCGTATAACCGGATATTTTTGCTCCCAGTCCCAGTTATTTTCAAGATGCAGCCCTGAAAACAACTCTTTATTACCAATAAATGCTTCGGCAATGGTGTCGACAAGCAGACTTTTGCCAAAACGACGAGGACGGGAGAGAAAATAAAACTTACCTTTATTCACCAACTGATCGATTAATGGAGTTTTATCCGTGTAACAATAGTTGCCGGTGCGAATGTCAGAAAAAGTCTGTATACCGATAGGGAGTTTTTTCATTTTGATATTTTTTTAACCCAGCTCTCAAAAGCCCTTTTTACGTCCTGCCAATCCAGTTCAACATTCATTTTAACATCAGGTTCCAAATCTGCGTCCTCAAAAAAAACAAGGCTTCTAACAACGTGACCAATGTCCTGCTGCTGGAATTTTTTGATAAAAAGGTCAATATAATGCTCAAGTGAGCCAAAATTCCGGACAATATAATACAAATCAATAAAATCTTTGCGAACACCCCTGTTGGTCACGGCTGAAAGTTTCATACAGGCGATATCGTCTATGCCGGCCAAATAAAGATGATAGTCATTCCACACAAGGGGAGACTGAAGCATCGGATAGTCATAACCAATGAACCTGACCTGAACTGAATCGATGTCCAGATATACCGTCTCAAAACTTTCCGATAAAATCATAAAATCGAGATGAACCGACTTCAGGACCCTGTACAATTGTTCCGGATCACCTATTCTTTTGGCAAAAAAATAAAAATCAATTGAAGGGCGGTGCCCGGTCTGCAATGCCAGCGCAGTTCCACCGGCCAGATACAAATCCGTTCCGGATAAAGCTTTTGCCAAACAGGGTAAAATTTTCTTTTGCGTCCGGTTTAAAATCTCAGTGTGCACTTCG
>JAYEPA010000091.1:0-4015 GCA_034723545.1 Thermodesulfobacteriota bacterium | reverse complement strand
TTTTTTATTTTTGTTTTAAATTCATAGGCTTCCATAGTTTGACACCTCCCGCAATTGGTTAAGAGGATAAGCGACAAAATAAGCGATTTTATTTCTTTTTATCATTAATTTTCTATTGTTACAACAGCACATCTTGTCCCATGGTTGATCAACTCCGTATTTATTATGAACTATGGGACGCTGTGTCTCATGAACTACGGGACGCCATTCTGAATGAACTTTACAAGTTCTTTTGAACCTCTTCGAGTTCTTGAGTTTTAGCCGCCCGTACCACTGCGGAAGTAGTAACTCCAAAAAAACGGGCAACTTCGGCTCCAGGCTGACCCATCTTCCCAACCGCCAACTGACAAAATAACCTTCGTGTCGGGCTATTCGCCCTGACAAGCCTTCGACACCTTTTGGGACAATTCAGAAAACTCGTTGTTGACTGAGTTGGATTAATCTTCCATTGTCCCCAATTTTCATACCAACCTGAGGGTAACTGGACTAGTCGCCATTAAATTCTTTCTTTATCATGGCCAGATCTTTTGTATCCACCCATGCCGCCCACCCCAGGCCTACGGCCAACACGCCGAATATTATTGGCTCCCCCCTGTCGGGCTCATCGCCTTTTCGAGTATGATCGGCTCATCCCTTTGCACTCCAGCTTCCTTCAGACGACACCTCGCGATAATGCCCTTGCCTTAGACTAGTACTTTCACTATCCTCAAAATCAGATAGCTGCGAACATGAAGCGAATTGTATTAGAGGGGAATACTGGTATATGTATCAACAAATACTTGAAATGCTGTTAAAAAAGTATGGCGACCTATCATATTCCGAATTAATGGAAACCTTGAGGAAAGATGGGTTAGGAGAATTTGTAGATGTCATTGAAAATGATCCTCATCTTATGGAATTGATTACTGACACAAGTGAGGAGTATTCTCCAGACCTATTAGGTGATCCTGGGTATGGGATAATACCCATAGGTGTTCAACAGACAACCGGTATTCCTGTGGACTATTATGGAACCATTAGATTCGATCCTCAAGCCTGTCTGAAAGCTTGTAAAGGGGAGTGCTGCAGAAACAAGAATTACCTGATGATCAATATTCATGATATATTTCGCATTTTGTCGTCGAAGGGTGCCCAATTCTATGACGTTAATTCTACTATCGATTTATTTGATCGGAAGCCCCCATTAGTTGAATTATTCTATATTGAGGAATACCGCCTGTTTTTTCCATACATACGATATTTGCCGGTAAATGCTGATGTACATACTCGACCCGAAAATGCCGAAGAGAGTATTTGTCCTTTTTTGCACCCAATCCATGAGGTCTATTTTTACCATAAAAGAGCCTTACCGCTGTGGGCCAGCAAAGATGCGTGGGGTTGTATGTTGATGGAAGATAAACCCACTGTTTGCCGTCTTTCTCCCTTGGGAAGATGTGCTGGTATGGTCACAGGGAAAGTGACATACGAGTATTTGCCACCAGCAATAGATTGCCCAGCGTGTGAAACGCATGTTGAGGTGAAAGTATCTGATTATCTATCTTCAATGGTGTCTCCTGCAGAAGAGCAACAACAAGAACGGTCTCATAAGATGTTGCTGTCTTATCACCATGCGGCGACTTCCGAAGAGGTTGACCTGGACCGCATTAATGAAATTGTCAAGCATGTTTATAACATTGATGGATTACTGCACGAATATGGACTCGACTCGCAACATAGACCTCGCGTCGAGCATTTAGTAGAAATGGTTTTTGCGGCTTCACATGGCAATTTGAGTATATATCAACAGTTTATTAATAGTTTGCGTAGGAAAAGCCGGAAAGTCTCAATTCGCGAAATCGTTGAGTAAGGTCCCTCGTATGAAGAGGGAACATCTTCGTCTTCCAGGACTGCGCAGCAGTACTAGGGGCGCTGATGACCATTCGGTGCGCGTGGTCGGGAAAATCCTGCTGACTTCCCCGCCGCCAGCGACTTCTACGTTATGCCTAAAAAAAGGAGTCACCTATCATCTCTCCCGTTCTGCAGTAGCTGATTGTGGTGAAGGGAGTGTATACCCTGGCAAGGACGATAGATCGGGTACAATAGCCTGTCTTGATAGCAGAGGAAACGGTCGTCCACGCTTTGCGGGATGAAGAAGGTCCACTATGAGGTGCTGATTGGACGTTTGGCATAGAGTTTAGAACTCATGAGTCAATAAACCCTCCTTCCGAGCAGCTCGGTTCAAATTGTGGTCGAAGCAAGAAAAAAAAAGATCAATTGCCCCACCTTCTTGTTTCAACAAAAGAGCTGAAGCCAAATGGACAGCATCAAAGCCCCTTAAATTGTGCTCAAAAATAAGTTCACCTGCTTGCTGCATAAGCTCTTCGTTCACTTTAATCCACTGGAATTTAGGCCAAATTCGCAAGAATTCGTTTCGTATCGGCTCCATTTCCGATTTCGCGCAACGACCTTCTCTACAAGCACGGTTGATAGCCGATGAGACTTCAGGCAAGGCAATGAGAGACGTAACAACAATCTTTGCTCTATTTTTTATATCTTTCGCCAATTCCGTGAAACGTTCGTCAAAAAACCATTTCACGATGCTGCTGCTATCAAAATAGGCAATCACCTTCGATCCTGTATCACAAAGTCAGAAACCGGCATTTCGGGCTTCACATTCCTGACTGTTTTTAAAACAACCCCAATTTCCCCTGTTCCACCTCCCAGAAGGTCTTTATCTCGAAGACGATTCACCAAATCTTGTTCTACGCTCTTGGTAATAGGCCGTAACTCTACAACGTCTTTACCGTGTCGCAATACTCTTACCACTGTTCCTTTCTCGACGCTCTTGAGAATGCGGCTAAGATTATCTCTAAGTTGTTTAACCCCTATTGTTTCCATAAGTTTTCTCTCGCTGTGTACATAATTTAATTAAAAAATAGCCACACTTTAAAATTCTGTCAACAAAAAATCCTTCAATGGAATACGGGACGCCCTCAATATTTATAGTTAGTCCCCTCTCCGGCACCTCAGAAAAATCGTAAAACTACGTGTCCCCTGTCATAGAACCTTTTTAGCATGTCCCTCTTCAATATATAAGTACGTAGAAGAGAAGGGTTCCATAAACAACAGCGAATGCCGGGAATTGCTACTTCTGGAAAACAGCCGATCAGCCGTGAGCACGGTTTCCAGCCTGCTCGCAAGCTTAATTTTTTTGGAATTATACGGTCCGAGCAAGCAAAAGACTCGATACAGGCTGAAAAAGACTCCTGGCGATTAAATCATTCAATCAATTCATTCAATGAAAGAAATGCTCTCATTCAAGATTGAATGACTTGATTGAATGACATAAATCCGTGAGAAGTTGTTTAAAATATACAACGTTGTATAAATCCAGAATAATTGTTGTATAAAACCTTTGAAAATGGTCATGCCCGGCTCTTACGGGCACAAAAAAACCCGCCAAAAGTGTGCATACCAAAAAGGTAAAGGCATGGCAGGTGTGTTATTTATAGGTTTGATGCCCCCTGAAGATTCGCTCCGCAGTGCGGAGCGTTTCGAAAATACCAGGTAAAAAAATTGGCGCATATCTTGCGGAGCTTGTGGAGTATCTCATCTGTTTGCAATTTGTCACAAGTGGGTTGCCTTTTCATTTAGTGTTACTGAGTATTACCGAAAAATATGGCCATTAGCCACCTAAATGGACACCTAAATACCGTCGATTTCTTTTTTGTAATTGGCCATAGAGTTCTTGACTTCAGCTCTTAAAGAAATCCACCTATTTCTTCAGCTCAACAGCTTGCCCTGAGAGTTAAAAAACGCGCAAAAAAATTTAGGTACCTTTTCCGATTTGCCTCTGAGAGTTTTAAAAAATTCTGACTAATCTTTACCCTGTATTTATGTCCTTCCTTATGGAGAGGGGAGGGTAAAAACATCCCTTTCCTCTGATTAGCGGTTGTTTTTCAATATTTCAGATAAATCATTTGGGTTAAAAGAGATAGCTTCACGCCATGTTCCAAAACCACCGTGATTGTTCACC
>JAYEPA010000090.1:0-15178 GCA_034723545.1 Thermodesulfobacteriota bacterium | reverse complement strand
AAAATTGTCCACTTACGTCATCCCGGCATGTTTTTAGCCGGGATCCAGGATGGTGTGTGTGGCTATTTTCTGGATTCCGGCTAAAAACATGCCGGAATGACGATATAATTTATTTTGTTACTTGTAAAATAGATGCCGGGATCTTTACCCTGGTTGCCTTGCTGAATAGTTACAAAAAAAATCAAATAGTTAGCTTGTGGTCTCAAAGTCTTGCTACCGCGTCTCGGTATTTAATTTTCCCTTTTTAAGGGAGCATTAAAGTTTGGTAATGAGATTTTAGATCTTGCTTCTCACCTGAAGGGTCAGGTGAGAAGCTGTGGGGGGGTTGTGAGAAAAAAATGCAGCAATTCGGGCGCACCATTTTTGTCGCTTTTTTAGTATGTTGTGGGTTTGTTTGCTTTTGGCGAGCAGCATTAGGGATGCACCTGTTGGGTGGTCCCATGGAAAAAGAGGATGTGGACAAATAAGATTTGTTTGTTAAATAGTGCTTGAACGGAAAGTACCCATCCTAATGTTAACACGGGTTACAGGCGATTCTTTGTGGCGAAGATTTGTCAAAAAGCTGTTAGCGATTAGCGATTAGCTGTTAACAGCTAACTACTAAAATATTCATTTTGAAATCTGAGCTTAACATCTTGAACAAAGGTTATTTTTGACTTTTCGTTCAAGCACTAAATATGTTATGTGATGAGTTGGTAACTTCTCAATAAGTGGTGGCAACTTAAAAAAAATCCCCCTCAATTCCCCTTTTTCAAAGGGGGAGGCAGTTTGTACACCCCCACTTATTGAGAAGTTACATGAGTTGCGTTAAAAATGAATAAGTCAGGAGGTCGGAAACAGACTTTGTCAATGGGGCCTTTATTCTGACTGAATTCGAATTGAGTTGCTCAACTTTACAATGCCCTGAAGAAGCCTCTTTTTCCAGGCGTAGTCCTGAACAAATTGAAGGTTTTTACTTTTTGGGCCAGTCATGAGCCACGACCTATAAGCCTTCAGTCCAACTTCCTTATTTTTATAAGTATGAATCCTGTTTATGAACAACCAGAATTCTGCAGAAAATATCAGGTTGTCCTAACCTGTCAGAAAGACAAAATTTATTTGACAGAGAGTGGAGGGAGTGAAACATATAAGTTGCAGTTTGGGTGAAAAAAAGTAGTGTAAAGGGGATTTAGCCCTTTTATGGAGGATTTTAAACTGCACATTGATTGGTTAATAAGTTTAACTTGTTGAATTAATTATATCTTTTTGATAACTAAAACTGTTGTTGTTGTGCTGGTATAAGTTTTGCTCATTTTTTAAGATGGACCATGGAGGACAATAAAAATCATCCGACAATATTTATTTAAAATAATTTCATTTACTTTTATTTTTCTGTTGCTTGGTCTGTCAGGCGTCTCCCAGGCGTTTCAGGCCCACGGTGCTCCGGAAGGATTGTATGTCCACCAGATGTCCCATGTCCTTTTTGTGTGCGGCTTGGCCTATCTGTACTGGCATACCCGCCGTACCGCCGCTCTGGTCAGCAAGGGCTGGCAGTATTTGCGTAGTTATTGTGTTCTGCTGATTCTCTGGAATATTCTCGCCTTTACCGGCCATGCCATTGAAACGATTCTTTCCCCTGATGATTTTATGAATAGCGGCTCCTGGAGCGCTGTCATGCTGGAGCCTTTTACTCTGCCGAAGATCGTTTTTTATATCGCCAAGATGGACCATCTGCTCTGCGTGCCGGCCGCCTTTTGTCTGTTGATCAGCCTCAGGACATTTTATCTTGAACATAAGGGAGAAGAATAATGCACACTCTCCCCATGTATCCCACAGTCCTTATTGATCTCATCGGCTCCGGCCTGATGATTTTGATTACCTTCCTGGCCCTGCGTTACGCCTATTTTTTAAGCAGTCTGGATTCTAAGAATTTTATCTGGGGTTTTCTTTTTTATTTCTGTATGGCCATGGCCGCTTTTTCAATCTCCCGTGGGGTCGGCCATATCCTGAAGCAGATTCTTGTCCTCTCCGACCATAAGCAGATATGGAAATCTCTTTTTCCCTATTCCGGCGGATTCAATACCACCCTGATGATTTCCCTCTTCGCCGTCATCATCTATTACCACAAGGGTTTGGCCGCTTATAAGGCGATCCAGTCAGAGGCGTCGAAACTGTTCACGGCCAATAAAAAACTTGAAGATGCCACTGGTGAATTGCAAACAATGAATGTCCATCTTGAGGATATGGTGGAGGAGCGGACCCGGGAACTTTCCGAATCGGAGAAGAAATTTCGCCATTTTTTCGAAAATTCCCAGGATATGGTTTATTTTTGTAATTCCGAAGGCAGTATTTCCGATATCAATCAAAGTGGATTGGAAATGCTGGGCTATAAAGAGTGGCCGGAGGATCTCAATATTCTGGATATCTTTAATAACGAATCGGAACTTGAAATCTATGTCAAGGCCTTGCATGAAAAAGGCTTTGTTCGTGATTTTGAGATTGAACTTCAGAACGCCGACGGAGATCTTCTCCAGGTGGTTATCACGGCCAACGCGGTTCGGGATGAAACAGGTAAGATGATTGGCTGTGAAGGTATTGCCAAGGATATGACCAGGCTGAAAACCGTAATGGCACAGCTGTCGGATAAACAGAAGATGGCTTCGGTGGGTCAACTTGCCGCCGGCGTTGCCCATGAGATTAATACCCCCCTCGGCGTTATTCTTGGCTATTCTCAGTTGATGAAGGATGATTTTTCGGAAGGGGATGAAAGCTATGAGTCCCTGGTGGTCATTGAACGTCAGACCAAAGCCTGCCGGAAGATTGTTGCCGATCTGCTTAAATTTTCCCGCCAGGGTATCAGTGAAAAGACCTATATGCAGCTCAATGAGATTGTCCAGGATGTGGTGGATGTCACCGAACATGGCCTCATTATTGATCATATCAAGGTTACGAAAAAATACAGTGAGGAAATGCCCTTTATCTTCTGTGATGCGGAGAAGCTGCGCCAGGTTTTTATCAATTTGATCAATAACGCCCATCATGCCATGGAAGGCGGTGGAGAAATCATTATTTCTACCCGTATATGTTCGGAGGGGCAGGAGGTTGAGGCTGTTATAGAAGATACGGGCAAGGGGATTCCGGACGAGGTGAAGGCCAAGATTTTTGAGCCGTTTTTTACGACGAAATCCGTAGGTAAGGGCACTGGGCTTGGTTTATCCGTGTCTTATGGAATTATTCAGGATCATGAAGGAAGCATCACCGTCCAAAGCCCGGTTGTTATAAGCGGGACCACGGTTCATTCCGGCACGGCCTTTACCGTTCGTTTGCCTGTGGCCAGCGAACAGCCGGCCGCTGAATCTTTGGAAAGCATGTTAAAGTTTCATTAAGAAGGATAACAGGATCTTTGTGATGGAAAAGAAAACAGCTGCCAGGCGTGATTATCTCAAGCAGGTGAGGGAGATCTCCCGGCTGGTGAATTCCACCTTGGATCTGAAGAAAATTTTGAATTTGATTGTTGAAAAAATACCGGCGATTCTGCCCTGTAAGGCCTGTACAATCAGACTGCTCGATCCTAGCCGCCGGCACCTTGAACTTGTTGCGGCTTCAGCAAACCTTTCCGAGGAATATCTCGCCAAGGGGGCCATCGTAAAAGAGGGTCACCTCCATACCGTGTTAAAGGGGGAGCCGGTCATTATTTATGACGCAACCAGTGATCCTCTGATCGATTTCCAGGAGGAGGCCGAAAGGGAAGGGGTAAAAAGTATTTTGGCCGTACCGATCAAGGTCAGCCATAAAATTATCGGTGTGTTACGCCTGCTTACGGATCATCATCATGATTTTAGCCAGGATGAGATCAACTTTGCCATGACAGTGGCGGAAGAGGGCGGTGGCGCCATCAAAAACGCGCAGAATTACCAGAAAATAAATCTTCTTTTTCGGCAGAATGAAGAGCATGAACGCTTCCTGCAGAGTATAATCGACAGCATCCCACTTCAGCTTGTCGTGTTGGATCGCAACCAGAGAATCGTTCTGGCCAACAGGTCGTTTCTCCGGAAGTACAATATCAAGGAAAAGGACAGTCTGGGGCGTTTATTTAAGGATTTTACCCCGGAGGAACTGCAGAATGAGGGTGTCGATGGTAAGCAGCCCGACCCGGATAACAGGCAGCAGGCCGTGTGGCGTTGTCAGCAGACTTATGGCGGTAAATGGCTGGAAATGACGGATTCTCCGCTCTATGGTCAGGATGGCAGGCTTGAATATACTATTCGCATTATTCGTGATGTGACGGCTCAGCATCTTTTATCCGGAGAACAAATGGAAAGGGGCAAGCTCCAGGGAGTTATTGAAATGGCCGGAACCGTTGCCCATGAGTTGAATTCTCCGCTTTTTGCGGCCCTGGGAACAGCTCAGCTCATGCGGGAAGAATTATCTGATTCCGATGAAAGAGCAGAGGAATTGGATTTGATTATTCGTAATATTCAAAAAGTTGGAGAATTAACAAAAAAAATGGCATCCATTACCCGTTACAAAACCAAGGGGTATGTCGGTGATATCCAATTGGTGGATATTGATGAGGCAACTGCTTAGGGTTCGCTCAAAAACAACTGTAACTATTCAGGGCGGGCACCAAATTGGCCTAACCGCAGTTCCGTAACTGTTCAGATGTGCCTTAGATTCGTTTATTTAGGTCTGCGAAGCGTACTTGTGCTACTCAAGCAGGCCTAAATGAGCGAAGAGGTAAGCGTAGACTCCGTGAGGTGCAGCTTCTAAGTAACAAGATTCTGAGTAGCCTGTATAAAAAACACAGAATCAGCACGATAAGTTAAAATTGTCCACTTACGTCATCCCGGCATGTTTTTAGCCGGGATCCAGGCTGGTGTGTGTGGCTATTTTCTGGATCGAAGTCTACGCTATCTCCGGCTAAAAACATGCCGGAATGACGATATAATTTATTTTGTTACTTGTAAAATAGATGCCGGGATCTTTACCCTGGTTGCCTTGCTGAATAGTTACCAAATAACTTAGCATTCTGAGGCGACATTAAGACGCATCTTAAGCTGATCCTGTCTGCTAATTTATTTGTGAGTTAGTCCTTATGAGGATGGGATTTCAGTATGGATTAAATAAAATCAGCAAAGGAGGTGATAGTAATGTAATGTGGTGGTGAAAATGAAGAACAAAGTGATTTTAGACAGCTTTAAGACAATGTTATCTGATTGATTTTTCGGATAAGGGTTTGAGTATTCCGGGGATTAATCTTTATGGAGTTTTTTTGCTGGCCTATGTCATTTCACTGATAGTTTTATTCAGGATCAAAAACAACGCCTTTCATCGAAGAGAGAAGTATGTCGTGCCCGTAATGATGAAGCGTGTCTCCCTGCAATCGACGGAGTAAAATAAATGGCAAAAATTCTGGTGTTGGACGATGTCTTTGATGCAGGAGTGATGATCAAGAAAATCCTGCATAGGAAAGGGCATGACGTCGAAACATTCACAGAGGAAGAGGATGCCCTGGCCCATGTCAAGGATCATCCCGTGGATCTGGCCATTCTTGACATCAAGCTTAAGAAAATGAGCGGTGTCGAGGTGCTGGAGGAGATGAAAAAAATAAGCCCTGAAGTAAAGGCCATTATGCTGACCGGCTTTCCCACCATAGAAACAGTCAGACAGGCCTTGTCCCTGGGCGCAGACGAGTATTGTGTCAAACCCATAGATAAAGACGAATTAGAGGATAAAGTGGCCCAGGTTCTGGGTGAATAATTCTCGGAGGTAGATTATGAGAAAAACAGTATGGAGCATGTGTGGAATGTGTTCCGTTCGCTGTCCTATTCGAGTTGAAGTGGAAAACGGCGAAATTAAATGGATTGAGGGCAACCCGCATCTGCTTGGCGGCGCTCTTTGCGCCAAGGGTTCGGCCGGTCCGGCCCTGGTGGCCGATAACGAAAGGCCCAGACAGCCCCTTATTCGCAAGGCCGGGCGTGGCGCCGGTCAGTGGGAGGAGGTGAGCTGGTATGCCGCCCTTGATTATATCGCGGATAAGATGAAAAAAATTAAGGAAAAGCATGGGGCAGAGGCCATGATGATGAGCTGCCGTGGAGGACCATTTCCGGATATGTTCAAGTCCTTCCTCCATGGTTTTGGTTCTCCGAACTTTACTAATCATGACAGTGGCTGCGGCCGTAATGTCCACCATGCCAGTAAATCGGTTTATGGCCTGGGCCGGAAAGGCTTCATCTATGATATTAAAAATGCCAAACATCTGGTTCTGTTTGGCCGTAATATTCTAGCCGCCCTGCGCATTGCCGAGGCCAATCAGGTCATGGATATGCTGGAAAACGGCGGTAAGCTGACCTATGTGGATGTACGCCAGTCCATGACCGGTATCAAGGCAACCCGTTTTTTCCAGGTCAGGCCGGGTACGGATTATGCCTTCCTGCTGGGAACAATCCACGGCCTTATTAAAAAAGAGGCCTATGACAAAGAATTTATTGAACGTTATGTCAGTGATTTTGATAAACTGGTTGAGTTTATTGAGCCTTATACGCCTGAATGGGCTGCCAAGGAGTGTGGTGTCAAGGTCAAAGCTCTTAATGCTTTTATCAATGATGTTGCTGAAGACCGGCCCAAGGTCATCTTCCATCCGGGCTGGATGCTGTCCCGGTATCGTGATTCATTTTATGCCAGCCGTGCCCTCCATATCCTGAATGTCCTCATGGGCAATGTTGAGTGCGAGGGCGGCCAGTTGCTGCCCAAGACACCAGGCGACTGCGGTGTCAAGGGGCTGCGTACCCTGGGCAGTATGGTGAGCGAAAAACCTACCCAGGAGCGGGCTGATCAGGTCGGCACTAAGTATACCCATTTTGATAAGGGCCCCGGCCTCTTCCATCTCTTTTATAAAGCCATGGAAACCGAAAAGCCCTATCCGATTAAGGGGTTGATCTGCTACCGCCATGATCCTTTTAACTGTTTTCCTGATCCCCAGGCCCAGAAAAGGGCTCTGGATAACTGTGATCTGCTGGTTTCCATCGATACCCATTACAGCGAGTTTGGCTGGTACAGCGATGTGATTTTGCCTGAATCCACCTATCTTGAAAGAGATTCCGCCATTGTCGCCCAGAAGGGTAATAAGCCCCGTTTTATCAAACGGAATAAGGCACTGGAGCCCAGGCTTGATACCAAGCCCATGTGGGAAATTGTCAAGATGCTGGCTGACCGGTTGGGATTTGGCGATAATTTCCCCTATAATTCCATTGAAGAGCTGTGGAAATGGCAGTTGGAGCCCACCGGAGTTTCCCTGGAAGATTTTGATGAAAAGGGCTATGCGGAATTGACCGACACCCCCATTCCCATTGACCAGGAAAAACTGGAGAAGAATATCAAAACCCCGTCCGGTAAGATTGAGATCATCAGTAAGGTCCTGACCGATGCCGGCTTTCCTTCCCTGAAGGAATATGAGAGTCCGTTGAAACCGCCGAAAGGCCAGTTCCGCTTGGTCTTTGGCCGTACGGCTGTTCATGCCCATGGCCATACCGTCAATAATCCACTTCTCCATGAGCTGATGCCGGACAATAGCGCCTGGATCAACAAGCGGGCTGCCTCGAAACTTGGCATTAAGGAAGGAGACTGGGTGGATGTCATTGCCCATGACGGCACCACGGGCGTGATTAAAGCCCATGTCACAGATTTTATTCATCCCGAGGCAATCTATGTCGTGCACGGCTTTGGCCGCCAGGTGCCTTTGCAGACCAGGGCCTATCATGCCGGTATGAGTGACCAGAAACTGCAGGGAGGATTGCTGCAGGACATGGATCCGGCCGGTGGTGGTCTCTGTCTCTGTGAATCCATTGTCTCCGTGCTTCGCAGCTCCAAGAACCCGAAAAGGAGGGTCGAATTATGAACAAATATATACTCTATCTCGACTCCAAACGCTGTATCGGTTGTCATGGATGCGAGGTCCATTGTAAAACCAATAAAGGTCTACCGGTTGGACCGATTCTCTGCGAGATCAGCCATGATCCGTTAAAAGCAGTAC
Organism: Thermodesulfobacteriota bacterium; assembly: GCA_034723545.1. Taxonomy (GTDB): domain Bacteria; phylum Desulfobacterota; class Desulfobulbia; order Desulfobulbales; family SURF-16; genus JAGHCC01. The sequence goes on along the minus strand of JAYEPA010000090.1, from coordinate 7,167 downwards.
GCGGCGTTCCCAGGACCGAGTTTCGCTTCCGTTCCTGTTACCATTGCGAGGATCCTTTTTGCGTGCCGATCTGTCCGACCAATGCCATGATCAAACGTGATGACGGCATTGTCTATATTGATCAGGAGACGTGTATCGGCTGCATGGCCTGTGCCGGCGCCTGTCCGTGGAATATTCCGCAGATGAATCCGGAAACCGGCAAGGCGGTCAAATGCGATTATTGCATGGATCGCCTTGATATCGGTTTACGTCCTGCCTGTGTGACCAAGTGTACCACCCATGCTCTTAAACTTGTGACCATGCATGAGGTGACCGATTCAAAGTAGATTGGAAAGTTGAATTGAGAGGATGAATATGCTGGATACATGTGTAGATGGGGCTCGGGTTGCAGTGGAAAACATAAAAAGAGCTGCGGCATCCCCGCTGGGGATTTTTGTCTCTGCCGCGTTATCGGGAATGATCGGTATTGTTATCCTGGTAGCCTTTTTTTCCATGATATTTTCCGGGTCCACTTTGCTCGTGATCCTGCCTGTTATCATTTCGTTCAATGCTGCTGCCAGCGGCTACGGTATAGTTGACAAAGGGGGAGAGGATTTTCCTCGGCTTAAGGTCAGCCTTATTGTCATCAGTGGTCTGCTGGCCGCAACAGGATGTTTTGCCATAATCGTTTTCTTTCCATGGGAAGCAACAACGATAGGTCTTCATTTTTGCATAGGGAGTTTGGCGGCCTTGTCTTTTTCGTTTTTTGGTGCCTGGCTTGCCACAAAGAGCAAAAATATGAAGAGTACGTCTTAACTTTAATTAATTTAAACAGGAGGTGCAACGGCAGAAAAGGTCATCACAGTTACATCTGTGTAGTCAAAAACCATTCTAAATTTATGGAGGAAAAAATGAAGAAGATTTTATGGCCATCAATTGTTTTGATGTTTGCTGCGATTTTTTTATTTACCGTTCCATGTTTTGCCGAGGTCAGTATTTCGGCCGCAAAGTATAAGGCAGGAGATACTGTAACATTTGAAGGTACTATTGCTCCGGGCCAGGATCTCTATATTGCCGTGGCCCAGCAAGACATGTTTAAACCATCGGATACTAATGGTAAATTTGAGAAAAAGAAACTGCCGAAAAAAGGAAAAAAGGCTGGTTTTGGTAACGATACCGCTATTCCGCCCCTTTATTATATGTTGACCAGCGACAGGGATGCTTTTGGTAAAGATGTAGATAAAAAATTTGGTGGCCCTTCTTTTGCGTTTAAAAAAGGTGGCGGACTCTATAACACCACCATGTTTAAGCTGAAGAAAGATTTTGCTGATGTGAGTGCCAAGGACATGATGGGCCCCATCAAGACAGCCGAGCAGTGGAATTTTTTCAAATTTTCCCATGAGAATAAATACGGTATTAATACCGTTGTTAAAGAGGGCAACAAGAAGGGCAAGGTTGTCATCTTTGCCCGTAGTGTCATCGGTGATGCCTCTACCGGCAATTACTGGGACAAAGGTACATCCATCAAGCATGACAAGACGACCGGTAAATTCACCGCTTCTTTTGCAACATACCGTCACACAGCGCCGAACACGGCCTTCGATGTCTATGTCAACGGCACCAAAGGCGGTTCCTATGTTGTTGAGAAGAATGGTTTCTGGATGAATCTTGGTTGTCGTTATATGAATCCCATCTGGGTTACCATCGGCGCTATTCTCGTTGGTACCTATTTTTCCATGATCGGCGCTGCCGGTGGTATGCTCATGGGTGCCTTCCAGGCTCTGGTTGTTCAAACCGCAGGTCCGGTTGGTATTAACGCCGCCAACGTTCTTCGTCCATCAAATATCGCCCTCACCCTGTTTTCTCCGCTTGGTTCTTTTTACCGCTTTGCCGTGGTTGAAAAACGTGTTGCCTGGCCGGTCGGCCTCTCTTTTGGCTCCGGTATTTTTCTCGGTTCCGTTTGGCTCGGTGGTTATGTCACCCAACATCTCTCCATGAAAGCATACAAGGAGTGGTTGGGTATTCTGGTTGTTTTGATGGGTATTAAAACTCTCATGGAAATGACCCCTGCGGCCATGAACAAGAGAAAAAACATCAAGGCCATGACCCAGAAATTCAACGCTGCGGTCAAGAAAGCAAAAGAGACCGGCGGCGCAGTTGAAATGGGTTCAATTGAACCGGTAAAATCAGGTCTTACGGATTACCGTTTTAAGTTCTGGGGTGAGGAATTCAGGATTAATCCCCTGCTCTTTGCTATTCTCGGTATTATCGTAGGTGTTGCATCAAGGGCCTTTGGTATTGGCGGTGGTTTCCTGCTGGTACCGATGATGACAACCATTGCCGCTCTGCCCATGTATGTGGCCGTGCCAATCTCTTTGATCGGTACCTGCTTTTCCAGTATCGGTTCGTTCATCGGTTATATCATAAATGGCTACATGCCTGATATGACGCTGGCCATCGCTATTATTATCGGCGGGTTTGCCGGTGGTATGCTCGGCAGTCGCTGTCAGAAAATGTTCAGTGAGAAAACGCTGAAGATTATTCTGGCCTGTACCCTGTTCTTCCTCTTCTTCCGTTTCTTGAAGATTGAGTACTGGATCTAGAATTATTTATTAACTAACCCGTCCCGGCAGAAGGCAACGAAGCTTTCTGTCGGGAACCATGGAGAATGGATATGGATGAGTTCATGGACGCCTTATGGGGCAATATATTGATCATGGCTCAATATGGGGCATCGTTACTTGACCGTCTCCTTACGCCGTTTCATGTGTTCGGCCCTCTTGTTGTTATGACTCTGCTCGCTCTTGTCACTGTTGTGGTTACTAAACTGCTGAACAGGGTCATTGTTACCAAGCGCTACACCCGGTTGGAAAAAGATTTTCAACACTGGTTCAAGATTCGCCAGGAAGCCATGAAATGTGAGGATTATGAAAAGGCAAAACGGCTTGCCAGAAATATCGATCAGGCAAAATTGAACCGGGTCTACTATGATTATTTTTTAGAAGGATTTCTGCTGGGGCTCATGCGTAATGTCCTGCCGATCTTTCTTATGTGCACCTATATCAATGTATATTATCGTGCCGAGGAACTCAGCCGCTTATTCGGCAAGGCATATATGCTCAGCATCCCGTCGACCGGCGGGGAACCAATCCTGGTCGGTGCAATATTCTACTATATTATGACCCTGTTGCTGTCCTATCTGGCATGGTTTATAGTCACAAAAATTGCTGCCAAAAAAGTCAGTAGTCCAAAATCACTGGAATCTGTGACAGCTGATCTTGCTTGAAATCGGCTGGTCGGCTGAATACTATGTTTATATGAAAGTCTCTCGCAGAGGCGCAGAGAAAAAACTCTGTGAACTCTGTGCCTCTGCGAGAGACTAATTTTCTTTTTTTGATGTTATAACGATATGGTACTCAACACACTTTTCAAGCACTGGTCGTACCGGATATTTGCTCCGGGAACGATTATGCGTGAAAAGTACGAAGCCTTTAAACTGCTGCTGCGCTACGATGTCCATTGCCATGAGCAGATGGCCGAGTTTCAGGATCTTTTCCATGGTGACCACCAGGAGGATCTCTGCCGCATTCGTAAGCGCTTTACTCTTTTTTCCGAACAGGTCGCCGGTATGGTCGCCGGTCTTGAAATAATGTCTCCGGTATCCTATGTATCGCTTAAGGATTACCATAAAAAATTTGATTTCTATATACGGTTTTTGCTGGCGCCGCCTACGATCAATTTTTCACCTCCCTTTGTGCTCCCTCTGGACGAAATAAATTCAGCCAACAAAAATATCGGCAACAAGGCAAGAAATCTCGCCATTTTGAAAAACGAGCTGAACGCCCCTGTGCCCCATGGTTTTGCTGTGACGGCCAATAGTTACCACTATTTTATTGAATACAATAATCTGCGCGGCGAGATTGATGAGCTGCTCTCTGAACTTAATATTGACTCGTCCCACTCTCTGGACTGGATTTCCGGACAGTTACAAGAGCGTATCCGGACAGCTGAGATGGTGCCGGATATCGAGCTGGCCATGTATGCAGCCTATGATGATCTGGAACAGGCGGTAAGCAGGCCGCTGACCATTGCTGTCCGCAGCAGTGCAATCAGTGAAGATGGCGAGTGCTCCTTTGCCGGTCAGTATGAAAGTATCCTTGGTGTCACCAGGGAAAAACTTATTGGGGCTTATCTGGAGGTACTGGCCTCAAAATATTCTCCCACAGCTCTTTCTTATCGTATCAGAAACGGTTTGAGTGATGAAGAAACCGCCATGTCCGTGCTGATGGTGGAAATGGTTCCGGCAAAAAGCAGTGGTGTTCTCTATACCCGTGCGCCGCTGCAGGAAGCCGGGGAGAGTGACAATCTTCATCTTCATGTTATTCGCGGGTTTGGCGAAGCCCTGGTCAGCGGTGCGGCAATACCTGATCAGTATGTAATGACCAGGGAGGGGCATCCCGGGATTTTGAGCAGGAAGGAGAAGCACTCGGTCGTAACGGGAAAACAGGTGGAGACTCTTGGCTACTGGGGAATGAAAATTGAAAAGTATTTTCAAACGACCCAGGATATCGAGTGGGCAATCGATACTGATGATAAGCTCTATTTTTTGCAATCCAGACCTTTGCATATTTCCGCAGCAATGGAAGCTCCCCGGAAAGCGACGCTGGAGGAGGAAAATTTTGTTGTTTTACTTGATGGTTGTGAAAGGGCGGCGGGCGGTGTTGCTGCCGGAGCGGTTTACAGGCTTGATGACAACCATAAGCTGGAAGATATTCCCTTCGGAGCAGTGCTTGTAACCCGTGATACACCGCCAAGCTATGTAAAGGTTGTCAATCGGCTTGCTGCAGTCATTGCCGAACGCGGCAGCCGGGCAAGCCATTTTGCCACTGTGGCCCGCGAATTTGGTGTGCCTTTCCTGGCAGGAACCGGCAATGCAGCGCAAGTCTTGGCACATGACAGCCAGGTTACGATTGATGGGGATCAGGGTGTTGTTTACCAGGGGAAAATCGAATCATTGATCCGCAAGGATGTGGATCATTTAGAAAAAAATCAGTATTTTCGTACCCTCCAAGAGGTCTTGAGTTTTATTACGCCCCTTGAGCTTGTTGATCCGGCAGGGGAAAATTTCACGCCGGAAGGCTGCCGTTCCATGCACGATATCGTCCGATTTTGTCACGAAAAGGCGGTGCAGGCGATGTTTTCTTCAGCCAGGCCGGGCACTGGTCGTGGAGCCTTGAAACTGGTCGCTGATGTGCCCCTTGACGTATTTTTATTTGATGTGGGCGGCGGAATTACTGCCGGAACACAGGAGAGCGGTTCCGTGCCCCTTGGCGGAATCACATCCGTGCCTTTTCAAGCCCTGTGGCGAGGTCTTGGCCACCCGGATGTGCAGTGGAAGCAGAAACCTTTTGACTGGGATGCCTATGATAAGGTTGAACTGGCCGGCGGCATTCCACCGGCTCGAGAAAGCTTCGCCTTTTCAAGTTACGCCGTGATCGGTTTAGATTATCTCCATTTTAATATCCGTTTTGGTTACCACTTCACCATTGTTGATGTCCTGTGCGGCGAGAATTCTGCCGAGAATCACTGCATGCTGCGTTTTGCCGGCGGGGGTGGTGATTTTGACCATCGTTCATTACGAATAGATTTTATTACCCGCATTCTTGAGCAGCTTGAATTTTTAGTGGAAAAAAGGGGGGATATGCTTGAAGCCAGGCTTTCGAGCATGGAGAGCAGTGCCATGCAGCACAAGCTCGATATGCTGGGACGCCTGCTCGGGGCCACCAAGTTGATGGACATGGTTCTTGAAGACGAGCAGATGGTGTCCCAGTGCGTGGATGATTTTTTTAAAGGCCGTTATTCTTTTTCCCAGGAAGGGTGAACGGTTACACAAATTTTCACAATAACGCCTCAGTAACTGCTTTGCAAAGTTCTGCTGTAACTGTTCAGGTAGGGCTACCAACTACCATTAAATTAGGAGGCTGTCCGAGAATGCCCTTTTCCCCCAACTCTTCGTTATTTACAAAAAATAATGCTCGTAGGTAAGCGAGTTTACGAGACTCCGATATCACACATATGACTGTGCTTATTTTTTGTAAATGCCTCGATTTGAGAAAAAATGTCTATTCTCGGACAGCCTCCTAGTGTTTCTGCATGGGGTGACCGATTCAAAATAAGAAGTCTTCTGTTGATCGCAGTTTTTTAGGCCCGTCTCGAATTGAGGCGGGCTTTTTTGTGGACTAACGCAGGCTCGCTACCAGCGTCTCTGCGTTTAATTTTGACTTTTTAGGGGAGCGGCAAAATTTGGTAATGAAATTTCTGGATCGTGCTTATCAGCTGAAGGGCTCAGGCGAGAAACCGTCAGGAGGTATGCAACTTTAGGTAAAAAAAGTGATGCATCAAATGGGACGCAGTATTTTTGTCGATTTTACAGTGTGTTGTCTGGGTGAGGTGAGTTTGTCTGTTTTTTGATGAGCAACACTTGGGATGCACTTTTTCGGTTTATCAGGGAGAAAAAGAGGATGTGGAAAATAAGATTTGTTTGTTAAATTTGAATAAAAGCATTAACGTATTGTTTTTATTAAGAATTTGATGTTTTTATAATAAAATCTTATTTTAAGGGCCATTAAGCCTGGGTTGGCGTGATATCTGCAATAAAGAATAAGTCAGAATGTAGAAAGACGGCGAGAAAATGTTTTTTCCTCCTTGTTAAAACTCTTGCCTTCCTCCATTCTCCATGGTCCTGAGACGTGAGGGGAGTTGTTGAACATTGTAGTTTTGAAGCGCGGTTCTTTTTTTGGCATTTTTTTGTAATACCCCTCACGTCTTATTTTTTGAATATCAGAGTTGTACCGTAGCAGGATAAGTTCCACGATTTTTTTTGGGTGAACGGTCATGTTCCTCCTTGCCTGGGATCTCTCTCTCTCATGCCTTGCAAGATGACCGTTTGCCTGAATTTTTTTGAGCCCTCTTTTTTTGTGTTCCTTTTTAGATACCTTTGGCCTCTTTGTATCCTATAACTAATTAGAAACATTAAAAAATAATCATTGACAATTTTGAGGAAATGTGATTACCACTAATCTTCAGCCTCATATGTAATAGCTACCGAAAAACGTGGGGCGGGGTGCGAATAATTTGATATATAGGAGCTCACCCCTGTGAGCGATAAGGGGCTCTGAGCAAAAGATT
>JAYEPA010000089.1:3329-15217 GCA_034723545.1 Thermodesulfobacteriota bacterium | reverse complement strand
TCGTCCATTTAAGCCTTTTCGAATAGCACCAGTATGCTTCAAAGTCTTAAATAAACGAATATGGGGCACATCTGAATAGATACATTCGGTGGTTTTGGTCATTTTGAGATACTCGCTGAATAGTTACTACTATTTAACCATAAGGAATTACAGCTGATGATCGTTATTTTATCTCCATCAAAAGGACAAGATTTTTCTTCTCCCAGCCCTACGGGAAATTTTACCTTACCAGATCATCTGCATGAATCACAGATACTGATTGATGAACTACGCAAGATTGACTCAGTCTCCCTGCAGCAACTCATGGCAATCAGTAAAAACATTGCTGATCTGAATGTTGAGCGGTACAAGAATTTTGCTGCTCCGTTCACCCCGAAAAATGCGAAACAAGCCATTGTTGCCTTTACCGGGGATGTTTACAGTCAGATTCAGACGGCAAGCTACTCAAAAGATGATCTTAACTATGCCCAGACACACCTGCGCATTCTCTCTGGCCTGTATGGTTGCCTTCGGCCCCTTGACCTCATTCAACCTTACCGTCTGGAGATGAAGACTAAATTGGCTACTCGGCGGGGTACAACACTTTACCAGTTCTGGGGTGAGCGTATCACTGAAACGCTCAACGCCGTTTTGATCAATCACTCTGTTCCCGTGCTTATTAACCTGGCATCAACGGAATATTTCAAGGTGATCAAAGCAAAATCCTTGAACGCCCCTGTTGTCACTCTGCATTTTAAGGAAATCAAAAACGGTAAGGCCCGGGTCATTGCAATTTTTGCTAAACGGGCCCGGGGATTGATGGCAGATTATATCCTGAAAAACAGAATTGAAAATCCTGATGGGATCAAAGCATTCCAGGCAGCAGGTTATCGCTTTTCAGCGTCGGAATCATCTGAAAAGCAACTGACGTTTACCCGTCCCCAACCGTAAAGAGAACGTAATGAGCGCTTGAGCGAAAAGCAAAAAATAACCTTTATTCAAGATGTTAAGCTTCGATTCAAAAATGAAGATTTTAGCTATTAGCTTTTCAACAAATCTTCGCGACTAAAAATCGCCCGCAACCCGTGTTAACATAAGGATGGGTACTTGCCGTTCAAGTACTAATTAACCCTGATCGGATTTTAACACGGCTAAGAAGGCCTTCTGGGGAATGTCCACATTGCCGACGGTCTTCATCCGCTTCTTGCCGGCCTTTTGTTTTTCCAGCAGTTTACGTTTTCTTGAAATGTCACCGCCGTAGCATTTGGCCGTGACATCCTTGCGCAGAGCAGAAACAGTTGTTCTGGAGATAATGGTACCGCCGATGGCGCCCTGAATGGCGATCTTGAACATCTGGCGTGGTATTTCGTCCTTGAGCCGTTCGCAGGCATGCAGTCCCCGCGCCCTGGAATTGGCCCGGTGAACCAGCTGGGAGAGGGCATCGACCCGTTCGCCGTTAACCAGGATATCAAGCTTGACCAGATCACTGGGCCGGTAGTCCTGCAACTCGTAATCAAAGGAGCCATAGCCCTGGGTGATGGATTTCAACTTATCATAAAAATCATAGATCACCTCGGCCAGCGGCAGTTCACAGGTGAACTCAATCCGGCCGGGCATGGGATAGTGGTAGTTGGTATTTTCACCCCGCCGTTCCATGCACAGGTTCATGACGGAACCCATGTAACGTTCCGGCATATGGATGGTGGCCTTGATAAAGGGTTCCTCTGTCCGATCGATTCCGGCCGGATCAGGGAAGTAGGCGGGATTATCAATCTCCTTCATGGTGCCGTCCTGGAGATAAAAATGATAGACAACGGACGGGACGGTAAGGATGATCGGGATATCAAATTCGCGCTCCAGCCTTTCCTGGACGACTTCCAGATGCAGGAGACCCAGGAATCCGCAGCGGAAGCCAAAACCAAGGGCGGTTGAGGAATCTTTTTGAAAGGTCAGGGAGGCGTCGTTTAGTTTCAGTTTTTCCAGAGCTGCGGTCAGGTCTTCATAATCATCGGTTGAAATAGGATAAATCGATGAAAAAACAACCTGCTGTATTGCCTTGAAGTCGGGCAGAGGTTTGGAGCAGGGCCTTTGTTTCAAGGTAATGGTGTCGCCGGCCCGGGTGTCACTGACGGTTTTTACACCGGCCAGAACATAGCCGATTTCGCCGGCCTGCAGCTCTTTTACGGGTTCACGGGTTAAACGAAAAACCCCCACCTCCTCAACCCGGTATTCGGCTTGATTGGACATGAAAACAATTGTGTCACCGGCCTTGACCCGGCCATTGACAATCCTGCACGAAATTACCGTTCCACGGAAAGGATCATAGTTGGCATCAAAGATGAGGGCCTGGAGAGGCTCCTGCGGATCCCCCTCCGGAGCCGGAAGATAGCGGACAATTGCTTCAAGGATATTGTCGACGCCTTCTCCTGTCTTGGCGGAACATTGCTGAATAAGTTCACCGTCAAGACCCAGATCCTCTTCAATCTGTAAAGCGACGGCATCGGGATCGGCTGAGGGCAGATCAATTTTGTTGATGACCGGAATGATTTCCAGATCGCTTTCCATGGCCAGAAAAAGATTGGCCAGGGTCTGGGCCTCAATTCCCTGGGCTGCGTCAATGAGGAGCAGGGCGCCTTCACATGAGTCAAGGGCTCGTGCAACTTCATAGCTGAAATCAACATGGCCCGGGGTGTCCACCAGGTTCAGGATGTATTCTTTCCCGTCTTTTGCCTTGTATGGCAAGCAGAACGTCTGGCTTTTAATTGTGATACCCCGTTCCCGTTCAATATCCATATTGTCAAGGATCTGGTCCTTGAATTGACGGTCACTCACCATGTTGCAGACTTGGATGATGCGGTCGGCCAAGGTTGATTTGCCATGGTCGATATGGGCAATGATACTGAAATTACGTATGTTTTTCATTGTATTGAAGAGAGAAGAGATTCCAGGTGATAAAAGCTGCGTCCTTGATGGCTAACGTGATATATAGTGGCAAATGGTGCTTGTCAAGGGGAAACGGAGACCGTTCATATCATCCATAAAAAGATGATCTCGTAAAAACTCTAAAATTGCAGTATGATAATTTTGTTGTTTTGAGTTAAATTCGATTTTTATAAATGATTTTTGTAACTATTCAGCGTGTGTAAAAATGTTACGAAAAACTCGGTCTGTAACTTTTCAGATGTGCCCCAGATTCGGAGTCTACGCTTACCTGTTCATTTAGAGATTCGAAGCGTACTAATGCTACTCGAGAAGCTCTAAATGGGCGAAGATGGGGTGCAGCTGAATAGTTACTGATTTTTATGAGTTTACGTTTCAGAGTCTTTCAATGGCTTGAGATTGATTCCACGCTGCGTATATATTTGGCTAGCACCCCAGCTGTGCACGATCAGACTGACTCACATAAGACTACTATGCTTCGTCAGCCTGCTCGAAGTCTGCGCTTATCTGTACACATATGAGGCTGACACCGCTTCGCTGTTATCCAAATATTTACAATCTGGTGATTTTAGCTGTTTTTCGATACCAAGCCGAATATTTACCACGCCGCATCTAAAACTTCCATGGATGATAAGATAGAAAGAATACCTCCTGATGAGGATGACAAGAAACTCCATGCTCTGGTGGCTTTGCCCAATGATAAAAATCTGCCGGCGGTCAGTAATCCGGCTCTGCATCGCTATCTCCAGGAAATCAGCCAGCATCGTCTCCTGACCAGGGAAGAGACCGATGAGTTGGCCATCCATTTTAATGAAACCGGTGATCCTGAGGCCGCCTACAAGCTTGTCAGCTCAAATCTTCGTCTCGTGGTTAAGGTTGCCATGGATTTTCAGAAATATTGGATGCAGAATTTTCTTGATTTGATCCAGGAGGGCAATGTCGGTCTGGTGCAGGCGGTGAAAAAATATGATCCGTATCGAGGCGTCAAATTTTCCTATTATGCTGCTTACTGGATTCGTGCTTATATCCTCAAGTATATCATGGATAATTGGCGTCTGGTTAAAATCGGCACGACCCAGGCCCAGAGAAAACTTTTTTTTGGCTTAAATAAAGAAAGGAAACTTTTAGAGTCTCAGGGGTTCACTCCTGATGCCAAGCTTCTGGCTGAGCGCCTCAATGTCAAGGAACGTGAAGTTATTGAAATGAGTCAGCGTATGGACAACTGGGATGTCTCCCTGGAAAGTCCGGTTCGCGAGGACTCCGATGACGACCAGAAGAGTTTTCTTCCTTCCTCGGGCCCGTCTGTTGAAGAAAACGTAGCGGATATTGAGGTGAAAGAGCGATTAAACCAGATTCTTGAAAAACTGAAAGAGTCATTGAACGACAAGGAAAAAACGATTCTCGTCTCAAGGCTGTTGAGCGATGATCCACTGACATTACAGGTAATCGCCGATCAATACAGTATCTCCAGGGAAAGAGTCAGACAGATTGAGGCGAATCTCCTGAAAAAAATGAAAAAATATCTTGAGCAGGAGATTCCGGATATAAAGTATTTTCTTGATCAGGTTTTTCACCAGTGGCAAGCTTGATGGCTGATGGCATTGATCTCGCATTCCAAACTCAACTTTTAATAAAATAATGAACGTACCTTTACTTGATTTAAATGCACAGCTTGAACCATTGCGTGCTGAGATTCTGGAAAAAATAACAGCTGTTGTTGATTCTACCCGTTATATCCAGGGGCCTGAAGTTGAGGGTCTGGAACAGGAAGTTGCCGATTATTGCCGGGCCGGTTTCGGCGTCGGTGTGTCAAGCGGCACGGATGCCCTGCTTGCTTCGCTGATAGCCATGGGAGTCGGCCCTGGTGATCTGGTAGTCACAACCCCTTATACTTTTTTCGCCACCATGGGCAGTGTTCTGCGGCTCGGGGCGCAACCAATTTTTGTCGATATTGATCCGGTTACCTTTAATCTCGATCCCGATCGCCTTGGCGAGGTTCTGGCAGACAGGAAAATCAGGAAAAAAATCAAGGTTATTCTGCCGGTTCATCTTTATGGCCAATGTGCGGACATGGATCGCATCATGGCCCTGGCCGCTGAATACCGGATTCCGGTGCTGGAAGATGCCGCTCAGGCCATCGGTTCTGTCTGCCCGATGATGAAAAATGGCCAAACGGTCTGGCGAAAGGCCGGCGCTATCGGCGCCGCCGGTTGTTTTTCTTTTTTTCCCAGCAAGAATCTGGGGTGCATGGGGGACGGCGGAATGATTGTCACCAATGATGAAGAACTTGCCGGGAAACTTGCGATTCTCCGGAATCATGGCGCCGAGCCGAAATATCATCATGCCGTCATTGGTGGCAATTTTCGTCTTGATGCATTGCAGGCCGCCATCCTTCGAGTTAAATTGCAACATCTGCCGACCTGGCACGTAGCCCGTCGCCGCAATGCGGCACGTTATAATAAATTATTTCGGGAAGCCGGTCTACTTGACGCCGGAGTTATTGAAACCCCGGCAGCTGTTTACCGGGAAGAGGCAGGGAAGGAAAAGACTGAAGTAGATTACCATATTTATAATCAGTATGTGCTCCGGACGCGGGACAGAGACCGTCTGCTCCGCTTTCTTGTTGATCATTCCATTGGTGTGGAAATTTATTATCCTGTTCCCCTGCATAAGCAGAAATGTATCCGCCATTTTGGCTACGGGGATCTCTCCTTTCCCGAGGCGGAAAAGGCGGCCGCTGAAACTCTGGCCCTACCGATTTATTCCGAATTGACTGCTGGAATGCAGGAATACGTGGTCAGCCGCATCAAGGAATTTTATTCATGAAACTTATCTCTTCAATGCAGCTAGTTTTTTTATGATGTGAAATTAAAAAATAGCAAGTTCGTTTTTAAAAAGACACAGGCTGGGACTTTGATACTGTTCCTGCTTGTGTTTTGTTTTTTGACCCTTACGGGTTCGAAGGCTCTGGCCTTGTCCCTGGATGATTACTATCAGGTCTTTGCGGCGCCGTCAGCACAGGTGCGCCAACTCAATCAGCCCAAACCTGCCTGGCTTAAATTGTGGTCGTCTGCCCGCCAGGCTGTTCGGGAAGGCAGAGCTGAGGAGGCTGTCACAAAATATGAGGCTGTGCTCCGGAAAAAAAAGAATCTTGAAGAGGCCCAATGGGAGCTTATACGTCTCCGAATCAGTCTCCGGCAGATGGACAAGGCGGATGACATGCTTGAGCTGCTGCTGGAAAAGAAGGCGGACAGGGTCTCTTATCTTAATGCTCTCGGCTATGTGATGCTCAAAAAAGGTAATGGGGAGCGAGCCCTGGCCTATTTCCAGAGAGGGCATGTGCTGGATTCTGCCAATGTCCTTTCCTTGACCGGCATCACCGAGGTGTTGATCAAGGATAAACGACAACAGAACGCCCTGCCGTTTCTGGAGAAACTCGACTTACTGATGCCAGGAGATCTTGGAGTAGACAGGCAGCTTGCACGTATTTATTTTGATTTACAACTCTATGAAAAAGCAAGCCCTTACGCGGTGATGCTGGCTGAGGCGCCGGATGCTGATTCGCAGGATGTTGTCCTGGCTGCACAAATTCATGATTCTTTGGGCCAGGATAGTATCGGCGCCCGTTATTGGCGGCGGGTTCTTGCTGACTCGCCGGATATGCTGGAGGCGCATCAGCAACTCGCTTTGTTTGCTGAAAATAAAAACAGACCAGAGAAGTCCCTGACCCATCTGGCCGTTCTTCAAAAAAATCAGCCCGATGATAGAACGTTGCTGCGCCGGGCAGGTAAAGCCCATCAGGCCCTTGGCCGGCACGAGGAGGCTCTTGTCTGTTTTGAAAGTTATCTTAAACTTCACTCCGCTGATAAAGAGATTTTGCGCGATGTCGTCTACCTCCAGGCAGCGCTGGGCAATGAGACCGAGACCCTGGCATCTCTTGAGCGTTATTTTGCTGTTGAAATGACTCCTGAGCCTGGCTGGCTCAAACGGGCGGCCATGCTTTACGATGCCGCCGGACGGTTTCATGACGCAATTCCGATGTATCAGCGTCTGTTGAGAATGTCCCCTGACGATCCTGAAATCCTTGCTACCCTGGCTGATGATCTTCTTGCAATCGGTGATGATGACGGTGCCTTGACCATGTGGACCCATCTTGCGGCATTGGCTCCGCAACGCCAGGATGTGTACATCTCCATGGTTGAACTGCTGGAGCGGTTGAACAGGGAGGATGAATTGGTGGCGGCTCTTGAGGAACTGCATCAACTTATTCCGGATGACAGCCGGGTTTCCCTGAAGCTCACCGCCCTTTATTTCAAACGGGGCCTGTATGGGCCGGGGGAGAAACTCTTCAGCGGACTTGAGCTGGAGATTCTGCTTGAGCCGGATCTTCTTGCCTTGCGGGGTTCTGTTTTTGAAAAACTCGGCAGACTTGAGGAGTCTCTGTTGAACTATGAAGAGGCCCTGCATCTTGATCCGCATAACCGTCAAATCCTTACTCAGTGTGTTGTCCTGGCCGGGAGGCTTGGGATTGTGCCGAAGGTTCGCAAATACGAAAACCTGTTGATGAGCGGAGAGTCGCATCCGGATTGGCGAGACAGGCTTGTTGTCGCCAATGCCTATCGAGACAGCGGCGAGGACCTGTCGGCCTTGCGAATTTATCGTTTTCTTCTTGATGGTCGGGCGGTCATCAATGCGGATTGCCGTCAACCGACCTTGCTGGCCATGTCTGACCTGTACCAGCGGCAAGAGTTATTTTTTGAGGCGGAACAGTATCTGCGCATGGCCCTTCTTGTCCGCCGGAATCAGGAAACGGTGTACATGCGTCTAGCCGAGCTTGGACTGGCGGCAGCAGATGCGGATCATGTCGTATTGTGGCTGGAACAACTGCGTCAGATCGAGGATGCCCGTTCCGAAGCCAACGGTGAGATTAAGGATGATGACTGGCGCAAAGTTTTGTTGAAGATGCGTCTTTTATCCAGCGAAAGTGAGTATCGCGCCTCTCTTGCTCTTGGCCGAGACTTGTTGGCCTCTTCATCGCTGCGGACCGATGCTCCCGGTTTTGATCGAGCGTGGGATATGGTCCGTCTGGCCATTGGCCTTGAAATAGTTCAATGCGAGATTGAACTGAAAAAATTTAAGGCCGCAGAATGGAATTGTCGCCGGCTGGTTCAGCAGTATCAGGCCGAACTTGCGCCTCTGGTATTACTGCAGAAAGTTCAGTATGTCGCGCGTTTGGCCGGGCAAGATGAAACCGAAGCCAGGGCTATGGCGCTGGCCGGAGAAGATGCGGCTAAAATGCTGGAGCTGGCTGAACTGTATGGAGCTGCCGGGAATTATGATTCAATGGTCAGAGCGGCAGAGCAGGCCAAACAGGCCCTGCCCGACTCCCTCAAAGCGTCTTTGCTGCATTGCCGGTCTTTGATGAAAGCAGGTTCTTTTGCAAAAACAGTTCCTTTACTTGAACGGCTTCGAAAGAATTTTCCTGTAAATCTGCAAGTGGAGACTCTGGCCGCTCGGGTGTATTTTCGTACGGGAGCCTATGCGGAGGGACTCGAGGCATGTGACCGGCTTCTGGCACAGGTTTCGGATCGGCCGGATATCCTTCTGCTCAAGGCCCGTATTTTATGGGCCAGGCATGAATGGAACCGCGCACGTGAAGTCTATAAGATTTTTTTATCACCGCCGGTGGAGGATCTGTTTATCAAGGCAAGCGAGGAACATCATCTGGAGTTGCAATTCCCGGAGAAAAAGAAGACATTCTGGCAGCTGATTTCTTTTTCCGAGCCCCGTGAAACAGATATTCTGGCAACGGTCATGGGAGTTTCCTATGTGGCTGACACGAGAAATGATGCAGTCAGCAGGATCGCCACACCCCTTTATAGCACTTATCTCTGGCAGGAAAAATTCTCCGGAGAACTTGCGGCGAAAAAATCTGTGCAGAGGAGGGAATATTTCCAGGCTGTCAAGGAGCATGAAGCCCTTGTGCGGGAAGAGCCGGATGACGAGGCGCTTCTTTTTGATCTGGCCGGAATATACAGCCGACTCGGCCGTCTGGATGATGAGGCCCTTGTCTACGCAAAACTGATGCGCTCAAGCGGTTTTCCGGGACTTGACGAGGCCGCTGAACGAAATCGTTTAAAAAGGCAGCCCCGAGCGGCATTGACCTATCATTTCCGCAAAGAAGAGGGGTGGGATGACTATCTGGCCATGGAACAGGAATCCGCAACAGCCTCTTTCCGGTATTCACCGACCATTCGTCGGCAAATTGATTTTTCAGCCGCCAGAATCAGTTATGAATCAACGGAAGGACATGGAAAACTCAAGGCAAGTCGGGCTCTGCTGACTTATCGGGCCGGTCTTTCCGACTGGCTTGATGTGATGGTGGGTGGAGGGGTGGAAAGTCTTGAAGGTTGTGCTGATACCGGTCTGTTGGATCTGGGCTTGTATGGTCGGCTTGGAGATAAGCTGCGCGGTCATTTTCTTTTTTCAAGAGATGTTGTTACTGATACAACAGCCAGCCTGAGTAGAAATGTGGTTGCCGAGGAATGGAAGACCGGCGTTGATTTTGATCTTTTCCCCCGCCTTCTTGCCGGTGGCGAATACAGATATACCAATTACTCGGACGGGAATGAACTAAATGGATATAATCTCTGGACTTCATACATTCTTCTGGCCGAGCCAACGTTTTTGGAGTTCGGCTATCTTTATAATTTTATGGACGCAAGTGAGGGAAAAAATCCTGGATCGGTAGTTCTTGAAGATGGTTTCAGTCCCTCTGACCACCCCTACTGGTCGCCCAAAAATTACTGGTGCAACCGTTTCAAACTTTTTTACAAACATTCTCTGTCCGAGGATACTCTTGATCGGGGAACGCCAACCTATTATACAGCTGAATATCTGGTTGACTATGACGCCCTCGGCCATTCCATACAGACTTTAAGGGGTGGTTTCTTCGTGGAATTGACTCCCCGTATCATGGTTGAATCAACTCTTGAATTCGTTTCCTCGGATGAGCTTCGGAATAAGGAATTTTTTGTGTCTACAATTTACCGCTGGTAAACTTTTACGAAAAAATAAACGTAACTATTCAGCGTGTATAAAAATGTTACGAAAAACTTGGTCTGTAACTGTTCAGATGTGCCCCATATTCGGAGTCTACGCTTACCTGTTCATTTAGAGATTTGAAGCGTACTAATGCTACTCGAGAAGCTCTAAATGGGCGAAGATGGGGTGCAGCTGAATAGTTACAAATAAACTTCGTAAGTAAATATTCGGCTTAATGCAAAATTGTTACTAAAACCAAGAAAATGTAAATATTTGGATAACAGCGAAGCGGTGTCAGCCCTATATTCGTACAGATAAGCGCAGACTTCGAGCAGGCTGGCGATGACACCGCTTCGCTGTTATAGTAGTCCTATGTGAGTCGGCCTGATCGTGCGAAGATGGGTGCTGGCCGAATATTTACCTTCGTAAACACGATTGTAAGGAACCACGAATAACCACATTTTGTTATTCGTGGTTCAAAAATATTGAAGGAGAAATGAATGATCGAACGTGTACCCATATCAAAAACCGGACATGCAAAATTACGAGAAGAATTGATCCGGCTGGAAAGAAAAGATCGCATTGAGGTGGTGAAGTCCATTGAGGTGGCCAGGGCCCATGGAGATTTAAAGGAAAATGCCGAATATCACGCCGCCAAGGAGCGCCAGGGCCACATTGAAGGCAGGATAATTGAATTGAAAGACAAGCTTGGCCGGGCCCAGGTGATTGACTGCACTGCGGTCAGTACTGATCGCATTGTGTTTGGCACCGTTGTGACGCTTGTTGATTTTGACAGTGATGAGGAAGTGACATATCAACTTCTTGGAGGAGAAGAGTCGGATGTCAAGAAGGGTAGAATCTCAATTTTTTCTCCCTGGGGCAAGGCGATGATCGGCAAGGAAGTTGGTGACGAGTTTGAGGTGCATACCCCTGGCGGCATACGGCAGCTGGAGGTACTTGAGATTGCCCAGGGAGAAAGGCCCTGAAACAAATGGGATCGCTTGACCGTCTCCTGTCACATTTGTCGCGTCATCATTCCATGGAGGAACATGTCGCTGACCTGCCTGGCGGCTTCCTTAATTGAATAAGGAGGCTTCTGGGTCAGAAGCCACAGCCGTGACATTTCATCCAGAGCGCCAAAATAGGCGCATTTGATGATGCCGGGGAGAAGTTCCTTACTGAATAGTCCCATTTTCTGCCCCTTGCGCACAATTGTAGAGATGATATCAATATATTCGATGAATTTTTTATTTCGATATTCCTTCATGAATTTATTACTCTGCCGCAGCTCCATCTGCAGCACTTCCGCAAGGTCCCTTTTTTCCTCAATGAGCTGGAGATGATTCAAGGCAAAGATTTCCATCATCTTGCGGGGATCCTCTTCCTGGTCAATCAGCAGTCTGACTCGCAGAATGATTTTGCCGATCTCATCCTCAAACATGGAAATGAGGATATCGTACTTGTTGTTAAAGTAGAGATAGATGGTGCCGTCCGCAACCTTGGCTTCCTTGGCAATATCAGATATCCTGGCATTAAAGAAGCCCTTACGGGCAAAGACTTTGATTGCCGCCTGGGTAATTTTCTGGTGCTTGTCTGAGATTCGCAATTTATCTTCTCTGGATTCTGTTCTGTTTCGCCCGGAAGTTTATCATTTTTTGAATTTCAAAGTTTTCTTGTTGAATGGTAAATGGCGAGAGCATTGATGTTACAGATTTTGAAGTCCCTCTGCTGGATAGGGCCGCAAACTTATTTCCTGTTTACAAGGAAAAAATGGCAGGCAATATTATGAATGATGATTCATTTTTTTTGTACATACTAGGAATGGTTTTTTCCGGTGTCAAGAGAAAAAGACGCAAAAAAGCAATATGTTTCACACTTTTTTTAAAATTTGATCAGATTCTTGACAAAAAGGGCTCGGTCTGAGT
>JAYEPA010000089.1:0-3229 GCA_034723545.1 Thermodesulfobacteriota bacterium | reverse complement strand
CATTTTTTTTGTACATACTAGGAATGGTTTTTTCCGGTGTCAAGAGAAAAAGACGCAAAAAAGCAATATGTTTCACACTTTTTTTAAAATTTGATCAGATTCTTGACAAAAAGGGCTCGGTCTGAGTGTAAATATTCGGCTAGCACCCCATATTTGAACGATCAGGCCTACTCGCATATGAATCAATATAGCTCGCAGACCTGATCGTCCAAATATGGGCCTGACACCGCTTTGCTGTTATCCAAAATTTACATTTCGGTGGTTTTTGTAATAATTTATTATTAAGCTGAATATTTGCGTCTGAGTAGTGTCTTTTTTCGGAAATGCAGCCAATAAAAAACTTTTTAGTACCTGGTCAGGTCAATAGACTGAAGGCATTTAGACTGTAGAGTATCTTGAAAAATGCAAATTATTCAAGATACCTTTTCGCCTGACCAACCTGAACAGTAACGATTTTTTGTACAAATGAATAAAAAGGAGATTGTTCCATGAAAATTTTAGTCATCGGCTCCGGTGGAAGAGAGCATGCACTGGTCTGGAAATTAGCTCAGAGCAACAAAGTAAATAAAATTTTTTGCGCCCCCGGTAATGCCGGAATTGCCGGTCTGGCTGAATGTGTGGACATCAGCGCTTCGGATATTGACCGCCTCGTTGACTTTGCGAAAAAAGAAAAGATTGGTCTCACTGTGGTTGGCCCGGAAGTCTCCTTGACTCTGGGGGTCGTGGATCGTTTTGTTGCCGAAGGTCTGCGGATTTTCGGACCTGATAAACGGGGGGCTATACTTGAGGGCAGCAAGGTTTTCAGCAAGGATCTTTTGGCTAAGTATCATATCCCGTCAGGGGGATATAAGGTGTTTAACGAGCAACAGGCAGCCCTTGCTTACCTGGATACGGTTTCTGCTCCTCTTGTTGTCAAGGCGGATGGCCTTGCGGCCGGCAAGGGGGTCATTCTGGCCCAAGATCTTGATGAAGCCAGGGAAGCGGTTCAACTGATTATGGCGGACATGGCCTTTGGCGAGGCTGGAAGCCGAGTTGTTATTGAAGAGTTTCTGGTTGGCGAGGAGGCCTCTTTTCTGGCCTTCACCGATGGTAAAACCGTCATGCCGCTGCCCACCTCCCAGGATCACAAGGCTGTCTATGATGGCGACAAAGGGCCGAATACCGGGGGAATGGGGGCCTATTCCCCGGCACCAGTGGTCACGGAAGAGCTGCATCAACAGGTGATGGAGCGGATCATGCTGCCCACGGTCAAAGCCATGGCGGCGGAGGGCAGACCATACAAGGGCATCCTGTACGCGGGTTTGATGATTGATGATGGTGTTGCCAAAGTTTTAGAATTTAACTGCCGGTTTGGCGACCCCGAGGCACAACCTCTGTTGATGCGGCTGCGGAGTGATCTGGTGGATATCATGGAGGCGGTCATTGACGGGCGGCTGGATGAGATCGAATTTGATATTGATCCTCGGCCTACGGTTTGCGTGGCCATGGCATCGGGCGGCTATCCCGGTTCCTATGAAAAAGGGTACGAGATCCATGGTCTTGAAAAGGCGGCAGAGCAGGAAAATGTCGTTGTTTTTCATGCCGGCACCGGCGAGAAAAATGGCAGGATTGTTAATGTCGGCGGCAGGGTGCTTGGCATCACCGCTCTGGGTGATACCTTGCCCGAGGCCATTGCCGCCGCATATGCAACTGTTGAAATGATTCACTGGAAGGATTGTTATTTCCGCAGGGATATCGGCCGCAAGGCTCTCAATCGTCAAAAGGAAAAACCCGTGGTGGGCATTGTCATGGGCAGTGATTCCGATCTGCCGGTGATGCAGGCAGCTGTTGATTTTTTTAAAAAGATGGAAATTCCATTTGAAGTGACTGTGGCCTCGGCCCACCGTACCCCGGAGCGGGCCTCAGCCTATGCCTCTACTGCCCGGCAGCGGGGCTTGAAGCTTATTATTGCCGGAGCCGGCATGGCCGCCCACCTGGCCGGTGTGCTGGCAGCACATACTACTCTGCCGGTCATCGGTGTACCCATTGACTCTTCGTCCCTGAATGGGCTTGATGCCCTGCTGGCCACTGTGCAGATGCCTCCAGGCGTGCCCGTTGCGACCATGGGAATCGGCAAGTCAGGCGCAAAAAACGGAGCGATCCTGGCGGCCCAGATCATGGGTGTTGCTGATCAGACCCTTGCCGCTAAACTGCAGGACTTGAAGAAGGAAATGGCTGCCGCAGTTGATAAAAAGGCGGCCGGTGTTGAAGCCCTGTTTTGCAGTTAGGGTCTGAAAGCCTCAATAAACTCATCAGCCAGGCCGCTGTCATCATCAAGGAGGGCGGGGTGGTGGCCTTTCCCACCGAGACCTATTATGGTCTGGCTGTTGACCCTTTTAACCCGGAGGCTCTGCAACGTCTTTTTCAGGTCAAAAAACGCTCTTTTGATAAGCCGATTTTGACCCTTATCGAAAATGTTGGACAACTGTCCCAGCTGGCAAGGGAGACCCCTGCCCTTTACCACCCTCTTATCGAAGAATTCTGGCCCGGCCCCCTCACTCTTCTTTTCCCGGCTCTGGAGCGATTACCATCATTGCTCACCGCTTGTACCGGTGATGTCGGGGCCAGGATTTCATCACATCCCGTTGCCCGGGCATTGGTTCGGGCCTGCGGTTTTCCTGTCACCGCCACCAGCGCCAACATTTCAGGTTATCCTGCAGTTTGTTGCGCGGCGGATATCAGACACCAGTTGTCTGATATTGATCTGCTTATCCCTTTTGATCACCTGGCAACGGGCCGGGAGTCAACCATCATGACCTGCCGAAATGGCCGTCCTCTCATTGTCCGACCTGGTGCAATTCCCACTGATTTGATTCTGAAAATTCTAGCCACCCGCGGTGAAGGCCGATAAGCGAGCCCCGCGAGACATCCCAGACTGTATTGTTGGCAGGAACATCGAAAAAAAGAACAATTTATAATAAAAAGTAGTCACCGGATATTCTTTTTTGCTAGAATTATGAAAGTAATTTTTTTGTATCTATTCAGCGTATGTAAAAATATTACGAAAAACTCGGTCTGTAACTGTTCAGATGTGCCCAGGTAAGCGAGTTAGCGAGACTCCGCTTGTTCATTTAGAGATTCGAAGCGTACTAATGCTACTCGAGAAGCTCTAAATGGGCGAAGATGGGGTGCAGCTGAATAGTTACTTTTTTTGTTATCAATGTCTGATAGTCAATTTGAGTCTAGAGGT
>JAYEPA010000088.1:0-15240 GCA_034723545.1 Thermodesulfobacteriota bacterium | reverse complement strand
AAATTAGTAACTATTCAGCTGCACCCCATCTTCGCCCATTTAGAGCTTCTCGAGTAGCATTAGTACGCTTCGAATCTCTAAATGAACAGGTAAGCGCAGACTCCGAATCTGGGGCACATCTGAACAGTTACAGTCTTGAGTTTAGGGTAATTTGTTGCCCTCGCTGAATAGTTACGAATTGGATAGAGATATTGCCTTATTTCAAAATTTCATTTTTAGTGCTTCTTTTACTCTCTCTTGCCGGATGTAACGGCAAGCCGCAAGAAAATCAAAAAAAAGAACTGCTCATTTTCTGCGGCATCACCATGACCAGGCCCATACAGGAAATTGCTTCCCTGATCGAAGCGGAGCAGGATTGCGTCATAAAAATTATTCAGGGTGGGTCGGGTAGCCTTCTGCGCAGCATCAAGGTCAATGGCCTGGGCGATCTCTACCTGGCCGGTGACGATGCCTTCATTCAGCAGAGCCTTGAGGAAGGACTTGTGACAAAAACTGTGACCGTGGGCCTTAATCACCTGGCTCTGATTGTCCAGAAAAACAATCCCCTTTCCATCTCTGCCGACCTTGAGAACCTTGCCGACAAAAAATACAGGGTGGTGATCGCCTCGTCAAAAAGCTCCAGTGTCGGCAAGGTGGCCGAAAACATCCTTCGCAGCCATTCACTTTACCAAAAAGTTTTGAATAACGCCCTCTACCTGACCACTGACTCCAAGGATTTAATACTGTCAATCCGAAACAAAAAGGCAGATCTGGCCTTAAATTGGTATGCTGTGGCGCAATGGGATGAAAATCGTGAATTCATGGATGCGCTGCTCCTGCAGGAAAAGGACGCCCCCTGCAACATGCTGATTCTTGGTCTGCTACGCTTTTCCGTTTATCCCGATATTGCCACCCGTTTTATGGAACTGGCCTCCTCGCCCCAGGGAAGAAAAATTTTTGGCCGTTACGGTTTTCATTTACATCTTGACACACATGAAACAGACCTCTAAATCCATCAGCCGTAACAGCTCTATTTTCCTGGTCATTTTCCTGGCCGGACTCGGTCTTTTGCTGGTGCAACACTATCTTTTTCTGCAGCACACGAAAAAGCTCGAGCTACAGACTGAAAACCAACACGGCAGAATCATGCTGGGCAAGATGATCTCCAATAATCTCAGCAACATCGAGGCCTATTTTTTCAAACTTCCTACCTCAGATGAGACCAATATACATCAACTGTACCGTGATATCATTTTTGAAAAAATAACCAAAATCAAACAGGCTCTTTCCGTGATCGAAAAGGGCGGCTCCATCGATTATGTCATTCCGCTGAATCTGCCGGAACAAAATGAGATGGTGACGACGTTAACCTACCAGCCTGTCAACCAGGAACGTTATATTCTTGAAATCATCGAATTACGGCCCGCACTGCTTGAGGTGGAAGAAAGGCTCGAAAGTCTGATGATTATGGTCGAACTCCGGGACCAGTACTTAAAAAAACAGAATTCGCAGAACCTGTTTCCGCTTATCCGGAAAATAAAAACATTTTTAAAAGAGTGTGCCCCTCTTTTTGTTCGTATGAATGAAAACACAAATCTTCTTTTTTTCAAAAGCCAGCAACATCTGACCCGCATCGAGCAATCCGTGGCCGACGAACTGAAGCATTATCGCCTTATGGAGACCGGCCTGGCCTTATCTATTATACTGGCTGTAGCATTTCTCCTTCGAATAACGTATCAAAGACATTCAAAAATGCTGGAATTAGAACAATCACGCCAGACCCTGGCAGATTCATTCCAACTTTTTTCCATGGTATTGGACGGCATGGATAACATTATTTACGTTGTCGATCTGGAAAACATGGAGATTCTCTTTGCCAACCGCTACACAAGAGAAAAATTCGGTGACGTGGTAGGGCGTAAATGCTTTCAGGTCTTTTCCGAAAAAGAACAGCCCGAAATCTGCCCCTGCTGTGTCGACACAGCCTCATTGCTTGACAAAGTGAAGGAAAAAGAACGCATCATCTGGGAAAGGGAAGAAAACGGCAAAGTGTATGAAATTCACGGACAGCTTATTGATTGGGAGCAAGACAGAAAGGCCCTCCACGTCCTTATCTTTAACATCACGGATCGTAAACAGGCGGAAATAAAGCAAAAGGAGATCGAGAAGCGCCTGACACGCTCCGAAAAAATGGAAGCCATCGGCATGATGGCCGGAGGCGTGGCCCATGATCTGAACAATATTCTTTCCGGAATTATCAGTTATCCGGAACTGCTTCTCATGGGACTTCCAGAAAAAAACGAAATGCGAACCCCCCTTGAGACCATCAAGGCTTCAGGCGAGAGAGCTGCCGCAGTGGTGGACGATTTGCTTACCGTGGCGCGCGGAGTGGCCAGTATTAAGAAAACTGCCAACCTTAATAATTTTGTCAGGGACTATTTAAATTCCCCCGAGTTCAATCACCTCGCCTCTCGTTATCCCCACGTTTATGTAACGAGCAAACTTTCTCCTGACCTTATGAATATCCGCTGCTCCTCTATCCATATCCAGAAAGTACTCATGAATCTGGTTACCAACGCGATTGAGTCCATTAACGATGAAGGAAGAATCAGAATTACAACATGGAATCAATACATTGAGAGAACCGCTGAAGGACCACAGCCCGTTGCGGAAGGGGAATACGCAATTCTGAAAGTTCAGGATAACGGCCCTGGAATTTCGACCATGGACCTGGAGCACATTTTCGAACCGTTTTATACAAAAAAAGTGATGGGGCGCAGTGGTACGGGCCTGGGCTTGTCGGTGGTCTGGAACACGATCCAGGATCATGGTGGTTCCATCACGGTAAACAGTTATGAAAAGGGAACTACTTTCACGCTTTATTTCCCGATCACCAGGGACGATCTTTCCCTGGAGCAGGAAACCGTTGATTTTGACTATATCAAGGGCCACGGGGAATTGATTTTGGTGGTTGACGACGAAAAACAGCAACGGGAGATTGCCGGTAAAATGCTGATCCTGCTGGGCTACGAGGTGGAGTACGCTGCCAACGGCAGGGAGGCTCTCAAGGCGATGAAGGAGCATCCCGCCGACCTGCTGCTCCTTGACATGATTATTGAACCCGACATGAACGGCCGTCAGGTCTATGAAAAAATTAAAAAAACTTTTCCAGCCCAGAAAGCCGTCATTGCCAGCGGCTTTTCAGAGGACATCGAAGTCAAAAAGGCCCTGGAGCTCGGGGCCGGTGAATTTATCAAAAAACCGTATTCTCTGAAACAGCTGGGGATCGCCGTCCAAAGCGAATTTAAAAAATAGTTTCTTTCCAATGTATGATTACCAACGAAATTCAGCCACAAGTAGGCACGGTTCTGTAAGGAGCACACCAAGGGCATTCGGAATCAGTGCTTATCTCCTGCGGGGCACCCGGCCCTCCGGACGACAAAAGGTAAATCTTTTACTTTGAGCCCTTATCGCTCACAGGGTGAACTCCTACGTGTCAAGCTACTCGTACCCCACCCCACGTTTTTCGGTAGCTTACATATGAGGCCGAAGATTAATGGTAATCACATTCCATTAAACATTTCCCTAGCCATATTTCCAAGAACAGGAGTGTTGTGAAAAATCAAAATGATGTTGTTGAAGAATTTCTGGAACAGGTCAGAAAACCGAGCCGTTACACCGGCAATGAATTCAATGTAATTCATAAGGACTGGTCCAAAGCCCGTCTCCGCATGCTCCTGGCCTTTCCTGACCTGTACGAGATCGGCATGTCCCACCAGGGGTTACAGATCCTTTACCATATTGTCAACAGTCGCGCCGACCTGCTGGCTGAGCGGGTTTATGTGCCGGACATTGATTTCGAGACCCTGCTCAGGGAGAGTGGCCGTTCTCTTTTCTCCCTGGAATCTCGCCATGATATCAGAGATTTTGACATCCTGGGCATTACCCTGCCCTATGAACTCTGCTACACAAATATTCTGACTATTCTTGATCTTGCCGGACTGTCCTTTCGCACCAGTGAGAGGCTGGAGGATGATCCCCTTGTCATCGGCGGCGGCCCCTGCGCCTTTCACCCGGAACCGATTGCTGATTTTTTTGACGCCATTCTCCTTGGAGACGGCGAGGAAGCGATCCTTGAGATTGCCGATTGTGTTCTGCGGGCCCGGCAGGCAGGCCTATCCAGGCAAGAAAAGCTTACGGTTTTGAGTGAGGTGGAAGGGGTATATGTCCCCTCCCTGTTCCAGCCCCGTTATGAGAATGATGGCCGTTTTTCCGGCATGAAGACTCTGCGTCCGGGATACAGCAAGGTGAGCCGCCGCATTTTGCCGAACCTGAATGCGTTCTCTGAACTGAATCCGCCGATTGTGCCGCTGCATAAGATCATCCATGACCGGCTTGGTATTGAGATTGCCAGAGGCTGCACCCGGGGATGCCGTTTCTGTCAAGCCGGCATGATTTACCGTCCTGTGCGGGAGCGCTCTCCCGACTGGATTTTCGAGCGAGCCCGAAGCGGCATCGAGCAGACCGGTTTTGATGAGCTGGCGCTGCTGTCGCTTTCCACCGGTGATTATTCCTGTCTGTCCGATCTGATGGTTCGGCTGATGGATTATTTTGCCCACCGCCAGGTTTCTGTCTCCATGCCTTCCATGCGGGTCGGCACCTTGACGCCTGATATCATGAACCAGATCAAACGGGTACGAAAAACCGGCTTTACCGTGGCCCCGGAGGCTGGAACCGAACGACTGCGGCAGGTCATCAACAAGGGGATCACCGAGGAGGATCTGCTGGCCACCTGTGAGTCCGCCTTTGCACTGGGCTGGAAGTTGATCAAATTCTATTTTATGTTCGGACTTCCCACTGAAACCCAGGCTGATCTTGATGGTATCGTGGATCTTGCTCATAAAGCCCTGCAGACCGGTAAAGATAAAAAAGATAAAATGCGGAAAATCACGGTAAGTGTCGGTACATTTGTACCTAAACCCCATACGCCTTTTCAGTGGGAAAAACAGCTCGGAGTTGAGGAGGGTTTTGCCGGAATCGATTATTTTAAGGGGAAACTGCGCAATAAGGGGTTGAAGTTGAAATGGTCTGATCCCCGCCAGAGTTTTCTGGAAGGGGTGATGTCCCGTGGGGACAGACGTCTTGCAGGCGTTATTGAAGAAGCCTGGCATCTGGGTACCCGGCTTGACGCCTGGTCGGAACACTTCCGACTTGAGGTTTGGCGACAGGCGGCTGAAAATTGCGGAATTGATCTTGACGAATATCTTGCCCAGCGTAATTTTGCCGACGTTCTGCCCTGGCAGCATCTTGATATCGGGGTTGATCCTGATTTTTTCAAAAAAGAGTATGATAAAGGACTTTTGCAGGAATATACACCGGATTGCCGGGTGCATGGCTGTCAGAAATGCGGCGTATGTGACCTCAAGACAATCAAACCTGTAGTTTTCTCAAATAAAAAGGACCAGGAGGAGAATGAATCACAGACTGCCCGGCTCGACGGAGAAAAGAGCAGGGAAATAACAGGCAAGGGAGTTTCACACCATTTCTACCGATTGCATTACTCGCGCCTTGACCGGGCCAGATTTTTGAGCCATCTTGAGATGCTCCTGATTTTTTTCCGAACTTTTCGGCGCAATCATCTGGAGCTTAATTTTTCCCAGGGCTTTAATCCTTCCCCCAAAGTATCCTTCAGTCCGGCTCTGCCCCAGGGGACGGAAAGTCTGGCGGAATACCTTGTGGTGGATCTGAAAAACCAGGTCACGGACATGGAAAAATTGCGGGTCGACTTAACTCAACTCCTGCCTGACGGACTGGCCATTCTTTCCATTGAAAAAATCTCCTCCAAGGCGATTCCTGAAAAGATTGAAACCTGTTATGAGATGCAACTGCCGGTGGAGGTCAGCCGGAATGCTCTGGAGGATTTTTTGACGGCCGATGAATTTATCGTTTCCGTCGTCCGCAAGAAAAAAACACGTCGCCTTGATTGCCGTCCCCAGGTCTCGGAGATGTCACGACCTAAAGACACCACGCTCAGACTGACGTTGTCCAGTGAAATCGGCAAGGCCGGTGTTAAGCCAATGGAACTCATCAGCGCGGTCTTCGGCTTGAGTCCCGAGGAAGTGAACCGGACTAAAGTCAAAAAAATGTGGTTTCGGGAAATAGAGTGAAACGTGAATATCGAACAAAGAATGATGAAGTGTGGTACTGCATCATTTGATATTTTGGCGGCCTTAACATGCAAAAAGGGGACGAAACTTTCGTCCGCCCCCCTGCCTGCTGCCTACTCACTTCTGTCTCCTGACTCCTGAAATTACCTCTTCATATTAATCAGATCACTCAGCATCTCGTCCGTGGTCGTAATGATCTTGGAGTTGGCCTGAAAACCGCGCTGGGTTGTAATTAACTTAACAAATTCCGTACCCAAATCCACATTGGACATTTCAAGGGCATTGGGGGCAATGGAACCAAGACCATTGGTGCCGGCAGTGCCGGTGACCGGAGCGCCGGACTCGGTTGTCTCGGTGAAAATATTACCACCCTTCTTGAACATGCCTTCCAGGCTGGCAAAATTGGCCAGAGCCATCTGGGCCTTTTTTAACACCTGACCATTTGAATAATGACCGGTGATCACCCCATCCGTATCCACGGAGACCGACTGCATAAATCCTGAAGCATAACCGTTCTGGTCCTGAAAAATTGTCGTGGAGCTGTTGGCATACTGAGTGGAAGACAAGGCTTCAGGAGAAAAATCAGCGCTGACCTCATCCCCCTGCATGCTGCCGTCCTCACCACTGACATCAGCTTCAATGGTGTTAAATGCAGATCCAGCGGCAACATCCCAGGGATTCGTGCTGGACGCTCCCACAGAAGAGATGGCAAATTGGCTCTGGTAGCCGGTTGCTGCCGCCTCATCCGCCACCCGGTCGCTGAGCACAAGCCGCCCGGCAAAATCAATCTCGGCATCACAGTCAAAGGTCGTCTCCAGCCAGTCCAGTAATTCCTGGACCGTGCCGCTATTGGTCGCGGTAACGGTTGTGTCTACCGTAAAATTCGTTGCGGCCACAGGCGTTCCATCTCCCTTAGTCCCTGCAAAAGTAAAGGTATCACCATCAGCAACCGCTGCACCGCCATCATCAAAGACACTGGGCCACAAGGTATTGGCCGTAATTACAGGCACAGCACCACCGGTGGAAAGTCCCTGACCCTGGGAGATAATCGTACGTTTTGAGGTGGTAATATTCATAACCGTATCACCGTTAACCCCTGTTTCACCAAACGGATTGGCGTCATCGTCCGTGGGAGAACCGGCCACAGAACCGTCCACCACAACACTGACGATACTCATCCCGCTGTTGCCGCCGGTGAGATCAGTCACTTTCAGCCTGCCGGCAGCGTCAATGGAAGCCGAACACTCAAAGGCTGAGCCAAGACCATCTAGAAAGGATTGAACCTTTTCATTTTGGTCGACCGTATAGGTATAACTTGCCCGGCTGCCGTCATGTTGAAAACCGGTAATGGTGATTGTATCGGTATCATCAAGTTGCAGGCCGTTTTGATCATAGACATCTCGCCAATAGGTCTCACCGGTAATATAATCAGCCCCGGTTAAATTACTGTCCAACGCACCAAGTTCACTGACCAGAGTCTGCCTGGTTGTTGAAGTCTGGCCGGTATACTGGGCACCGAAATTCAGATGGACGCTCTGATCCGTGTCAGCACCGGTGAAATTACAGTTAAAACTGTAATAGGAATCCGTATTTTCCAGAATAATCCGGTTATCGTCCAGGGAAGGATCCACCTCGCCGTCAGGCGGCACTTCATAGGCAGCCATCTCCTTGATGTTTCCCGAGGTATCAAACTGGATCACCCCGTAGAGCAGGGCGCCGGCACCCTTATGCTCTTCATAATTAAAAGTAGTTTCCGGTGCATAGACAAGTTGCTCCGTGTCCGTCAGAGTACGTAAATCTTCAGAAGGATCGCAGGTGACGAGAAATTCCCACTCATTGTCACTGGTTGTCCGATCAAAGTAGACGGCAATATCATGACTGGCGCCCTTGGCATCATAAATTTTGATAGAACTCGTGTATTCGTAAAGATTTGCGTCCATGGGAGCCGTGGGATTGATGGCGGCGGCATTGGTGCCGTTCCATGACTCGAACAAACGGATCTCGTTGGTTTCGTTTACCTCACGCGAGTCAAGATTAGCGATCACCTCAATATCCAGAGTCTCCACCGGAGGTGTGGTTTTGTCAATACGCATATCACCGATGGTACCGGCCCGTTCGCCGGTGGTCTTGTCAATGGTCCAGCCCTGAGCAAAATAGCCCATGGGATTGATCAGATAACCTTCCTGATCAAAACGAAATTCCCCGGCCCGGGAATACATATCCGCCTCGGCATTCTCCGGCGCCCTGAGCATAAAAAAGCCCTGACCGCCGATGGCCATGTCGGTTGGGGTGGATGAGCTCTCAAAGGAACCCTGGGCAAAGAGACCGTCAACTGTGGACAACGTCACGCCGCGGCCGACCTGGGCAGCGCCCGAGGCCGTAGAAACGGACTGAGAGAGGACATCCTGAAAGGTCGTCCGGCTTGATTTAAATGCCATGGTATTAACGTTTGCGACGTTATCGCCGAGTACGGACATGGCTTCGCCCATGGTATTTAAACCGCTGATACTTGAATAAAGAGAACTTGATATCGCCATTTTCGGTCTCCTGTTAATTCTTTTAAATTTCTACCTAGTTAAGTAGAAGACTATCTCTTGTATTTATAAATAATTTAAAAATGTGTAAATCCATCTGAACCTCTGTCCCTCTGAACCTTTGCCCTTGTCATTCAGCTATCAGTATTCGTATGCTGCACTACGCTGCTGACATCACTCACCGAGGCAGACACAAAGCCGTTCAGGGTCAGCAAGGCCCGGCCACTGTCAAACTCAATGCCGGTGACCAGACCAGTCGACCTGTAATCGACCTCAATTTCCTGGCCGGCAAGATCAAAAGCCCTCACCACATAAGAGTAAGCGCCGGGCTCTACCTGCTCATCACTCATGTCATTGAGATCCCAATCCAGATCATACGTTCCGGCCGGCACGGAACCGACATCAATAACCCGGACAAGATGATCCGCAGCATCGTAAATTTCCACCTGGCAGACATCCGGCGCTTCCAGGAGGGTAAACTCTCCCTTGCCGCTGCTTTCTTCGGTTACTCCAATGATATTACCTCCGGTCTGAACTTCGGTATCAAGCAGGGTCAAAAGCTGCAGGTTATTCTGGGAAGTCTGGTACTCCAGCAGACTCTCCATATTATCTGCCATCTTCATGGTCGCTTCCATGTTGCTGAACTGGGCAAGCTGGGAGGCCATTTCATAGCTATCCATGGGCTTCATGGGATCCTGATACTGGAGCTGAGTGATGAAGAGTTCCATGAAGTCACTTCTATCCAGTTCCTTTTTACCCACCGGCTCAAACAGATTTTTCTCTTCAGCCATGGGAATATTTGTTGACATGGGTGCTACGCTCATCTCGTTTCTCCTAAACCACTTAAAAGGGACTAAACCATCAGGCTGATACCACTTTCATGATCAGTCAATCTGTTCCTTGTCCTGTAAAAATCAATCTCCTCTAAAATCTCCGACCGATCATCCAGATCCGTCCCCGATGTCCAGGCCTGCTCAAAACGCTGCCATGCCGCACCGTCATCATCATGCTGTCCCACAGAGACCGAACATTCACCCAGGGTGAATCCTTTCTGTTCCATGTTGTCCCGAAACTCCTGCATATGACTCTCAAGCAGTTCCTTGACCCTGGAGTTATCCATGTTAAAAGAAACCGCCACCTGCTCATCCCGCACATGAAGATTCACCTTCACCTCTCCAAGATCGGCAGGATAAAGTTTGATGAGCAAATAATGATCCTGGTTTTTAAGTCCGTTGGCAATAGAGTTTGAGAGTTGACTGGTAAGCGGCATCTGCTGCTGAACGGGCCGAGCCATTGGAGCTTCACGGATTTCCGCAGCCTGATTCAGGGCTGAGTCGACCGCTGGAGAGGCTGGAGCCAGGGGCATCTCCAAGGAAGTAATTTCCGGGCCGGCGCCTGTCTGGATGACTGCAGATTGCCCCAGCCCTAAATCCGTCATATTCAATTTGGATCCGACTTCCTGTTCCAGTACAATGCGGCTGAGCCACTCAAGCCTTCCCATGGCCTGTTCAAAATTTTCGGCCTCAAAAATCAGATCCTCATGTAAACGGACTTGAGATAAATCTACAATTTCCTGGAGTTTCTGGAAAAGAGCATTTGCTGTTTCCTGCACCACCGGACTCCAGCCGACACTTTTTGATTCAAATCCGGCCTCAGACAGCATCTGTCCAAGGCTCTCTAAAAACTCCGGCAGCCTGATCCCGGCTTCCTGAGCTCTAATATCCTGAATTCCTCCTTCCAGAATATTTTGCAGACGGCTCAGACTTAATTTTACCGGCTGTTCCTGAAAAATCCTTTCCGGTAACAGGTCAAACTGGGTGCCCCTGGTGACACCGGCTTTTGTCAAAATATCTTCGAGCTGTTCCGCCTCCCAGTCAGTAAGGGTCACTGTCTGCTCCTGGCCGACTACGCCGGTTTCCGCCTTACGCAGCCCCTGAAGGAAAAGATCCAGATCAAAAGTACCGTCACCCCGCACTGCGGCTTCGCTAATCTCCTGAATATGCTCCCGGGCAAGACCGAACTGGGTCAGGAAAACATCGAGTAATGGCAAATCCGTTTCCGCCAGGGTTATTTTTTTCTCCTCGCCCATATTTTCAAAATGAGAGGACAGCGAATCAAACAAATCTCCTATTTCCAGCTTGGCGTCCTGCCTGCCGGCCTGTTCCTTTAATATTGACAGTTCAGCAGGATCAAGACCGGCTGCCGCACAGATTTCAGAAAGCTGAGAAAAATCCAGTGCAACATTCCATTCACCAGGATCACAATCCTTTTCTGCGGCAATTTTCTTCAAATCCTCCATGAATTCAGCAAGAAGTCCTGCCAGACTTTCCCGGCCGGTTTCACCCGTTTCGCACTCAGACTTATCCGAAGACGACTGGTTACGCTGCTTCACAGAATGACGCTCCCTCATACCAAGCATATCCCTCTTCTCGTGATAGGCTTCATCGAGTTTCTTTTCCAGATGCCGGGCAAACGAACCTGATTCCGCTTTTTCCAGATTTCGTGGGGCTATTTTCAATTCAGGGTCCGGGATCGACATAATCGGAGTCATCAACATTGTCACGGACATCCTCCTTTTCTTTCAGTCTTCAGTTTATGCACTGATTTAAACGTATGAAATACTTGCTCCTCACATTGAGCAAAGGCAATGCCATCAACAGAAAAAACAGGTGACATTTCTCAAAACGAAGGGAAGCAAAAGACATAACAACTTGAAATAACAGGGATTGAACAATCTATAAAAAAGAAAAAAAGAAGTGCTGAAAAAAAGAAAAAGAAGAGAAAATCAAACGTGATGGGCAATTCTTTCCCGGAGTAAGCGGGGAAGGGTGAAGTTTTTGCCGTGGGAAGAAAAAATAGGGGAAATTACTTGTTCTCCGGCTGCTTTTTCGCCCTTTCGATCATTTCGGCCAGAGATACCATTTTCGGCTTTGGCGGTTCAAAAATCATCTCCCGTTCTTCCTGTGAGTAATTTTCTTCGATGAATTTCTGGATCGGAAAAATCCTGAACCAACAGTCGATAATTTTTCCGCAGGGCAGACCGTTCTGCATGGTACGACAGTAGTGGAAGGGTAAAAAATGACCGAGCATACGGCAATAGCATTCTTTTTTATCATATTCTTCAAGCATTTTTCCACCAATGTCCGGTCACAATAACTAAAGAAGTTAGAGAATTAAAGAAGGTAAAGAAGAGAAAAGAAGGTGTAGATTGTAGTCATTTAACCAGACTGAAAAGCCATTATTACAACATGGGAAAGCATTAAGCAAAAAAAGCAGAGCCAAAACTGACTCTGCCTTGAAATTCCAGGAACAAACCTGAGGACGATCATCTTCTGGGCTGCAGAGTAGGTTCATTGGCCAGAACAAACTTCAGCCAGTCAAAACCAAAGGACAGCAGGGCCTCATCATCCTTTTCAATGATCCTTTTCCTGGAGCCGGATAATTTAAAATCGGCCAAAAGATTGTGTTCATTGACAAAATCCCGGAAACTGTCGATGTTATAACAGACCACGAAAGCCATTTGCTGTTTTGGTCCGGCCGCACCTTCACCGGCCCAGGGGTTTCTGGAAAACAGGGTGTCCATCTCGGCCCACTGATCCGCCATGGCATTGTAATAAAGAAGATTCTGATCCCGCAGCCATTCCTTGACCGTCCATTCCCTATCCTCCTCATGCCCTTTACAGTAGTCATGGTTAGTCAAAAAATAAAACTCATCGGCCCTGCCCTTGGCCGTTGTCCGATCGACGGCCCGTTCCAGGGGATAGGTTCGGCAGGCAGACGGACGATCCTCATAGACGGTGCAGCCCTCCTTTCCCAGAAACGGACAATTATTGCCCGGTGTCAATTGCATGGCCAGGGATGGAAAGTAGGGATTACTGCCCTCAACGATCCGGAGATACTTGTCCAAAAAATCATCCGATCTGATTCCCAGCCTGTTTTTTAAACGCAAAATATCATAGGGATAAAGGAACATATCCACATTACGGCAGCACACCATGTAACAGGACACGCCGGGATGGCAGGAAAATTTAAATTTGGCTTTACCCAGCGGCGTCATGCCTTCAGGGAATTTTTTTTCTTGTTCTTTCATATTTGGTCTTAATCCTCAAAGCGCCTCAGCGGCCCTGGCTAAATCATCATAAAACTCATTAACACTGTCATAAAAAACAGGAGTTCCCACGGCAAAATGAAGCAAAATGTTGTTTAAGTCAACCGGAATATATGGAAAAAGCTTGCCGAGGTTGAAAATACGATCCTTGGACAGGAGGGCAAGATCATCCTCGCCGAGAGTTGCCAGCACCTTTTCCCCCATATCAGGATGCTTCAAAACGTCCGGGGGCCGAAATGTTTTCCGGCCCATGAGAAAAAGCAGGACACTACCCAATCCAAAAAGATCAAGGGCAAACGGCCGCTCCGGAATGTAAAAATCATAATCAAAGTCAATCCATCTAAACAGGCCGTCCGCACGGTCGACAAAAATATGATCACGGCGGATATCACCATGATTCAGACCATTCTCATGCAGCAGGGAAATGGCCTTAACCGATGTCAGAAATTTTTTTAAAATTTCAGGAAAATCGATTTCAAAATAATCCCGATGACGTTCATTTTTCCTATAAACAAATTTATCCAACCTGTTTCCGTCAATAATATCAAGAATCCGAACCAGGTTGCCGGCCTCGTCCTCTACGTTTTTCCCATGCATAAAATGAGGGTGATCCTGAACAAGTTCCAGAACACGGGCCTCTTTTTCCGGATTACGGAAACAATTCACTGTCAAGCCGCCAATGGAGACTTCATAGGTTTCATGAAAAACAAGTTTGATAATGTATTTTATACCACTTGCCAGATCCATGACCTTGGGAACCCATGGCTTAGGTTGCTCGTCAATGCCGAAACGACCCTCTTTCGTGAAAGCGACCACGAGGAAATAGCGATCATCAACAAAAATAATATCGCCGTAATCAATGGCGGTAAAATCTGAGGTATCGGTAAAAATCTTAGTGTGTACCCGCTTGTTACGTCCGGCCGGATGTTCCTGGAGCCTCTCGGCAATTTCGGCTGGAAGATCCTGAACTGTTATCTCATTCATTAGCCTATTCCCTATCCAACAACCCAGACTGTAAAATCGCCGCTGCTGTGCACCAGAGTGTTTGAGATGCTGCCAAAAAGAAACTCCTCGGCCCGGGAGACGCCCCGTTTGCCGACAACAACCGTTCCATACTCACCTTCACGCAGAATCTCCAGAATGGTCTCACTGATTGTTTTGCCCTCGGCCATGCAATTCCGAAAGACGATCTGTTCAGGCATGACGCCATTTCTGGAAAGTTTGCTCCGAGCATCTTTCAGTAATTGCAGGGCATTCTCTTCTTTCTTCTTTTTGTACTCCTGTAAAACGCCGCCGGTCTGATAAAAATTCGGCGGCGGCTCCGGATAGACGTGCAACAGGGTAATCTGAATTTCCTTCTGTCCCCCGATCATGATGCCGACATATTTTAGAGCCCGCTTGGTCGCGTCAAAATTTTCGACCGCTATCAAAATTTTTTCCCATTGCATCTTCAAACACCTTTTAATGAATTCAGATCATTGCTTGCCAAAGGAGAAAAATCACCCTTCTGCCTTCAACCCGATAACGATTGACTTCAGACAATTGATGCCCCTCCCGGCTCTCTCCATTTTTCCATCAGCTTTACAAGCTCGACAATGGTCCGATGCGTTGGAAGAGAAATATTTTTCTCCTCTCCATAACGGCAGAGAGCGCCGTTTTGCGCATCGAGTTCCGTTCTTTTTTCATTAAGCATATCCTGCAGCATGGAAGAGAGATTGTCAGAAGTTTTCCGGCAGGCATCAAAAAGAAGTTCATACAGATCAGGATAAACCAAATCAATGGAGTGTGCCTTGGCCACCTCTTTACCTTCATCAATGAGACGTTTCATCAGGGTGATTGATTCCATCCTGTTGAGAAGAGAACCGTTGTTGACCCGAAGAATTGCCGAGACCGGATTAATTGCCGAATAAACGATAATCTTGCACCACAACCGTCCTGTGATACGCTGTACCGGGCTTGTCTGAATTCCGCATTGATCGAATTGTTTGCTTATTTCCATCAAACGGGGGGTAATACTGCCATCCAGTTCCCCCAGATATGTCTTACCAATGCCGCCATGTCGAATTTTGGCGGCCCCCAGAGAGGTGGCGGCCATAAAGGTAAAGCCGCCGATAATAGCCTGGTGCGGCACGACTTTTTCCATGACTTCCAGGTTGCCCAGACCGGTCTGTATACTGATAATTGGAGAATCTTTACCGATGAGATGAGTCACACTCTTGACAGCCGTCAGAGTGTCAAAGGATTTCACCGCCAGGAGAACAAGATCACCTTCCGACAGGGCGGCGGGATCGGAAACAGCCCGGGCCGGGACAAAGGATGCTGCGTCAGGATCCTGCTGGCCGATATCCATAATGCCGATGCCCTGCCGGTTAATGGACTCGACAATCTCCTGATTTGGCTCAACCAGAGTGACTTCATGGCCTCCGCGGCTCAGCAGGGCTCCGAACAGTCT
>JAYEPA010000087.1:0-15352 GCA_034723545.1 Thermodesulfobacteriota bacterium | reverse complement strand
CCATGCTTACCTGCTGTTCCGGCTCTGCCATGAAATCATAGCGGTTCAGATCAAACAGGCCCGACTGCACAGGCTGCTCGGTGTTGAAACGCTGCTGGAACCAATCGTAGTGTTCCCAGAAATCGTCATCCGCTCTGTTAACGCCATATTTCTTAAAACGTTCCTTTTGTCCCTCCGTTTCGGGGGGATGGGCCAACATATCAAGAAAGTCGGGAATATCATCCTCGTGCACGTCAAAAAAGAAGTTTGGATAGGAACCGATAAATCCCCGGATGAAATCAGCCCGGTCTTTTGCGACGTTCAGTACCTTGTTGTCACTGAACAGATAGGTCACATTATCGTGCCAGCGGTTCACCACAATGGAGACCTTATGGTCGTCCTTACCGTCTTTGCTGCGGATGTGCAGGTAGGCCAGATTGGAGTTATGGTCGTTAAAATGGGTGAAGAACGGGGTTCCCGGTTTTGAAACCGCTCGGAAGCCCTGTAGGTAGTCGTCCAGTGTTGCATATTTTTCGGGCAGGGACGGATACTCCTGCCCCTCATACAAATAGTTGACCGGGTCAAAGTTGATACCGGTTGACGGCATAATATGGCTGTTAACGATGTGTTCGATGAACTCGCGCTTCTGATCATCTGTAGCAAAGGCTATTTTTGTCGGCATTTCCCCCGGAAAGGTGTGGATATTCTTAAAGGCAATGTCCTGATACCATGACTGCATGATTTCCTCACGCTCATCTTTGGGTAAGAAATCGAGAAAATAGGTCTCTCCTTCCACCCGCAGGGTGTCCATGTACAGGCGAACGGCAAGCTGGTGCCCCAGGGTGCCGTAGACGTCAAATCCGGCTACCAGTGCGTAATAGATCCTTTCAATAAGAGGGTAGTCAAGCACCCACAGAGTTTTGGGCAGATCTCCGAGAACTCCCTTGTGCACTGAAGCACTGTCAAAATGCCGGTACACGGTCAGCACCGGTGCGTCTGAGGCCTGGTTCCCTTTCCAGATTGAATCATAACCCAGGCCGTTGTTGTAAAGGTGATGGCTGAGGTAAAAATCCTGCCGCGCCTTAAAATAGCGCATCACGGCCTTGTGGTACTTATTGTCGAGCAGCTTGAAAACCGGAAAATCACTCCCCCTCTCGATGGGCATGATGAGATTGTCCTGCTGCAATTTCAAAAAGGCGGGATACTGCACCGATAAATCATGCTCGGGATCAAGAAACATGATCCAGAATTGATCGTTAATGACGTTGAGGGCAATCTGGCCCCTGCACACTGGCCCACGGATAAAGGTCATGATGATGTAGTGAACATTATCAAGCAGGAACTGATAGCGTGCGCGGGGCGGAATCTGTTCAAAGGAGGCAAAGGGGTTGGCGCTCATTGTTTGCCCATAACCAACCCGGTGCGGTTCCTGCAGCCAGTCAGGCTGAATAAAGAGTTCATTAAAACGGGCCATCTTTGCATCATCCAACTGAAACACCATGTGGGTTTTGTGGACAATGGTTGAGTGGATTTTTCTGAAACGGTAATAGAATTGATCCACCCCTGGCGGGTCATAGGGACGAACGGTATTGATCAGATCCACCGGTTGACCGTCCGGAGTTTTAGAACGGATCAGTTCATAGTAGGTGTTGGTCGCTGTCCCGAACTTTATATGAGCAAGAAAGAGGTGCTCGTAGAGATAACGGGCGGTCATGGCATGCTTGGGATCATCATGGTTAAAAAAAGTTTCCCATTGCTTGATCGCTTTAACGTCGGCTTCTGCAGGGGCTGTAAGTGCCGCCTGCTCGATTGGATCCGGTCCCTTTGCTCCCTGGGCCAGCCAGCCGGCTATTATCTCAAATTCTTTCTGCGTCAGGGGCGGAAAACCAAAGGGCATACCGCGATTTGGATGTTTCTGCAGGTAACCGCCAAGCTCAATGTCTGTTTCCGAACAGGTCAGATCCTCCGCCTCCGAATGGTACTCGCCTGTGCTTTGCGGATTTTTCATTTTATGGGAGAGAAGCTCCAGCATGATGGAATTATTATATCCCGCCTCGGCGTTGCTCTCGGTCACACTGAAAAATTTCTTACCTCGCCACTCGTCTGTTGTCTGTGCATCGATGAAAAGACGGGTCGGGTCCATGGTGGTCAGGCGGGTGGCCTGATACACCGCTTTTTTACTTCCCCCGCGGTCAATTCCCTCAAAAGAGCTCAATTTAAGTTGACAGGGTGAGTTGTAGCAGGAATGACAGACCACGCAGCGTTTGTCGAGAATCGGCTTCACCTCACTTGAATAGTCGATTTCTCGGTCAGGGATCTGCACGAGAACCGGTGGTGGAGCCTTTGACGCACATCCTGTCATTAAAAGTATAAGTACAAATAATGCAAAAATGGATTTTGTCATGAGGTGCTATTTTCCAAAAAAAGTTAACAGTTGAGCGTAAAAGCCGTATATCGTGCTCCATGAAAATCATATGAAATCATGGCGTCAGAATAAAGGATGAAGTAGACTCTACTGCACTTTTTTGATCAATTCAACTCACCAGGATTAATGAATGAATATTAAGTGGGTCAAGATTTTTAAGGATAAGCAGGTGAATATTTTTTCTTCGGTCAGGATTGTGGTCCTTGCAGTGGCAGTGGCTTGTTTACTCGTTGGGTGCTCATCGCACAAAAAATTAACCCTGATGCCCACGCCTGTTATCTACCAGGATTCAGGCATTGATCCATTTGCACATCTGACATCGGTACACCAAAGTACAAAGATGCAGGTTTTTTATGCAACCAACAGGGTTCCTGCGTTTTCAGATAATAAAATAGTTTATGGCAACAGTTTAGATTCTACGCTTCATCTAGGCAAAGCAACCATTCTCATGGGCGACCCGGATTCTATTTGGGATGATCTGTATCAGTTTTCCCTCTCAAGCGAGGAGAGTGAGCCCATGGTTCTTACCCTGGAGGAGACCGTTGAGCTGGCAGTTATGCCAACAAATGGTTTACGCTCTCATAACAGCCTGACACCCGAACTGCAGAGATTTATCGATTTAATCAACGCTGATCTTGCCCAGGCAGTTGATAAAGAAATTATGGTTTATGTGCATGGAACCAAGGTGAGTTTTGCTCATGCGACCATACTTGCCGCTGAAATTGATCATTTTGCCGGAAGGGATTTTGTCGGACTTGCGTTTGCGTGGCCTTCTCACCAAAACATATTATACTATTTGTTAGGTATTGATGTCCGTCGCGCCTTACATTCCAGCGCGGCCTTGCAAAGTTTATTGGTTCTTCTTTCTGAGCATACAATGGCGGAACATATCAATATTCTTGCTTACAGTGCTGGATGTAAAGTTGCATCCAAAGCATTATTTGAACTGCGTCAGACTTATTCTCATCTGGATTCGAAGGAATTAAAGGAAAAATTCAGACTTGGCGCCGCTGTTTTCGCTGCTGCCGATGTTTCAATAGATGTCTTTGATGAAAGAGTGATGGCAGTCAGCGATCTTGCCCAGCAGGTTGTTGTCACGGTTTCAGATAGTGATAATGCCTTAAAAGCAGCTAAGACCTACATGGGGGGTGAGTCCCGGGCAGGATCC
Source organism: Thermodesulfobacteriota bacterium (assembly GCA_034723545.1). Lineage (GTDB taxonomy): Bacteria > Desulfobacterota > Desulfobulbia > Desulfobulbales > SURF-16 > JAGHCC01. The sequence continues at coordinate 11,780 of JAYEPA010000087.1, read as the reverse complement.
ATAGAAGCCGAGAGTCTTATGGAGACCTTTTTGGTCGACAATAAGATCTCTAATGTTGAAATTGTAGATGTTTCCTTTGGCCAGGATACCCGAGGTTTTAATATTATTGGCCACCATTATTGGTATCGGCATCCCTGGATGAGCAGCGACATTATTTTTTTAATGAGAACCGACCTTCACCCTTCTCGCAGGGGCCTCTCCCCTGCGGAACACGAAGGCCTTTGGTATCTATCAAGTGATTATCCTGAAAAAATCAGAAAAGCAGCAGAGGCCGAACTTGAAGGGCAATGGTAAATTTTTACGTTTTTTCATTTTATAAATAAACTCAACTTTTAGCATGATGGCTCAAGGGCTCTTTTTTCTTTTTTTTCTTGCGATCGTTTCCGCCGTTTTAACAGGATTTTTTCGTTATTATGCCGTGAAAAACAGCTTGATAGATCATCCAAATCCCCGGAGTTCCCATGTCATTCCCACACCCCGCGGAGGCGGGGTGGCCATTGTCGTCACCTTTCTTTTCGGCAGCTTTTTGTTGTCGTTGTCTGGTTTTGTTCCCGCAAGAATCTTTTTTGTTATAACAGTCTGGGGCGGATTAGTCGCTTTGGTAGGGTTTGTTGATGATCATCGTCATCTGCCGGCCCGAATCCGGTTCTGCGTCCATGTCGCGGCAGCGATAGGCGCGCTTTATTATCTGGAAAAATTTCCTGCCCTGCCTTGGGTTACAGGTTCGGTTGATCTTGGTTGGATAGGATATTTTATTGCTGTTGTCAGTTTAGTCTGGTTGCTGAATCTCTATAATTTTATGGATGGGATTGATGCTGTTGCCGGGCTGGAGGCGATCTCCGTTGCTGGGAGTGGGGCTTTCATCATCTGGTACAATCATGGCGCACAGGGATATGCTTTCTGGTTGCTGGTGTTAATTGCGGCCACGGCGGGCTTTCTAGTCTGGAACTGGCCGCCGGCAAAAATATTCATGGGTGATGCCTGCAGCGGTTTTTTAGGGTTTATTCTGGGAGTTATGGCAATTGCATCTTCAACTGATGGTGCAATTAATGTATGGAGCTGGACGATTCTGTTCGGGGTTTTTCTGGTGGATGCTACTGTAACTTTAATTCGCCGGGTTTTTCGTGGAGAAACATTTTATAAGGCCCATCGGAGTCATGCATATCAGATTCTTTGCCGCCGTTTTTGTTCTCATCTGAAGATTTCACTTGCGGTTTTAGGCATCAATCTTTTCTGGCTTTTTCCCCTTGCGTTTCTTGCCTCAATTTTTTCGGAATGGGGTGTGGCTTATATGGCGTTTGCTTTTGCTCCACTTATTGTTCTGACCGTAAAGGTTGGGGCAGGGACCTCCAACGATTGAAAAATTGTAATCGTTCACCGGGGTCTACAAGATTACGAAAAATTGGCCTGATCAGTCCGTAATCATCGCTGTTGCGGGAAACATCCGTCTGTAGAGAAAGCCGGACAAACCAATCATTGCGCCAATGAGAAAAAGTTCCTGGGAGTGATGATTTTCGGGTTGCACGAGGGATAAACAGGAGAGAACGAAGAGAAATTTGTAGCCCAGCCGATGAAAACGTAGTATTTCCCGCAGGACATAGATATTGATAATGGGAACCACCAGTCCCAGCAGGAGAAAGATATCAAGGCTGCCGAAGGACAGGGCAGTGAGCAGTTTTTTAGCGGTTACAAAGGTGAGGAGCACGGCCAGGATCAGATTGAACACCTGATATGTTTTTCGGTCCTGGGGAAGAGAGCAGTTGTTAAGTGAAAACAGTGACTTGTGTGAGTTTTTTCCGTTTCGGAGTTGTTTCCAGATCTCTTTTTTGCTTTTTCCCTGCTGGAGAAGTTCTTCAATTTCTTTCTCAATTTTATCTGCCATTCATTTTACCCTGTTTGTTGCCCTTTTTTGGCGCAGAAAAATTTCTTGCTTGTCCCGGCACAGGGTATTCCCAATGCTCCTGGAAGTCAAGAAGGGCTGTTGCTCTTTTCTGTCGACAGACAGAAAAGAATTGGCTATAGTACTTCTCTTAAAATTTGTAATATTAACATATTTCTTGTTTAGTGCCTTACTCCTGAAAGGCTGTCACTCTTTTCAGTACTCGCTTGACGGGTATAAAAAACAACAAACTGGAAACCGTTTTTGAAACAAAGACTCGAAGGTCTCGCCTTGCTCGCTATCTGCCTCTACGACAAGGCACTTACACCCCGCCAAGCGAGTACTGAAAAGAGTCCTAAAAAATCTGATGTTTTTTTCCGCTTTAGTGGGTTAGACGGACAATGAATAATTTACCCGATAATCAGCGTATTGTGATCACCGGTGTCGGCCTGGCCGCTCCGAATGCCAGTCATATTGCTGAATTCCGTGAAAAACTGCTTGGAAGGCAGAGTGAGGTCAGGGAAATCGATCTTCGTTATATCGGCAAGGTGCCGGCCGGAGTCTGTTCCTTTCCGGAAACGAAATACCGGAAAAAGAAAGAGAATAAACGAGGGACAAGGGCTGGCTGTCTCGGTGTCTATGTTGCCAATGAAGCCCTGGCCGATGCCGGAATTTCCGATTTTCAACGTGACCGAACCGGAGTGTATATCGGTCTCACCGAACACGGCACGGTTGAAACCGAGAACGAAGTTTATAATATCAGTCAATTTGATTATAATATCGATTACTGGACCCATCATCATAATCCGCGCACGGTACTGAATAATCCAGCCGGCGAGATTACCATGAATCTGGGAATAACAGGCCCCCATTATTGCGTGGGCGCGGCCTGTGCTGCCGGCAATGCCGCCCTGATCCAGGGAGCGCAGATGCTTCGTCTTGGCGAGGTTGATCTGGCCCTGTGCGGCGGTATTTCGGAAAGTATCGGTTCTTTCGGTATTTTTGCAAGTTTCAGGTCTCAGGGAGCTCTGGCGTCCCATGCTGATCCTGCCAAGGCCAGCCGTCCCTTTGATCGGGATCGGAACGGTATTGTCATTTCCGAAGGAGCGTGTGTCTATACCCTTGAACGGTTGGATCAGGCTCTTGCCCGAGGCGCGAAAATTGTGGCTGAGATTGTCGGTTATGCCATCAATTCTGATGCCAGGGATTTTGTTCTGCCCTATGGCCCGCGTCAGGTGGAATGTATGGAGCTGGCCCTGAACCGGGCCGGCATGGTCCCGGCGGATGTTGATATTATCAACACCCATGCCACCGGCACCAGGCAGGGTGATGTTGAGGAATGCAAGGCGATCCGCCAGGTTTTTGAGGGTTGCGAGACAACGTATATTAATAATACGAAAAGTCATATCGGCCATGCCATGGGCGCGGCCGGTGTTCTTGAACTGGCAGGGAATCTCCCCGCCTTTGATGACGGCCTGGTGCACCCGACCATCAATCTTGACAATATTGATCCGGACTGTGAACTGCCGAATCTGGTTGTCAATGAACCGGTTCAGCTGGATGAAGTGAACACCATTTTGAATAACTCTTTTGGCATGGTGGGCATAAATTCCGTGATTATTGTAAAAAAATATAACAATTAAAGTAAATATTCGGATAACAGCGTAGCGGTGTCAACCCCAATTTTGTCCGATTCGCCTTACTCACATATGATTAATATAGCTCGCCAGACGACTTGAACGAACTTGGGCACTATCCAAACATTTACAATTAAAGGGTTTTAGCACTAATTTATCTTCAACCCGAATATTTACCAATTAAAAATAGATAGCTACACGATTTAAGAGGATTGGAATGACGCGTGATGAAATAAAAAATGTGGTTATAGAGATTATCCAGGATATTGACGAAGATTCGGATATGGATAATCTGCAGGCGGATCAGCCCCTGCGGGATCAGCTTGATCTTGATTCCATGGATTTTCTCGACATTGTCATGGAGTTGCGGAAACGTTATAAGCTCCAGATTCCGGAGGCGGATTATCCCGAACTGGCAACCTTAGACAGTTGTGTTAATTATCTAGAGCCAAGGCTGCAGAACGTATAACTTCTCGTGAGTGACTATGAGCTCGTCATAATCGGCGGCGGCCTGTCAGGGCTTGCCGCCGGAATTCGTTTTGCCCGCTTTGGCGGCAGGACCCTTATTCTTGAGCAACATTATGTCCCCGGTGGTTTGAATTCCTATTATTTTCGTCAAGGCTTTCTTCTGGAAACAGGACTGCATGCCATGACAAACTTTGCCGGGCTCAAGGAAAAGCATGCTCCCCTGAACCGGCTTTTCAGACAGCTGAAACTCTCCCGCAAACGCTTTACTACTCACCAGCAGTTTGGCTCGCAAATCCTTTTTGCCGACCAGGCCAGTCTTCTTTTTTCCAATGATTTTTCTCTGCTTGAAGCAGAGATTTGCCGTGTTTTTCCCCATGCCGTTGATGGTTTCCGCAAGCTTGTCACACTCATTGACAGCTATGATCCTTTTACCCCCAAACCCTGGCTGTCCGCCAGGGAGAAATTGTCGGAAGTGATCGGCGATGAGCTGTTTATCGATATGCTGCTTTGCCCATTAATGGTCTATGGCAACAGTGCTGAACATGACATGGATTTTGGTCAGTTTGTCATCATGTTCAGAGCCATCTTTCAGGAAGGTTTTTTCAGGCCCCATGGCACGATCAGAGATTTTCTGGATATGCTGCTGGATCATTATCGCTCATTTGACGGGGAGATTCGCTTTAAAACCAAGGTGCGAAGCTGTATCAAACAGAACGACCGTATCAGCGGTGTGCAGCTGGAGTCGGGTGAGACGATCAGCTGTGATCATCTCGTTTCCACCATCGGCTGGCCCGGCACCTTGGAACTCCTGGAAGAGAAGAGTTGGGAGGAACGGCGGAAATATCATGGACGGATGAGTTTCATGGAAACCATCACCATTCTTCCCCAAGAGCGGAAAAAGGAGCTTCACGCCGACCAGACAATTATTTTCTATAATTACGGCCCCTACGACTATTGCCGGCCGGTTCAACCCCTGGATCCCTCCTGGGGGGTGATCTGTCTGCCCGAGAATTTTCAGGGAATGGAGGATAGGGAGTTTTTTCAGGTTCGGGTAACCAATGCCGCCAATTACGATCTCTGGAAAAATGCTTCCTCTGAGGAATACGGGCGGATGAAGGCTGAGTGGCAGGAAAAGTCGGCTGCGGTGGTTTCGGAAATAATTGGGAATTATCGCAAAAATAGAGTATATGAGGACAGCTTTACGCCGGTGACAATTGAGAAGTTTACAGCTAAGGCCGAAGGGGCCGTGTATGGCAGTCCGGTTAAAATAAAAGACGGTCGGACCTCCTTTGAAAATATGTTTATTGCCGGTACGGACCAAGGTTATCTCGGTATTGTCGGATCAATGCTCTCCGGCGTGACAATGGTTAATCAGCATGTATTAAGATAGAATTGTGAGTAGTTTTTTTTGACTCCTGACTCCTGACTCCTGACTCCTGACTCCTGACTCCTGACTTCTAACTCCTGATTTTAAATTCCCTATGCCTCATAAATCCATAGATCAAGCACAAGACTCCTACGATGTTATTGTTATCGGCTCAGGCCTCGGCGGCCTGACCGTTTCCAACCGGCTGGCTAAGGCCGGTCACAGCGTTTTGCTTTTGGAACATCATTCCCAGCCGGGGGGGCTTGCCACCTGGTTCAAGCGCAAGGGCCATACCTTTGATGTCTCTCTGCACGGTTTCCCTTTTGGTATGGTCAAAACATGCCGCAAATACTGGAATCAGGCCATTAAGGATTCCATTGTCCAGTTGAAAAACATTGTTTTTGACAACCCCCAGTTTTCGTTTAAAACCACCTTTGACCGCCAGGATTTCTCAGAAATTCTCCGGAAGAAATTTAAGATCAGCCAAGTTGTGATTGATGATTTTTTCAATACTGTTGCCGGGATGAATTTTTATGATGATCAATCCATGACCACCAGGGAGCTTTTTGACCGGTTTTTCCCTGGCCGTTCCGATGTTCACCGGCTGTTGATGGAGCCCATCACCTATGCCAACGGGTCCACTCTGGATGAACCTGCCATTACCTATGGAATTGTTTTTTCAAATTTTATGAGTAAGGGTGTGTTTACCTTTCAGGGGGGCACGGATAAACTCATTGGCATGATGGTGGATGAGATTGAGGCAAACGGCGTGACGGTCTGCATGAATGCCAAAGTTGATCGTGTTGTCATAGAAAATGGCCGGGTCAGGGGTGTTGCCGTGGGTGAACGTGTTATTTCAGCGCCGAGCGTTGTCTCGAACAGCGGCATTACCAATACGGTCTATAATCTTGCCGGCCGGGACGCATTCTCTGATGAATTCATGGGCCAGTCCGATGAGGTCAAGATCAATAACTCAAGCTGCCAGGTTTATATGGGTATTAAAAAAGGCGAATCCTTTGCTGATGTGGGTGATCTGCTTTTTACTTCCACGGCGCCGGAATTTGACTCGGCCGAGCTGCTTGACATGCATACCAGCAGCCGGACCTTTTCCATCTACTATCCCAGAACCAGGCCGGATCACCCCGATTATACCGTGGTGTCCTCCATGAATGCCCGGTATGACGACTGGGCCTCCCTTGAAGGGGAAGAGTATCAAAAGGCCAAGGATGAGATGTGCCAACGTTCCCTGGATGCTTTGGAACGATATATTCCGGGTATCAGATCGAAATGCGACTGGATCGAGGGCGCGACTCCCAAAACTTTTAACCGTTATACCCTGCACACCAAGGGAACCTCCTTTGGCACCAAGTTCGAAGGGCTTCAAATTTCCCGTTCCATTTTCAAGGCAGTTCCGGGATTGTTTCATGTTGGTTCCGTGGGCATTATCATGTCCGGCTGGCTGGGAGCCATTAATTACGGTGTTATTGTTGCCAATGATGTGGATGCTTTTTTGCGGAGTTAGCTTTCAAAGGGGCAAAGGGGCAAAGGGACAAAGGGACAGAGGGGTAGATGAGTGTATTCCTTAAAAGTCCCCCTTGGAAAAAGGGGGATTTAGGGGGATTTTTTAGCCTGGGATCAATCTCCCTCGCCCAGTGTATGTTGTTTGAAATTGTAACAATTTGAAATTATAGAATTAACCAGTCACTGATATGTCAGATTTTAAAGATAAAAAAGTAATTGTCACCGGCGCCACAAGGGGCATTGGCCGGGCGATTGCCGGTGCCTTTTTGGCAAGGGGCGCCCATGTGATCGGCCTTTATGGCGGCAACAATGAGGCAGCCCGGGCCTTTGAGCAGGAAAATAGCGATTTTTCCGACTCTCTGCATCTCTATCAATGTGATGTTGCCGATTACAAGGCGGTTGAAGAGCTGTATCGCCGGATTGAAGAACGGTTTGACACCATAGATATTCTGATCAATAACGCCGGAATTCGCCGGGACGGAGTGTTGGCCATGTTGGGGCCTGACGACTGGCAACGGGTGATTGATGTCAATTTGAGCGGTTCTTATAATATGGCGAAATTCGCGGTCCAGCTGATGATGAAACAGAAGTATGGCAGGATCGTTTTTATTACCTCGCCCATGGCCCATATGGGTTTTGCCGGTCAGGCCAATTATGCAGCCTCAAAGGCCGGTCAGATCGGCATGATGCATTCCCTTTCCAAGGAAACCGCCCGGCGCGGCATTACGGTTAACTGTGTCTCCCCTGGGTTTATTGCTACCGAACTCATTGATGACCTTTCCGAGGCCCAGGTCAAGGAATATAAAAAACTAGTGCCCATGCGCCGTTTTGGAGCCCCGGAAGAGGTGGCCGAGGCCGTCCTCTTTCTCTCCGGCCCCAATGCATCCTATATCACCGGTTCGGTGTTGGAGATTGACGGTGGACTTTAAGGAAATTACAGAGCTTATTCCCCACCGCCCCCCCTTTTTGTGGGTGGATCGAGTTCTTGAGCTCCAGTCGGATCAAATCAGGGCTGAAAAAGAAATTCCCGCAGATCTTGAGCTTTTTCAGGGCCATTATCCCGATTATCCCATCATGCCCGGCGTACTGCTCTGCGAGGCCGTGTTTCAGGCCGGTGCTCTTCTTATTGCTTCGGATCTCAAGGCCGTGGAAAATGATTCCGGCGCTAAAACGGTGCCGGTGCTCACCCGGATCAACAATGCCAAATTTAAGCGCGAGGTCAAGCCCGGAGACAGGATTGAAATGTTGATCCGTTTAACCGAAAAGATAGGGACTGCCTGGTTTTTGCATGGCACACTACGAGTGAATGGCAAAGTGGCTGTGAAGGTTGATTTTGCCTGCACGTTGATAGAGGACAGGAGTCAGGAGTCAGGAGTCAGGAGCGAGAAGACAGAAGGCAGAAATTAGATTTTGGCATAGTAAGGCGGGAAAAGTTTTTTTGGTTTGGAATATTATTGTAAGAACACTATTTTTTCAGCAGGTTCAGGGGGGTCAACCTTGAACCAGAAATTTTAAATATCATAGTCGAGTTTTTAGAAGCAGGAGCGAAGGAGAAAGTCAGGAAAACCACTTATTCTGTCTTCTGTCTTCTGTCTCCTGTCTTCTGAATTCTAAAAATATGCCTTTCCTTGAAGTAAAAAATAAAAAAATTGTTATCTTCGGCCTGGCCAACCGGAAATCCGTGGCCTGTGCCATTGGCCGGGTGCTGGTGGAGGAGGGGGCCGAGGTTATTCATGTGGTGCGCAGCGAGGAACGTAAACAGGCTGCCCGCAAACTTTTTCCCGAATCACCCGTGTTTATCTGTGATGTGGAGGATGAAGAGAATATTATCCGGGTTCGTGATGAGATTGCGGAGCTGACCGGTCCAATTGACGGTTTGGTGCACTCCATTGCCTTTGCCAATTATTCCGAGGGAATAAAGCCGTTTCATGAAAGCCTGAAAAAAGATTTTCTCCAGGCCATTGATATTTCCTGCTTTTCGTTGATAAGCATCAGCAACCATTTCAAGGAGTTGCTGGCGGAAAATGCTTCGGTGGTCACCATCTCCATCTCCACCACCCGGATGGCCGCTGAAAACTATGGTTATATGGGGCCGGTCAAGGCTGCTCTTGAGTCCTCCCTGTGTTTTCTGGCCAAGAGCTTTTCGAAATTTTCTCAGGTTCGTTTTAACGCGGTCTGTCCCGGCCTGCTCAAGACATCGGCATCAGCCGGGATTCCCGGTTACATTGACAGCTATCTCTATGCTGAAAAGGCCACCCTGCGAAAAAAAGCCTTGAAAACCCCAGAGGTGGCCAATGCGGCTGCTTTTTTACTGTCTCCGCGTTCTTCCGGCATTACGGCCCAGTGTCTGGTTATTGATGCGGGTATGGGGATTAATTACTTTGATGCTGATATTATCAGTAAATCGCTTGATTAGCTTGATTAGTTAAACTAGTTTAACTGGTTTTATTGTTCTGTTGGTTATTTAATTTTACTTTGGGAAGCACGATTTTTTCACCATAACAGCGGGCAGAATATAATTTCCGGGCAACATGCTCAGAGACTGAAGCGGTTTAGGTTGAAGACTGAAGACGGGCGGTACTTTTCTTAATTTAGATAAGTTCGTCAACCCTTCAGTCTTCAGCCTTATCCCCAAAGTAGAATTAACCAATACAACCAATACAACTAGTCTAACCAGTCCAACAGGTTTAAAAATGCTCTACTCCCGCGTCTGTCTCCATTCATTCGGCTATGAACTGCCGCCCCATGTCGTCACCTCGGACGATCTTGAGCAGCGGTTGGAGCCGGTTTATCAGCGCCTGAAACTGCCCGGGGGGCGGCTGGAGCTGATGTCCGGCATCAAAGAGCGCCGATTGTGGGACAGAAACACCAGACCGAGTGAGGCCGCAACCATGGCCGGCCAAAAGGCTCTGGATGCTTCCGGGGTGGATCCGGCTGAAATCGAATGTCTGATTTTTACCTCGGTTTCCAGGGACATGATGGAGCCGGCCACTGCCTCTTTTGTCCATCATGGCCTGGGGCTTTCTGAAAAATGCCAGGTGTTTGATCTGTCAAATGCCTGCCTCGGTTTTTTAAACGGCATGATTATGTTGGCCAACATGATTGAACTTGGTCAGGTGAAGACCGGGCTGCTTGTAGCCGGTGAGACAGCCGAGGATCTGCTTGAATCAACGATCCGTCATCTGCTGGATGATTCATCGTTAACGAGAAAATCCATTAAATCGACCTTTGCCTCCTTGACGATTGGTTCCGGCAGTGTGGCCTTGGTGATGGGGGATGCGAATCAGCATGACAGTGGCCATCGATTGGTAGGTGGCGCCTGCCGGGCTAATACGGCGCACAGCAATCTCTGTCAGGGAGAGAAGGCAGGCTCTGCCGGGACAATCATGGCTACGGATTCCGTAGAGCTTCTCAAACGCGGAATTGAAACGGCTCATCAGACCTGGCACGATTTTCGTGATGAACTGGGTTGGTCGGCTGAGGATGTGGATCATTTTTTTTGTCATCAGGTGGGTAGAGCCCATGCCCAGCTTCTTTTTCAAACCCTGGATCTTGATCCGCAAAAGAATTTTGAAACCCTGGAGGTGCTTGGTAATGTCGGCTCTGTCTCGGCTCCGGTCACCATGGCCATGGGCGTGGAGAAGGGGATCCTTACTTCCGGTCAGCAGGCGGCAATGCTGGGCATCGGCAGCGGCATTAATTGCTTGATGCTGGGAATTAAGTGGTAAATGAATGCGGTTTGGTGCTATATTGCCCTTTTTTGTGAAAGGGGAAATGTTGTGTTGCCGATTTTGTAACAGCTTAGCAAGGGCTAAAATCCCTGGGGGAACTCTTACCCGATTTCTTAGAGGTTTTGAATATGGTACAGGATAAGGAAAGACCTAAAATACTCTTTGTTGATGATATTCCGATGAATATCAAAGTCCTGGTTGAGGCCCTGAAAGAAGATTATAAAGTGATTTTTGCCCGGTCAGGACCTGAGGCCCTTGATTTTGCTCAAAACGATCCACAGCCCGATCTGATTTTACTTGATATCATGATGCCTGAAATGGATGGTTATGAGGTCTGTCACCGTTTGAAAGAAAATGACAAGACCCGGGACATCCCGGTCATTTTTGTTACAGCCCTTGACGAAGAAGATGATGAAACACGCGGCCTGGCTCAGGGCGCAGTGGATTTCATAAGTAAACCGTTCAGTCTTCCTATTGTCCGGGCGCGGATCAAGACCCATCTTGATTTGAAATTGTACCAGGATCGGTTAAAAAGACAGACCGAAGAGTTGGCTCTTGCCAATGCCAGGCTGGAAGAAGAGATCCAGGAACGGAGAAAGGCGGAGGAGATGATTCGTGAGCATCTCACGGTGATGCAGGAGGTGATTCAATCAAACGCCTTTCCTGTATCGCAGAAGCTCAACAAACAGTAAAATTAGGCTGAAGGCCGATAAGCGAGTGCAACGAGACATCCGATAAGTGAGTGCAACGAGACATCCGATAAGTGAGTGCAACGAGACATCGAGAGGGTTGACATATCCAATAGAGACAATCCGCCAGTCCTTCAGCCTAACCCGCTTCAGCCTTCAGCCTATTTCAGATCGGAGTATGTTTAATATTGATCGAATTTCCCATGAATAAAGGGTGTTGGGTCAATTTCATAATAACTTTTTACGAGGTCTGGATATCCCAACATTGTGACATTTTCATTGCATTCTGTTCGACAGACATACCCCTTTCAGCCGCATACTGTCAGCATTGACGGCCATACTCTTTCCTATCTTGATGAGGGTGAGGGCCCGGTTGTCGTTATGCTCCATGGCAATCCCACCTGGTCGTTTTATTATCGAAATCTTGTTCAACTCCTGAAAACAGGCTATCGGGTCATTGTGCCCGACCATCTTGGCTGCGGTTTGTCG
>JAYEPA010000086.1:0-15526 GCA_034723545.1 Thermodesulfobacteriota bacterium | reverse complement strand
TGCTCAGGATCGTCCTGGGTGAGTTTGCCACAGTCCTTCTCTCCTCCCAGCGGGCCATGCCGGAAAAAATCAGTCAGGCGGGGTATTGCTTCTCCTTTCCGGAAATCAACGGGGCATTGCAGGATCTACTGGGAAGCTGATCCGGCTTCCTCATTCTTGAATCTCTAACAGCATCCAATATGTCCTGGGTAGTAGCTTTTGTTTTTATTCCTGGAACATCAAAAGGTGAGGCTGTTTTTTTCTTTTTTGATGTTAAGGAAAATAAAGCGCCGTCTCTTCTCCGAATTTCGATTTCCTCTTTTTGTGCGAGAATGAGGAGCTTTGAAAGATTTTGACGAGCTTCCGAATAAGTAAAAACCTGCATTTATTACTCCAGTAATTTAATGTTCAGTTCGTTAGCAACTTGCTTCATTCGTTTGTCGAGTGTGATGAGTGGACAAGAGAAGACTTTCGCTCCTTGTAAAAAATAAGCATCATAGGCATAGATGTTGAATTTTATAGCAAGTTTTAGTGCTTTTTGAATGTCTATGTTTATCAGTCTGACCGGAATAGCGTTCGTTTTATTTTGTGCCGACAATGCCTCTTTTTGTGTGATTTTATTACGTTTGACCATGGCAGATAACGCATTACCAATTTCATAAGGTAATATTTCAGGAGAAAGTATGTCTCTTCCTGATGTGAGTTGGATGATCGTATCTTTTTCTGGTTCGTTCAAGGCAACGGCTAAAAATATGTTTGTATCTGCAATGATATTCATTTGACAATTGTACAATTGGCGATCGTTTTTTGCAAGAACTATCTACGCGGTGGAACGGCAAGAGACAGCATTCTGAATTTCAATCAGTAAAACTGTTGACTGATTTTTTTTATTCTATATACTTTACCAAACGTTTGTTTGGGAGGGCTTTCTCCAAAGTTTGTTAATGGTTTTAGCAAAACAGAGGTGAAAGTGTTTAAAAAGGTGCGGGGGCGGAAAAGGATGAAACATAAAATCAGAATTCATTATCTCAGGGCGATAAGTGAAATGGTGCCGGGCAGGAAATATCTATCCCCTTACAGGCATTTTTTCCGGGTCAGTCTCCTTCTGTTGCTGGTTTTGCCCGGCATGGCCCAGGCCGCACCTCCAGCTGACGGTCCGCCGCCTCTTGTGACAGTAGCCCCGGTCATTCTGCAGGATGTCAACCCGCCGGCAGAATATGTAGGTCATGTCGAGGCCGTTCAGGCCGTTGATCTGCGGGCCCGGGTGGAGGGATTTCTGCAAGAGATTCATTTCCGGGAGGGCGCTGATGTTCAGGTCGGCGATCTGCTTTATGTCATTGAACCGGCGCCTTACCAGGCACAGGTTGCGGCGGACAGGGCCAGGGTGGCTCAGGCCGAGGCAAGTCTGAGAAAGGCAAGTCTCCTCCTGAAAAGGCTGAAGGCGGCCCGATCCGATAGTATATCGGCCACCAGCATGGACGGCGCCGTTGCTGAAGAACTCCGGATGCAGGCCCAGCTGGAAGAGGCCAGGGCAACACTTGTCCGTTCTGAACTTGACCTTGACTACACAAAAATTAAAGCTCCCATCGGCGGCCGCATCGGCCAAACCCTCTACACCAGAGGAAACCTGGTCAACCCTGCCTCCGGGCCGTTGGGCCGCGTAGTCCAGCTTGATCCCATCCGGGTGCTCTATTCCATCAGCGAGAATGATCTGAATGCTATTCAGGCGGCCCTGCACGATGCCGGATCGGGGAAAAAACATCCCATGCTGACCCCAAGGCTCAAATTGGCAAATGGCGAAATGAGTAAAGCCGACGGTCATGTTGATTTCGTGGATAACCGGGTAGATCCCGCAACCGGTACCATGGCGGTCTGGGCATTGTTTGACAATAGTGACGCAAGTCTGTTGCCGGGGCAATATGTCACGGTCATGCTCAGTCGAAGTCAACCTGAAATGATGCCCATTGTGCCCCAGGCCGCGGTCCTGACCAATCAGCAGGGCAGCTATGTCATGGTTGTCGACAAAGAGAGCCGGGCCATTGTCCGGCCAGTCACCACCGGCGTCGAGGTGGGGACGAACTGGACGGTGAAATCGGGACTGAGCGAAGGAGACAGGGTGATTGTCCAGGGAATTCAGAAAGTGCGTCCTGGCCAGATCGTCCGTATCGACTCCTTGTAAGCGTTCACCAGCACCTTATCTTCGCCCGTTTGGGTCTTGTCGCATAGAAGGCTATAGCGCCAAGACCCAAACGAACAAATCTAAGGCACTGGTAAACGCTTACAGGACGCGGAGGTTATCGTAAACTTGTCGCTCTTAGGTGAACGGTTACGACTCTTCCATTTTTCAAGAGAGTTAAACTATGTTTTCAAGGCTTTTCATTAACCGCCCTCGCCTGGCCGCGGTGGTATCGATTTTTATCACCCTGCTGGGAGTGATCGCTCTGTTTCAGATTCCTGTGGCCCAGTATCCCCAGATCACGCCCCCGGAGATCCGGGTCTCCGCCGTCTATCCGGGGGCCAGCGCCCAGGTTCTGGCCGATACCGTGGCCGCTCCCATTGAAAAGGAGGTGAACGGTGTTGACAACATGCTCTACATGTCCTCGAGCTGTTCCAATTCCGGCACCTATTCCCTGACCGTCACCTTTGCGGTGGGCACGGATCCCGACATTGATCAGGTCAATCTGCAGAATCGGGTGCAGCTGGCCACGGCAAAACTTCCCCAGGAGGTGGTGGCCCAGGGGATTGATGTCCGCAAACGTTCTTCCGACATAATGGCGGCCATCAGTTTTTACTCACCAAACAAGAGCCGGAACATGCTCTTTTTAAGTAATTATGTCAGCAGCAATATCAAGGATTCCCTGGTGCGCCTCAAAGGGGTCAGCGATGTTTTTATCTTCGGGGAAAAGGAATACAGTGTCCGGATCTGGCTGAATCCCGAGCGTCTGACCGGACTCGGGATGACAGCCGAGGATGTGATTTCCGCCATCCGCAGTCAGAATATCCAGGCCGCTGTCGGTTCCATTGGCCGGGAACCAGTCGGAAAAAGCCAGCAGATGCAGTACATCCTGCGGGCTAAAGGACGGCTTACGGAAATTGAAGATTTCGAAAATATCGTTGTCCGCGCCAATGACCAGGGCGGTCTGGTGCGGGTTCGTGATGTCGCCCAGGTGGAGCTTGCGGCCAAATACTACAACCACCAGTCAACACTGAACGGCACACCGGCCGCGACAATCGCAGTTTATCGATCGTCTAACGCCAATGCCATGGATACCATGCAGGAGGTGCGGGCCGAGCTTGAACGTCTTGCCGTCCAGATGCCCGAAGACGTCAAATATCAGATTATCCTTGATACCACTAAATACATCTCTGCGGCCATTGATGAAATTGTCCTGACCCTGGGGCTCACCAGTTTTCTGGTTATTCTGGTCGTCTTTGTTTTCCTCCAAGACTGGCGGGCAACCCTTGTCCCGGCCATGACTATTCCGGTTTCCCTGATCGGTACTTTTGCGGTGCTTCTTGCCATTGGTTACAGCGCCAATACCATTTCTCTCTTTGCCCTGATCATGGCCATCGGCCTGGTGGTGGATGACGCCATCGTGGTGGTGGAAAATGTCTACCGGATCATGGAGGAGGATAGTCTCAGGCCCCGGGATGCGGCCCTCAAGGCCATGGGCCAGGTCACCGGGCCGATTATCGCCACCACCCTGGTGCTCCTGGCAGTCTTTGTGCCGGTGGCTTTCATGCCCGGCATCACGGGTGAGCTTTATAAACAATTTGCCGTGACCATCTGCACCTCGGTGCTGATTTCGTCGCTCTGCGCCCTGAGTTTAAGCCCGGCCATGTGCGCCACTGTTCTCCGGTCCCACAGACCTGTGCGCCGCGGGCCCCTGGCTTGGTTCAACCGTTTTATTGACGCTTCAAGACGGGGATATGTGGCCGGTTCCGCCTGGCTGATTCGGCGTCTGGTCGTGGCTCTTCTTGTTTTTGCCGCTGTCATTGGCAGCGCTTTTTACCTGTTTTCCTCACGTCCCACAAGCTTTCTTCCCCAGGAAGACCAGGGATATTTCTTTATGAATGTCCAGCTGCCCGAGGGCGCTTCCCTGGCCCGGACCGGCAAGGTCATGGCGCAAATTACCGAAGAGATCACAAGTGTCGGAGGGGTAAGTGACGTTATCGGCGTCAGCGGTTTCAGCCTGCTTAGCGGTGATGGTGATAATGTCGGCCTGGGAGTTGCAATTTTAGCTCCCTGGGATGAACGGAAGCGGCCCGATCTGCAGATTGACGCCATTATCGGTCAGACCCAGGCCAAACTGGCCGCCATTTCCACGGCCAACAGCTTTGCCTTTGCGCCGCCTCCCATTATGGGACTGGGCGCCAGCGGCGGTTTTGATTTTCGACTCCAGGCCCTGGAGGGCCAGAGTCCCCGGGAGCTTGCCGGTATCACAATGGCTATGATGATGGCCGCAAACCAGGATCCAGCCCTGATGCGTGTCTTTTCCACCTATACGGCTAATACCCCGCAGATTTTTCTGAATGTCGATCGCACCAGGGCCGAGTATCTCAAGGTTCCGGTGAGCCGCATTTTTTCCACCCTCCAGGCCCAGTTGGGTTCGGCTTATGTGAACGATTTTAACCTGCACGGCCGCACCTATCAGGTTAAAGTCCAGGCCCAGGCCGGATACCGGGACTCAATTAGCGACATCACCAATCTCTACGTCCGCAGCGATAACGGAAATATGGTGCCCATGAGCAGCCTGGTAACCCTGTCAACGATTATCGGACCACAGATCGTCACCCGTTATAATCAATTTGCAAGCGCCCAGTTCAACGGTAATGCAGCACCGGGCTTTTCCTCGGGCGAGGCCATGGATGCCATGGAGCGGCTGGCCGCCAAGACTTTACCGCCGGGCTATGGTTTTGACTGGTCGGCCATGTCCTTTCAGGAGCGCACGGCCGGTGGCCAGGTGGCAGGGCTCTTTGGGCTGGCCCTGATCTGTGTCTATCTATTTCTGGTGGGCCAGTATGAAAGCTGGAATTTACCGCTTGCCATTATTGTATCGATTCCCGTGGCTATTCTGGGTGCCCTGGTTGGCTTGTGGCTGATGGGATATTCTTTGAGTATTTATGCCCAGGTCGGCCTGGTTCTCCTGGTGGGTCTGGCCTGCAAAAATGCCATTTTGATCGTCGAGTTTGCCAAAAAGCGACAGGAAGACGGGCTTTCCGTGGCCGAGGCCGCAGTGGATGGGGCAAAAACCAGATTCCGGCCCGTGCTCATGACCGCCTTTACCTTTATCCTTGGGGTGTTGCCCATGGTCATGGCGAGCGGTGCCGGTGCGGGCAGCCGCAGGGCCATCGGTACTACAGTTTTTGCCGGCATGCTGGCCTCAACCATGCTTGGCATTTTTCTGATTCCCTCACTCTATTATTTTTTCCAGACCTTCAGAGAAAAAGGGACGGCGTGGCGGAAGGGGCTCGGAAAAGAGGCGCGCCAATGAGACAAGTTATGAAATGTCACCGAGCTCGCAGAGACACGGGGAATGTCTGTGCCTCTGGGAGAAAATTTTATGGCCTAAGTCTGCGCTTATCACGTTCGGGGTTATGTGTAATCATGGCCGTTACTATTGCTGTCGGATTAGTCCTGTCCGGCTGTGCGATGGTCGGGCCGGATTACGCCGGGGTTGAGCCGGACGCGCCGCCGCAATGGCAGACTGAACTCGCCGGGGGCTTAAGCAGTGAAAAAACGACACCGGAAGATCTGGCCCATTGGTGGATAACACTGGGTGATACGGATCTCAACCATCTGATGGAGTGCGCCGTTGCAGCCAATCTTGATCTGAAAAAGGCCCGCTCCAGCATCCGTGAGGCCCGAGCTCTGCGGGGAATAAGCCGCGCCGCATTTTTTCCCACCCTGGATGGTGATGCCTCGGCTGAGTGGTATCGCGCCGGTGAGATATACAGAGGAGAGGAGAATGAACTCTATCAGGCCGGCTTTGACTCTGGATGGGAACTGGATATTTTCGGCGGGACGCGCCGTAGGGTGGAGGCGTCCCAGGCCGACCTTGAAGCCACCCGGGAAAATCTGCATGATGTCCTGGTGAGTCTGCTGGCCGAGGTGGCTTTAAACTATGTGGAGGTTCGGACGTATCAGGCCCGCCTGGATCAGACCAGGGCCAATATTAAATCGCAAAGAGAAAGTTATGAGCTGAATCAGTCGCTCTATGAGGCCGGAATAATTGACGGGTTGGCCGTGCATCAGTCTCTTTACAACCTGGAACGGAGCCGTTCCCATCTTTCGACCTTGAAGATCGGCCTTGCGGCGGCAAAAAATCGTCTGGCCGTGCTTCTTGGTCAGAGACCTGGTTCTCTGGACCTGTCAGAAACCAAAACGATTCCCGTGCTGCCCCCCACCGTGGCTGTTGGGGTGCCGGCGGAAACCCTGCGTCACAGGCCGGATATCCGCCGGGCCGAACGGAATTTAGCTGCCCGCACAGCCCGGGTCGGGGTCGCCACGGCGGATTTGTACCCAAAATTTCGCCTTATCGGCAGCATTGGTCTGGAATCGGTCACCAGTGAGGATTTATTGGAATGGTCCAGCCGGACGTGGAGCATTGGCCCTGATGTTTCCTGGAATATCTTCCATGGCGGCGCAATTCGTCAGAATATCAAGGTGCAGAACGAACGCCAGGAACAGGCCCTGATCGCCTATGAAACAACGGTTCTGGGTGCTCTGGAAGAGGTGGAAAATATTCTGGTGGCCTATGGTGAAGAGCAGCGGAGGCTGGAAAATCTGAGCAGAGGTGCAGATGCGGCCCGGAATGCTGTTTTACTGTCCGAGGATCAGTTTCAGGCCGGTTTGGTTGACTTCAGCAACGTTCTGGATGCCCAGCGGGCCCAGCTGAATTTTCAGGATGAAGTGGTTCGGAGCAAAGGGGCGGTGATCTCCAATCTGGTGCGGTTGTACAAGGCTCTGGGCGGAGGTTGGAAGGTTAATCGCTAACCGCTTTTCAACACATAGCCTGTAACGCTTGTTATCATAAAAGGCAGACTGCTTTCCGTTCAGGCGCTAAATAGTTCGTACATGGGGATAAGCAATAATTTTTTGGTCTGCTGTTAAGAGAACCATATTGTGTTGTCGTGCTGATGCTACGATTATTTGATCGGCTGGATCCTTATGAAAGGAACCGGGAAGTACAGTTGATTCCAGTGAAATATCAAGAGAAAGCGGCACAATTTCAATGAAAGGTTTGCGAGATGCTTTTGTCAGCCAATCTCGGATAGGGATAGAGAGAGTCAGTTTGCCCAGTGAAACCTTTTTAGCCACCTCCCAAATACTAATAGCAGATAAATAAAAAGGATAATTTTCAGCATTTGATATAATCGGGGCGATTTTTTCTGGAATACAATTATGGTCTTCAACCATCCACAGCCATATATTTGTATCAATAATGTATTTCAACGGCATGCATCCCAATCTTCTTCTCCAAGAGGGGCGTCCCAATTTGGAGTAAATGCAATTGACCCCTGGAGACAATCAAGAAATTCTGTCGGCTCGACCTTGTCTTTTCCTGGAGGTTGTACAATGGCAATTATCTTACCACGCCTTGTTATTTCGATAGTCTCATTGTGCTCCTCAATAGTGCGAAAAAATTTGGTACATTTTGCTTTGAATTCGCTTACAGCAACCTTCATGACCATATCTCCTGACTAGTTGACTATTAGTGTGGTGTTAGTATATGGATTGTATAGTCTTTTGTCAATCAATAACACCTTTACAAGGTGATTCAATTCAACTTTTTGCAACTGACGTCATGTCATCTTTTTTTTATTTTTGGTTCAAAAAATATCAGGATGAAAAAATTGAAAAGCAAAACGAAAATTCTCGAGGCGGCAATCCCCCTGTTTGCCAGTGGAGGGTTCAACGGGATTTCCATGCGTGCCATTGCCAGGGAAGTCGGCCTGAATGCCGCATCCATCTATCATCATTTTCCGGATAAACAAACGCTCTATATCAAGGCAATGGCCCATGCCTTTTCCGGGAAAGCTGAAATTTTATCAGCTGCCCTGGCCACGGCGTCGCACGAGCAGAGGCTGAAATGTTTTGTCGCCGCGTTTTGCCGCATCATCCATGACGATCCGAATTTCAGAAAATTGATCCAGCGGGAAATCCTGGAAGGTGACGAGTCACGTCTTCGGTTGCTGGCCGAAGAGGTCTTTCTGGATATTTTTTCTGCCCTTTCCTCTTTGAGCAGGGAGCTTGCGCCTGGCTATGACGCCCATCTGCTTGCCATTTCCATTATCGGTTTGATGGTCTATCATTACCAGACTGCTCCCCTGCGCAAGTTTCAACCCGGCAGCAGACCGGAACATAATGATCCGGATGTGCTGGCGGCCCATGTGACCAAGCTGTTGCTTGAAGGGATAAAGGGGAGAGTTTCAGAAACAAGAAAAGTAAATTGAGTGTTTCAAATATTTTTATTCTTTTTCATCGATCAAATCCTCCTTGTTTCATTCTTTCAGACCGTTACAATTTATCTTTGATGGATTCGTAAAAAGTCTTTTTTTCACCACAGAGAACACAGAGAGCGCAGAGAAATTCTTTTTATTACAATTAGTTGTCTCTGTGTACTCTGTGGTGAATTTTTAGTTTTTACGAGACCATCATCTTTGATAATCAGAATTGTTGTTTTCGTTACCGAAACAGCTGTTTAATGGACTGGTTAAAGTTTATCAAAGCAAAATTATGCAGGCAATTTTAATTGTGATTACCACTAATCTTCAGCCTCATATGTAATAGCTACCGAAAAACGTGGGGTGGGGTGCGAATAGTTTGATACGTAGGAGCACCCCAAGGGCATTCGAAGTCTACGCTTATCTCCTGCGGGGCACTCACCCCTGTGAGCGATAAGAGAATCTGAGCAAAAGATTTACCTTTATCGCCTGGAGGGCCGGGCTCCTACTGCATCGTGCCTAATTATGGCTGAAGTTCGTTGATAATCACAATTTTAATAGTTGGAAAATATATGGAAATTCTAGTTTCTGTTGACATGAAGGGGTCATTGCAATAAAGCTTCTTAAAGATCGTAGGACGTCTTTAAATGTGTCATCTCAAATACCTAGGGGGTTTTAACGGAGTTGTCAGGGACAACTGGTCAGGGGTTCAGGCAAAAAAGTTGACGGCTGAAGTGAAATTCAGCTGATTTTTTTAATGCGAAAAGAGGGAAATGACATGAAGAAAATTTTGGTTCTGGTTTCTATTCTGTTTTTAAGCGTTTCGACAGCAACATCATTATTTGCCGATACCAAAGACGCTGCAAAAGCCTTTTTATCCGAATTGAAAAAGAATATTCCCCAGGGGAAAATTGTCTCCACTGATGATTTGTTCAAAAAATGGCAGGAAGTTCAAGCAGGGACGAGTAAGGCGCTCATCATAGATATCCGGACCGAAGCCGAGTTTGATGCGGGGCATCTCAAAGATGCCAATAATGTCGACTCTGGTCATGCCTATGGCATCCCCAAGAAATGGTCAGATCCGGAACGTGAAATGTGGATTTTTTGCCGCACCCAGCAACGGGCCGGCTATTTTGTTTCCCTGCTTTATAAATTTGGATACAAAAATGTTTATCTGGTCAAGGGTGGAGTTAAGGAATGGGCCGAGAAGGGATATCCTCTCTACAATAAATATCTGGGAGAAATAAAGGTCATTCAATACCATAAAAAATTGGCGGAAGATTTTTTATATCGGGAAAATAAATAGTTTCCAAAAGATCCGAAGCAGACTCGTAAGGGGTCTGCTTCGGATGGATTTTCAGCTCTCCTCGCTTTTCGGCATCTTCCAGGCAATCAGGGCAAAGACAATGGCAAAAGCCAGGGCGATAACAATACCCGGCATGCCTTGGATGAGAGCGTCATAGGACGACCCGGTCTGGGCCAGTGTCACCTTGCCGCCGGAAATCTTATCCATGAGAAACGTATTTTTGATTTTCGCAAAAATAAGCATGTAGGCAAAGGCACCGGCCAGTCCGCCCAAGACAAAGACGGCGCCATCTTTTCGTCCTTCGCCCAGAGCCGCCACCGCTGTTCCGGGACAATAACCGGCCAGCGCCCAGCCGATTCCTAAAATAACTCCGCCGATTGGAACACCCCAGTAACTTGATTTCACCGACAGATGTCCAGGGTCGATCATGCCGGTTGCCATGCCGATGAACAGGAGTGAACTGGCAAAACCAATGCCCAGCAGGATGGCCTTCATCAGGTGAAAATTCTTGAGCCGCAACATGTCGATAATAAGATGCGGGTTTGTGGCGCCGACACGATGAAGCACAAAGCCGAAGACCGTGCCGATACAGATAGCTGATATGATATCCATTTTGTTTTTCTCCCCCTATTTCCGGCCAAATAAGATAACAGCCACGGGAACGGCAGCCCCAAAAGCCCCAAAGGCAAATAAATAACCGCTCAACGAGGTCTGCATCATGCCGCTCATCATGTGACCGCTGGTGCAGCCGCCGGCCAGTCTGGCCCCGAGCAGGACAAGAAAGCCGCCGGCAAAGACAGCCAGATAGCGCTTGTAACTCTCATCACCGAACCTGTTTCGCCAGACTGTCGGAGCAATTTGATCCGCCTGTGTGGGTACGGGGCCTTTTGTCATTCTGGAAAGAAAGGTGCCGAAAATCATACTCAGGACAAAGATAAAGCTGTAGTTTACCGGATTTGCCACATTTTTGGCGTATTTGCCGCCGCTTTTATTCAGGTAGGCATTTGAGCTTGCGTAGCCTGATTTTGCTTTTGGATCCTCCCTGACCACATCATCGGCCACCAGATCCCAGACGATCCCGTCAAGGATGACGAACTGTGTTGATACGCCAATGGGCTTGACCACCCACACTGCAAGCAGAAAAGCCAGTCCCAAGGCGATTCCCCCGCTAAACCAATTTAATTGTCCCTTCACGACTACACCTCTTAAATTTGATGGCTTTGTAAAAAGTTTTTGTCTCACCACCGAGAACACGGAGACCGCAGAGCAATTTTTCATTTGATACTCAGAAGTTTCTTCTGGGTACTTTACGTACTCGGTATACAATTTAATTATTACATTTAATGCTTGAATGCTGTTAGGGCAAGAACAATTTGCCTTATATTTTTAAAGATGTAATCCAGATCATGTAGAACCAACTTGAAATCATCAACTAAAAGAGATACAAGATAATCATCATGAGCGATATTGAAAACTATATTCTCGAAGAGGTTTTTGCCATAGAGCAATCCGGCGAAATGCCGGAAGTGGCGTATCATGAGTCCCTCTATTTCCTGACTAAAGACAAAGAAGGGCCTTGTCTGCGGCTGGGTGAAGAGCAGTTTCTACCACTAAAAAAGGCGGTTATCCAGCGCTATATTGCCATTATACACCGAGATTTAATCCCGGAAAACAGGGATAAGCAAATTTACCGGGGAGTGGAAAGATGTGTGGCAAACTGGCAGCGGTTGAACACCTTTTGTCAGCGGACAGACATGGATGTCAATCCTGTCCGTGGAGAGGTCAGGGCAGCCCTGATAAGTTTTCTCAATCGTGAAGTTGTGGATTGCAGGGATGGCAACAGGGCGTCATGCATCAATTGCAAGACAACCAGGCTGGAGGAATTCTTTGATGATCTTGGCCTGGATTCCGGGGAATTGGCGGAGGGATGGCAGGATTTATGCCTGTTATGACGGAACATTTCAAATCTGATACATAAAAATAATTTGACAAAAATGAACAATATACGTTATAAAAATCGTTTGCTGATTAACTTGTAGGATCGTTACAATATTTTTCATGAATGATGAAACGATTTTATCATATTCAAATAGCCGTTTTTGCAAACAATTAAAATAGTGGAGTTACAATGATTGAAGTTGAGGTTCGAGGAGATATTGAGTACGCCATTCGGCAGTTAAAGAAAAAACTGCAGATGGATGGGATGAAGAAAGAATTAAGACGTCGTGAATATTACGAAAAACCAAGCGTAAAAAAACGTCGCAAGGCAGCCGAGGCCAAGAGAAAATTACGCAAGGTCATGTACCGCATGCGGAAAGAGTGGTAAGGCGACGAGCTTTCCCCTCCTCCTCATCCCAAAGGAACAGGTCTCCGGTGCCACCTAAGCTGTTGCAACAGCTTGAAGTCTGGCAGGATCTGTTCCTTCATTATCTCGCAGCTGAAAAAAGGCTGGCCCCGAACACCGTTCGCTCCTATCACTCCGATGTGATCTCATTTCTTGATTTTCTGTCCCACAGGGAAGTCAAGAACCGGGTCACATCCGGCATGTTGCGGGATTTTCTTGCATTTTCTCATCGGAAAAATATTTCAAACCGCAGTATTTCAAGAAAAATTTCAACGCTGCGTTCTTTTTTTCGTTTCCTGGTTGCGGAAAAATTCATTCAAACCGACCCAACCGCTATTCTGGATCTGCCGAAACCGTCACACACGCTGCCCAGAGTTTTATCGGTCAGCGAGGTGAGCCTGCTGCTTGATGGGTCGGAAAAGCGGACCGTGCTTTCCCTGCGCAACAGTGCTATGCTCCATCTCCTCTACGCCACGGGCATGCGGGTCTCGGAGCTGGTTCATCTGCCGCTTTCCGGCCTTTCCCTTGCCAATGGTCATGTTCGGGTGCTGGGCAAGGGCGGGCGGGAAAGGTTGATCCCCTTTGGAGAGGCGGCAAAAGATCATGTCAGTGTTTATCTCAAGAAAAGCCGGACAAAACTCCTCAAGGCCCGGTTCAGCGATTTTCTCTTTGTCACCAATCGAGGAACCTGCATGACGAGGCTGCGTTTCTGGCAGATTATCCGCCAACGCGGTGTGCAGGTCGGCATCGGTAAGAAAATCAGCCCTCATATTCTGCGCCACTCTTTTGCCACCCATCTTCTCGAGCATGGGGCCGATCTCAGGTCGGTGCAGATGATGCTGGGGCATGCCGATATTGCCACAACCCAGATCTATACCCATGTTGACAGCAGCCGTCTCAAGGATCTGCATCAGCGATTTCACCCCAGGGGATAAATCGGTTATGGACGTGATTACCACCCACCTGAATGCTGATTTCGACGCCATGGCCTCCATGATTGCGGTGAAAAAACTCTATCCGGATGCCATTCTTGCCTTCCCGGGCTCTCAGGAAAAGAATGTCAGGGAATTTTTGGTCCAGTCGGACTACACCTATGATTTTCAGCGCCTGAAAATGATCTCCCTGGACCAGGTCACCCGTCTCATCGTGGTTGATACCCGGCAGCCGGCCAGAATCGGCAATTTCCAGAAATGCCTGGAGAACCCCGGCCTTAAAATCCATCTCTATGATCATCATCCGGACGCGAAAGGAGATCTCAAGGGAGAGGTGGAAGATGTACGGCCGGTGGGCGCCACCGCCACATTGCTCAGCGAGATTTTTCAGGAACGAAGGCTGACGGTGAGTCCGGACGAGGCGACCCTGTTGTCCATGGCCATCTATGAAGACACCGGTTCCTTTTCCTTTAATACCACCACGCCCAATGATTTACGGGCCATGGCCTGGCTGTTGGAGCAGGGCGCGGATATCTCGGCGGCCTGCCAGCATATCAGCCAGGAACTGACCTCTGATCAGGTTTCCCTGCTTCACAAACTGATCAAGTCTTCCACCTCCTACCATATTCAGGGGGTTAATATTGTCATCGCCCGCCTGGCCGTGCCGGACTATGTTGATGAATTCGCCCTGATTGTCAGGCGTTTCATGGCCATGGAAAACCTTGATGTTCTTTTTGCCCTGGCCTCCATGGGTGAAAGGATTTATGTCATTGCCAGAAGCAGGCTGCCTGAAGTCAATGTGGGTAAAATCGCAGCAGATCTTGGCGGCGGCGGTCATGCCTCGGCCGCATCGGCCACGGTGCGGGATATGACGCTCATTGAAACCGAGGAAAGGCTGATCCGCCTGCTCCACAAGCATGTCCAGCCCGAAAGTCTTGCCTGGGAGCTGATGTCTTCTCCCATTATATCGGCGGATCCTTCGATCTCCATCAATGAGGCCAATCAAACCCTGACCCGCTATTCCATTACGGTTCTTCCGGTATTAAAGAATAAAAACGAGGTACTTGGCCTGCTTTCCCGGCGTGATGCAAGCAAGGCAATTTTTCACGGCCTGGGTGATCTGCCGGTTACCGAATACATGACAACGGAATTTGAGGCTCTGCCGTCAACAGCGACCCTGGCCGATATTCAGAAGCTCATCATCGAGCATCGCCAGCGTTTTATTCCGGTGGTGGATAATGGGATACTGGTTGGAGTGATCACCCGGACGGATCTGTTCAATCTGCTGATCAACGACCAGTCCAATCTCCCCGACCTGACCGAGGGCCAGAATCAACCGTCGGTGGAGCGGCGGCGCAACCTTAATAATCTGATGGTTCAGTTTTTGGCACGGGAGATGATCGTCCTCCTCAGAACCATCGGCGAGGTGGCAAAGGAAAATCATGTCACGGCCTATGCCGTGGGAGGCTTTGTCCGGGACCTGCTGCTTCATGTCAAGAATTTTGATCTGGATATCGTGGTGGAGGGCGACGGCATCATGTTTGCCAAAAAGCTGGCCGTTCATTTAAAGGCCCAGGTGCGGACCCACGAGAAGTTCAGTACGGCGGTGGTCATCCTCCCGGACGGCTTGAAGGTGGATATCGCCACGGCCCGGCTGGAATATTATGAATATCCGGCCGCCATGCCCACCGTGGAGTTCAGTTCACTTAAGCTGGATCTTTTCCGTCGTGATTTTACCATCAACGCCATGGCCCTCAATCTCAATCCAGGCCATTTCGGCATTCTGGTGGACTTTTTCAACTGTCAGAATGATCTGAAAGACCGGCAGATCCGCATTCTCCATAATCTCAGTTTTGTTGAAGATCCGACCCGCATTTACCGGGCCATCCGTTTTGAACAGCGCATGGGGTTTCAGCTCGGTAAACATACGGAACGGCAGATCAAGACGGCGGTGCGGATGAATCTTTATGATCATTCCTTTGGCCGCCGTTTTTACCAGGAGATCAGGATCATTCTTTCCGAAGAGAATCCTCTGGGGGCCATTCGTCGTATGAATCAGTTCGGCCTGTTGAAGTTTCTCTGCCCTGCCTTGAAAATTGATCCGCGTCTGGATGAGATTCTCGAGGAGGCCCATCGGGCCGTGGCCTGGTATAAACTTCTCTACATCAAGGAGCGCTTCAGGCAATGGATCGTTTACCTGCTCGCTTTGATGGCCCGGGTTCCAACCAAGGGGCTGTATGATTTCTGTCAAAAATTCGGTGTGCCGGAAAGATACTCCCAGCTTCTCATCCGGGAAAAGGTGGATGTGGGACGCATCGTCAAGACGCTGGAGCGGCGCAAACTGCTGCGCCCCAGTGAGGTCTACTGGCTTTTACAGGGAATGAGTCATGAGGGGTTGCTTTATCTGATGGCCATTTGTCGGAACAAATCAGGCAAACAGGCTGTCTCTTTATATGTCACGAAATTAAGGCATGTCAAAACACATCTCCGTGGCGCTGATCTGAAAGAAATGGGCTA
>JAYEPA010000085.1:0-4154 GCA_034723545.1 Thermodesulfobacteriota bacterium | reverse complement strand
AAGTACACGGCCCGAGCCCAAGCAACAGGAGATATATTCTGCCTTGGGAGTACAGAGTCATCCCGGTCACACGATAAAGACGACAATATGAAACAAAATGATAGATGTAGTGCCATAAAGACGCTTGTCAACAGCATAACTTGCTGTTATTACACGAATTTGCAATCCAAGGCCACAAAGTTGGGCTAAGAAAAAGGAAAAGACTCACCAATGAACATAGGCAGAAATGACCCCTGTCCATGCGGCAGTGGCAAAAAGTATAATAAATGTTGTCTCGGCCGACAGGACAGTCAGGCCGGGCATGATGCCATGGAATCTCTCAAGGCCGAGATCGGCAGGGAGCTTGCGGACGGACAGTTCTCGTCCCTGGAAGAGGCCCAGGCAGTACTGGACACATTTGTGCAGCAAAAAAATGCAGCGCCGTTTGCCGCGTTCCATGGCCTTGCCCCGGAGCAGATGCACCGCTTTCTTCATTTTCCTTTTGACTCACCGGACCTTGTTCGCTTTGCAGAGGATTTTGCAACACCGCCCGAAGCTCCGATTCTCACCCTGTTTGCATTGCTTGCCGAGGCCATCGGAGAAAAGGGGTTAAAGCCGACAGCGAAAGGCAACCTGCCGCAACGTTTCTGCCGGGAGGCAGCGCTCTCCTTCTGGGGTAAGGAAAAATACGAAGACCGCACCAGACGCGGCTCCATCCGATCGGAAATGGATTTTTTTGACATGCATTGCCTGAGACTTGTGGCCGGACTGGCCGGGCTTGTCCGCAAGTATAAAGGGAAATTCGTTCTTAGTGTGAAATGCCGCAAGAAAATAGCCTCCCAGGGGATCGGAGCCGTGTATCCTGATCTTTTCACGGCCTATGTGACAAAGTTCAACTGGGGATATCGCGATGGCTACCAGGAAATTTTCTTTCTGCAACAGGCTTTTTTGTTTACGCTTTTTCTTTTGAGTCAATACGGCGGCACATCAAGTCCACAGGAATTTTACGAAGACATCTTTTTGGGAGCATTTCCGGACCTGTTGCGTGAAATAGATGAAACTCCATATCAAACTGTTGAGGAAACGGTTCGCAGGGCCTATTTTTATCGTTCGTTTATGCATTTTGCCGAATTTTTCGGCCTGGCAGAGTTGCAGGCAATAGGGGAAGAGAAGTTTCCCAGGCAGTATGAAGTGAAGAAATCACCTCTTCTCGACCAATTTGTTTCCTTCATCGTTTAGGGTCTGTAAAAAAATAAGTGTCACAACCTTACTTGCCTTTTTGTCCGTTTCCTGCGTTGCGAAAATAGTTACATAGCACTGCTATGCGCCAATTTTCACGCCTTGGAAACGAACAAAAAATCGGCGTAATCTTGTACCACTTATTTTTTTACAGACCCTTAGCTGCAATACTACTACCATTTGAGTTTGAGAATGAGCGCCAAAAAAAACGTAAAACGCCAGGATCCGTTACGGCAATTGCTTGAGACTGCCGAAAACAAAGTACTTACGGAGAGGCTGTTTTTGCTCTCTGGGACGAACTTGGACCGGATGTCAAGGGTGATGCCTACGAGGGCTTGCTGGAAAAGAACGCCGTTCATCCGGTATGAAAAAAACCAGGGGTTTTCGCGCCATGATTTGTCTTGAGATAGTCAAAAGGCATCTGCGCCATACGCAGCATTTCACAAGAATAATCTTCCCGCACTTCACCAACCGTCTGATCAAGTTCTCTAAATAAAAGCTGATATGGAATATTCATTCCACAAAAATCAACTTGCATAAATCTTTGTCGCTGAGTAATTTTACTCAATCACTGAGTAAAATGTTACAATTTTGGGTTTTTCTCGACAAATCAGCCAGATAATAGATAAAAATAAATGGAGATAAACAAAGAATATCCTTTTGAACGTTCGATTGTTGCAGAAATTTTCCGGGGAATAGGCCGGAGCAAGAAACTGCTTCATATTATGACAGGCCCGCGCCAGGTCGGCAAGACCACGGCGGCATTGCAGATCGCGGCAAAATGGCAGGGGCCGGTTATCAATGCTTCAGCTGACCTGGGTCTGCCGCCGGGGGCTGAGTGGGTTCAGACTCATTGGGATCGGGCCGTTCAGGCGGCAAAGAGAACTCAAGGAGAGGCCCTGCTTATTCTTGACGAAATTCAAAAAGTTCAAGGCTGGAGCGAAGTGATCAAGAATCTCTGGGATAAGGAATGCAGAGAAGCAGAGGGGCTGCAGGTGATTCTCCTGGGGTCTTCGTCTCTGCTTCTGCAAAAAGGGATGTCGGAGAGTCTGACCGGCCGTTTTTTTCTGTATCGCTGCGGCCATTGGCAGTTCAGGGAGATGGAGGACGTCTTTGGCTGGGACAGGGATCGTTGGCTCTTTTTCGGCGGCTATCCGGGCGCTGCCGAACTTATAAGCGAAGAAGAGGTCTGGACAAGTTATGTGCGTGATTCTTTGATCGAAACCGTACTTGCTAAGGATGTCCTGCAGCTGCAGGCTGTTGCCAAACCGGCCCTCCTGCGTCACCTCTTCCTCCTGGCCTGTGGTCATCCTGCCCAGATCCTCTCTTACAATAAAATGCTTGGACAACTCCATGACGCTGGCAACACCACAACCCTGGCTCACTATCTCAAGCTCCTTGAATCCGCCTTTCTTGTCTCCGGATTGGAGCTTTTCAAACGGGGAAAACTGAAAAAAAGAGGATCAAGTCCCAAATTGATTCTCTGGAATAATGGCCTTATTAATGCCGTGGTGGGGAGTCCGTATGCGCAAAGCCGCAGTGACTATTCCTGGTGGGGCCGCTTGATCGAAAATGCGGTTGGCGCCCATCTTTTGAACCATCTGGCTGGTCTGCCATGGTCGATTTATTACTGGCGACAACGTCACCTGGAGGTTGATTTTGTCCTTGAGACCCCCAGGAAGACCTGGGCGATTGAGGTGAAATCAGCAAAACCTGCGCGTCTCAACGGCTTGAAAAAATTCTGTGAACTCTACCCTGAGGCCCAGCCGGTTATTATCGGCCCGGGAGGTATGGAGCTCGAAGAATTTTTCCGTACCAATCCGAAAGAGATTTTTTGAACGAAAAAGGGGAGGGAGACACGCTTCGGTCGCCCCGGAAAGTCAAGTCCTTACCCAGGGACAGCCTTGATGATTTCATAAAAAGCCCATTGGTTAGGTATGGTTAATTTTTTTACTTGACATTAATATTTGCTGAAGTTAGACTTGCATAACAAATAAAGTGATGACTCATTTCTCTCTGTTCACGGTCGGGCTGGATTTGATATTTTTCATGGATGTTTTTTCTTTCCGTGAATCTTTTTCAATACAAGGGCCGTGAACAAAGAGAATCAATTCAGCTCTGATTGGGAGAAAAAGTAATGTGTACATTATGTGAGCCGACCGAAGAAACGAAGCTGTCCAAGTATGAGGAGACTGATGAAAGGAAGCAGTCCTGTGAGAAAAAAAGTCGGCAGCTCCGAAAAAAACTTTGGGAGATTACCGATTCCTACCATTGCTCCATCATTGGAACCTGTCTTACCATCGCTGATTTAAAAAAGTTTGCCCGGAAGAATAGAATTTCCCTTTCAACTTTGCAAAATCAACATAGCATTCATTCCCATTTCGTTCATCAGGCCGGTAAGCATGATGATATTTCCAAAAAAATGCATAAATATCTTGATAATAAGTTCAGCCGCAGCATCAAGCATTTTGCCGGGGCCAAAACCGAAGAAGACCTGTTGGAGTTCTGGCGTGAGGCCAGGAGTAATCATGCTGTTGCCGGCCCGTATTGGGCCCTTATGACGCATCCCACAGTCTCTTCCGATCTGCAGTTGGAGATTTTTGGCGAGATTCACATACTTTCCCATGAGAGCATTAAAGAGAATGTGAATATTCGTCGTCGCCTTGTAGAAGCTGAAGAAAGAGCCGACATCTTCGGCGAGGGCCTGGTGGAGCTTCGCACTGAAGGAAGTATTCAATTGGTGCAAAAAAATGAACAGATCCGGAAACTCAAGCGACAATTGCTCGAATCGGCTGGATACCTCCAGCAGCTTGTTGAGGCGAGGGAGCGAATTAATATTCTTGAAGCCGGCATGGAAAAGGAGAAGCTCTATGTCACCATAAAAAATTTGAATCGTGTCTGTCGGGTGGCTGGTGATAAGGTCGGTAGTCTGGAGC
>JAYEPA010000084.1:0-15654 GCA_034723545.1 Thermodesulfobacteriota bacterium | reverse complement strand
GAGGAAAAAAAATTAATTAAAAGAGTACAGACCCTGGAGAATCAGGCACGATTCGAGGCGCAGATGACACAACACCACCACCTGATCTGCGATAAATGTAAACAAATTATCGATTTTCAATGGAAGGGCTTTGATGATGCCGGCTTGCCGGAAGAGGTTGCTCAAATCGGCCATATACGCAATAAAAATGTCATTCTCCTTGGCACTTGCAGGAGATGTCTGGAAAAAGAAAAAAAATGATGTAAATATTCGGCTAGCATCCCAAGTTCGTCCAATTCGCCTTACTCACATATGACAAATATAGCTCGCAAGGCGAATTGAACGAAGAACGAACTTGGGGCACTATCCAAACATTTACAGGCCGACTTTTTCGTAATTTTTCAACATAAGCCGAATATTTACAAAATGATGTGCTGAACAAAGCTTTTTTTTACCCCTAAATCGTAAAGATTACGATTTAATATCGTTTTCGTATTCGTTTCATTTCTGAACAAAACATTTTTTATATCAAGAAGGATTAGGATCTCAGCAACAGCGAGTTAACCTGTAACTGGATTTATTCAAACACACTGTAAGGAGGTATGACAGATGAAACTTAAACTCTTTGGCGTTTCCCTGCTGGCCGTAACAACTCTGGCCACCTTTGGCATTGCGCAGGCCGAACCTTTAGGGCTTCCTCCGGTCCCTATTCCGGCGAACAATCCCCAAACCCCTGAAAAGATAAAACTGGGAGATAAACTGTTTCATGACGAACGTTTCAGCACCACTGGAGAAGTAAGCTGCGCGACGTGTCATGAGAGGGAAAAAGCTTTTACCGATACTCCTTTGTCCGTGTCAGTCGGCATCAACAACCTGACCGGAACCCGCAACGCCCCTACTGTTATTAATTCAGCTTATTTGCATTCTCAATTCTGGGATGGACGCGAGCCGGATCTGGAAGGACAATCAGGACAGCCGTTTATCAATCCGGTTGAAATGGGACTTAAGGATCATCAACCCATACTCAATATCGTTCGAACCGACCCGGATTACCAACAGCAATTTAAGAATGTTTTCGGCAAAAGTGGTGAAGAAATCACCATGGAAGAGGTCAAGATGGCCATCGCCAGCTTCGAACGGACGATCATCTCCGGAGACTCTCCCTTTGACCGGTATCTTTACGGTGGGGATACATCAGCCATGAATGAAAACGCCATCCGCGGTCTTGCGGTTTTTGTAGGCCAGGGTCGATGCGTCTCCTGTCATACAATTTCAGAGACCCATTCTATTTTTACCGATAATCGCTTTCACAATCTCGGGGTCAGCTTTGACCTCATTGACAAGGACGTGAAGGTCATGGCTGACGAATTCAGCCAGGCTAAGAAAAAAGGGAAAGATGTCGACATCGCTGTTCTGGAAAACAAAAACATCTCTGAGCTCGGCAGATTTGCCGTAACGGATCATTATCAGGACATGGGAGCATTCAGGACGCCAACGCTACGCAATGTTGCTGTAACCTCGCCCTATATGCATGACGGCAGCCAGGACTCTCTGGAGGAAGTAATTGAATTTTACAACAATGGCGGCAGCATAAACGAAGGCGATCCTGTTAATCCTTTTCAAAGCGGCGGCATCCGGCCCTTAAATCTGAGCGAAGAGCAGAAAGACGATCTTCTGGCTTTCCTGCAGGCTCTGACCAGTCCCGAACACCAAGAATAAGGGTAACTTTTCAGGAGCACCCCATCTTGTCCCATTTTGGTCTTCTCGAATAGCACAAGTATGCTTCGAAGTCCTAAATGAACCAATATGGAGCACTCCTGAAAAGTTACCGCACGGTGGTTAGGCCAATTCAATGGCCCCACCTAAGTTACGAATAAGGAGGTTAAAATGAGCAAACTGAACCGTCGTGAACTTCTCAAAGGCGCCGGCGTGTTACTTGCCGCCGGAACGCTTCCTGTCAGCATGGTGGAAATGGCCTTTGCCGACAACAGCAAAAATTTTACTTTCGCTTATATTTCAGACTCCCATATCCAGCAGATCAAGGGAAATACCTTTGTCCGCAACTGGGACCGCGGCCTTATCCGATCTGTTGCCGAAACAAATCTGATGAACCCCAAACCCGATTTTGTTTTTTACGGAGGCGATATTGCCCAGTTAGGGAAAAAGTCTGAAATTGATCACGGCCTGGAAATTTTATCCGGCCTTGGGCAAAAAGTTCATTATGTCATGGGCGAACATGACTACTACCTTGATCTGGGCGAGCACTGGAGAAAACGTCTTGGCCCTGATTATTACAGCTTTGACCATAAAGGCGTGCATTTTGTTGTTTTAAACAGCATTCTGACCCATGATGACTGGACCTACAATCGTTGGGCCGACGGCGTTGAAAGAATGAATGTTATGGCCGGATTGGATGACCACAGGGGCTCGCCGTTTATGGTTGGCGAAAAACAGCGTGCCTGGTTGAAAAAAGACCTGGCCGGAATTGATATCAATACGCCTGTTATTGTTTTTTCACATTCACCATTACAGAAGATTTACCGAGGCTGGAATTTCTGGACCGAAGATGCCGAACAGATACAGGCCCTGCTCAAACCTTTCAAAAAAGTGAACGTGTTCTACGGCCATGTCCATCAAATCCAGTACAACCAGATAGGCAATATCAGCTTTCATTCCGCCATGGCGACAGCCTGGCCCTGGCCCTATCCTGAAAGCAACGCAAAAGATGCAAGCCATCTGCCCAAACTGACCGTGCAGATGAATCGGGCTGATCCATTCTTTGAACGAGATGCAACCGGTTGGCAGTATATCGATATCCATTCCGGCAATGCGGCAATGACTTTCAGCCTGACCGACAACAGCACAAGAACTGTGGCTTTCAACACCAAGACAAACCGGCCGGAGGATACGAGGTATCAGAATAACCGCATCCCGCCGCAGGATCATTATTAATTGAAAGGAGGCAAATTATGCGTTTTAAATTTATGCAATCAGGAGTACTTGGAATTATTCTGGCAGGCCTGGTGATTTTCTCTTTTGCCCAGGCGGACGAGTTTACCAAAACGGACCTGGAACTTTGGCAAAGCGAATATCAGGAAGTGGTCAAAAAGGGGCGCCAAGTCTTCACCGATCCCGGCCTGGGAACAAATGGCGTGGTCTGCGCACAATGTCATCCCAATGGCGCAAACACCCATCCGGAGACATACCCAAAATTCCAAAAACAGCTGGGCAAAGTCGCAACATTGGGGGAAATGATTAATTTCTGCATCAGAAATCCCCTGGAAGGAAAAGACCTTGTTCTTGATGACCGGCGCATGATTGCTCTGCAGGCATACATCGCGGAGGAACGACGCGGAGTAAAGCTTGCCCCGGGCAAACATTGATCTATCGGCTCTGATCCCAACGAAAGTTAATCTCTCACAGAGACGTAGAAAAAAACTCTGTGAGAGACTTTCATTTAAACTTTATCAATCGAAATCTCCGCAGCCCCTCCTCTTTCCATTTCACCTGACCCGGAAATTATTTACGTGTTTATACTGATCTCGATACTTGTCTTTTTCCTTAGATCCGTATTATATATTTAGAATCTCTCATTTTTAAAAGAATCAGTTCATTTTGTCGATCTCGCACTTATGCCTTTTTTGTAGTGTAAAAAAACTGCGGGATGAAAGAACTGAACTGGGTAGTCACTTGCTTTGCCGTCACGCAAATCAAGTATTTACTTTCTACAGGATTATCAATTTCCCATGGATAAAATTACGCTCAGGCAAGCCATTGCCCATTTTCTTCAAGAAGATATCGGCTACGGTGATATCACCACCGAAGCAATTTTTGCTCCAGACCAGCAAGGCAAGGCTCAATTTATCGCCAATCACCCCTTTGTTTCCGCCGGCATGGAAAAAGTTGCTGGAGAGGTTTTCACCTTTCTTCATCCTGAAATCAAAATTCAAGGTGTGGAAGACGGTGTCAAGGTAAAGCGGGGGGACATTCTCCTGGAGGTCAAAGGGCCTGTTTCATCGCTTCTGCAGGGAGAACGACTGGCCCTGAATCTGGTCCAGCGTCTCTGTGGGATTGCTACCCTGACATCCCGTTTTGTGGAACGGGTCCTGCTGCTGCCGGTTAAAATTGTTGACACAAGAAAGACAACACCGGGATTACGGATGCTGGAAAAATATGCGGTCCGGGTCGGAGGAGGTTACAATCACCGTTTCAATCTGGCCGATGGTATTCTGATCAAGGACAATCACATTACCGCCTGCGGCTCCATCCGAAAAGCTGTCAAACAGATACGGGAACGGGCTCCGCATACACTGAAAGTAGAGGTTGAGACGGAAAACCTCGAACAAATCAGGGATTGCCTTGCCTGCGATGTCGACATCATCATGCTCGACAACATGGATGTGGAACAAATGCGCGAGGCCGTAAAACTGATCAAGGGAAAAGCGCTGATTGAGGCATCGGGAGGAATAACCCTGGAAAATGTCAGGGCTGTGGCCGAAACCGGGATCAACCTGATTTCCATTGGAGCTCTGACTCACTCAGCTCCGGCCTGCGATATCAGTATGGATTTTTTGTAATTATTCAGCGTAGGCTGGAAATTATTTTTCTTCATTCCCTTGACATTCAACCGTGTCGTCTTATTTTTTAACTGAAAGTAACAAATTAATCCTTTTCATATCAACAAGTTAACTAAAGAAGGAGATTTTTATGTCTATTATCAGATTCATGGATCCTCCCTTTTTTCGTCAATCCTGGCCCGACCTTGAAAGACTGCGGCAAGACATGGACAGGATGGTAAAAAGAACGGCGGCCCATCAGGCCGGATCTCAGGTTTTTCCTCCTCTGAATATTTATGAGGACAGTGATGCTGTTTTTGTCACAGCAGAGGTTGCCGGTGTTGTCACGGAAAATATTGATATCTCCGTTGAAGGCGAAACATTAACGATATCGGGAGAAAGAAAGTCTCTTCCTCGGGAAGAAAAAAGTTCATACCACCGACGGGAAATCGAAACCGGCAAATTCAGCCGTGCTGTGGCCTTGCCGACTAAAATAAATCTCGAAGGCGTATCAGCAAGATTACAGGATGGTATTCTGGCAATTTCCCTCCCCAAAGCCGAGGAAGTAAAACCGAAAAAGATAGCCGTCAATGTCAAATAACCCATCATTGAACAATCACTAAGGATGAAAAGCCATGACTGAAAAAGAGTTGCAAACGCAGCAAAAAAGAGAAGTCCGGCAAAATGGTGAGCCGACCAAACCCATGAAGCAGTTTATTCCCACCGTGGACATATACGAAGACGAGAACAGTGTAACACTCCTTGCCGAAATGCCCGGTGTCTCCAAAAATGGTGTGGAGATCAAACTTGATGATGGCAACCTGTTTATTGAAGGAACAATGCAGAGTGACCAGGAGATGGCAGGCAAAACTGTTCTACTAAAGGAATATGAAGTCGGTAATTATGTCAGAAAATTCAGTGTATCGGAAACCATTGACCAGGAGAATATCGAGGCTGTGATGGCCAATGGCATTCTCAAACTGGTCCTGCCGAAAATCAAACCTGCTGAACCAAAAAAGATAGAAATCAAAGCCGGCTGAAAACAACAGCCCATATCATCATAACCTTCCAGCCCGTCGTGTCCTGTTCATGGCGGGCTCTGTTATTTCCACGAATAATCGTAACTATTCAGCATGTATAAAAATGTTACGAAAAACTTGGTCTGTAACTGTTCAGATGTGCCCCAGATTTGTTCATTTAGAGATTTGAAGCGTACTAATGCTACTCGAGAAGCTCTAAATGGGCGAAGATGGGGTGCAGCTGAATAGTTACGAATAATCTTTAAAAAGGAGTCGAGCCATGCTTACCAGAATAATTTTAGTCCTTTCTTTTCTCATCATCCCCATGCTCTCCCAAGCAGGCCAGGAGCAAGTGAACCATCTTCCCCAAATGATCATAGAGACGTCAAAAGGCAATATAACTGTTGAAGTCTTTGATGACAAAGCCCCTGTTTCCGCCGCCAATTTCAGGCGTTATGCAAAAGAAAAATTTTATGACGGCCTGATCTTTCACCGTGTTATTCCAAATTTCATGATCCAGGGAGGCGGTTTTGAACCGGGAATGACCAAAAAGAACCCTTCTCATCGTCCTATTGTCAACGAGGCTGACAACGGCCTGAAAAACAAACGCTACACTCTGGCCATGGCCAGAACCAATGACATCAACAGCGCAACCAGCCAGTTTTT
This sequence comes from Thermodesulfobacteriota bacterium, assembly GCA_034723545.1. Taxonomy (GTDB): domain Bacteria; phylum Desulfobacterota; class Desulfobulbia; order Desulfobulbales; family SURF-16; genus JAGHCC01. Next base: position 9,434 of record JAYEPA010000084.1, on the reverse strand, counting down.
CATCAACCTCAAAGATAATGCTTTTCTTGATCACCAGAAAAAAACCATGCGTCAATACGGTTACGCGGTTTTTGGCAAGGTCACCAGTGGACTGGACGTCGTTGACGCTATAGCTGCCACCCCCACCGGTAGCAAGGGCCATTACAGTGACGTCCCCAAACAGGATGTGGTTATCATCAGAGTGTATGAAAAAATCTCACCCCAAGGAAATTAATCGTCCCAGCATGAACGTATAATCGTTTTTCCCTATAGACACGCACAGCATGAATCAATATTTCCAGTTTGACTTTACAGGGAAATAGGACAAATGTAGCTGAGCGTGTCGTCTTTTTTTTAAAAAATTAATTTTGGGAAAAACAATGAATTCGTTAAAAACCTTTTTATGTCTTTTTGCCTGCCTGATCATGGGCGTCTCTCTCCCGGCCCAAGCCGATGATCTCTCACCGTTTGCCCAAGAAAAAGGGACAATCAAAATCGCCGGCGGCACAGCCCATATTCCGGTTATGAAGGAAGCTGCCAAAAAAATTATGCAGTTTAATCCAGCGATTCAGATCACCGTGGCCGGCGGCGGTTCCGGAGCCGGCATTAAACTGGTTGGTGAAGGGTTGGTTGATATTGGTAATTCAGGCCGCAAGGCCAAGGATGAAGAAGTTGCCTCCTATGGTCTCAAAATGTTTAAATGGGCCATTGATGGTGTAGCGATCATTGTCAATCCGGAAAACAGCATCCGAGAGCTGAGTAAGGTGCAGCTCATGGATATTTACAGTGGGAAAATCACAAACTGGCACGAGCTTGGTGGGCGAGACAAAAGAATTAATCTTTATACCAGGGATGCTGCCAGCGGGACCAGGGCTGTTTTCTGGAAAAAAGCCCTGCAAAAAGGGGACATTTCCCAGGCAGCACATTTTGTCGTTTCCAACGGTGCTATGAAGTCGGCTGTTTCCCAAGACCCCTATGCTATCGGCTATGTTTCCGTGGGACATATCGATGCCACGATCACGCAGGTTGCCTTTAACGGGATTACGCCCAGCCTGAAAACGGTAAGTAACGGAGAATACAAAATCGCCCGCGGATTGTACAGCAACACAAAAGGCGAGCCCTCCGGACTGGTCAAAAAATTTATTGAATACCTTTTTTCTGCCGAAGGAAAGCAGATTATCAGCCAGAAAGGTTTTATTCCAGTTCAATGACAGAAAAAAAAGAACTGTTCACCGAAAACATTTTTCTCGGCGCCACTCTGTTCAGCAGCTCAATTGTCTTTTTTATCTTCGGGTTTATGATCTACCTTGGCCTTCCCCTCTTCCGGGAGGGCCATTTTTTTGAACTGCTTAACCAACCATGGGCGCCCCATGCGGGAAGTTACGGCATTGGGCCGATGATTGCCGGGACGCTTGCTATTTCCCTGCTGGCTCTTTTTATATCCTTTCCCATCTGCCTTGGCTGTTCCGCCTTTATCAGCCTATTCGGCCCACCCGGCGCCAGCTGTTTTGTCCGCCGAACGGTTGAAATGATGACCGGTATTCCAACGGTGATTTATGGATTTATCGGCATCTTTCTTCTGGTTCCTTTTCTCCGGGAAATATTCTCCCAAGGTTCGGGAATGTGCTGGCTTTCAGCCTCACTCATGCTTGCCCTGCTCATATCTCCGACCATGATCCTGTTTTTTACCGATCATTTCAACAGGGTCCCTGTCCCTTACCTTCACTGTGTTGACGCCCTTGGCGGCAGTAAAGCCCAAAAATTTCTCTATGTCATCCTTCCCTGCTCCTGGCGAGGAATCATGACAGGAACCATTCTAGCGCTCGGTCGGGCCCTGGGCGACACACTGATCGGTTTAATGATCGCCGGCAATGCCGTTCAAACACCGAACTCGCTGCTTGACTCCCTCAGAACCCTGACAGCCCATATCGCCCTTATTTTTGCATCCGACTTTGAAAGTATGGAGTTTAAAGCAATATTTGCCTGCGGACTTTTTCTTTTTCTCCTGACCTCCATTCTCGTCATCATCGTCAGGCTCCTTGCATACCGGACAGAAAGTCAAGCATGACAACCATTCTGGAAAAACTGATAACGGGATGGTGCTGGTTTTCGGTGCTGATCCTGCTGAGCGGAACAGGCTTTGTCCTTTCAACCCTGTACTACAAAGGAATGCCTCATCTCGATGGAGGCCTGATATTCGGTTCCACCAGCCCCATGGACGCCCTGCTCCTCAAGCGCCAGGTATTTGATGGTCTCTTTCCCGCCATCATCGGCACACTTCTTCTGGTGCTTCTGTCCATATCCTGGGCTCTTCCCGTGGGCCTTGCAGCCGGCATTTATCTCTCCGAGTATGCCCAAGGCCGGGTTAAATTGATCTTTGATATTCTTTTCGACCTGCTGGCTTCCATCCCATCAATTCTCATCGGTCTCTTCGGTTTTTCCCTGGTCATCATTCTGCACCGAATACTGGATCGACTCACCCCCAGTTTGCTCATCTCGAGCCTGTCACTGGCCCTGCTGGTGCTGCCTTACATCATCCGCACAACCCAGGTCAGCCTGGAAAGCTTACCCCTTGAAACCAGACTTACCGGTTATGCCTTGGGAGCCACCAGGCTGCAAAACATTTTCTTCATCCTGCTGCCGAGGTCGTTAAATGAAATATCAAGCGGCATCATTCTCGCAATAGGGCGCTGTGCAGAAGACACGGCCGTTATCATGCTGACAGGGGCCGTGGCAACTGCGGGTATTCCACGCTCCCTTCTTTCCCAGTACGAGGCCCTGCCGTTTTATATCTATACCATATCGGCCCAATACACAGACAGGCAAGAGCTTATGACCGGATACAGTGCCTCCATCATTCTGCTGACCCTCTGCCTCCTGCTGTTTGGCCTCGCCGCCCTGCTGAAAAAAAGGTTGACCCAGGGGCAACCGTCTCATTAAACCGCCATGAAAAAATCAGTCAAAATTACCGTCTCGTCCCTCTCATTTTCCTATCATGACCGGAAAATTCTGCGCAACATCTCCACCACCTTTACAGAGCAGACAATTACCGCCATAATCGGTCCGTCCGGCATCGGCAAGTCAACCCTTTTGTGCTGTCTCAACCGCTTATGGGAGAATATTCCCGGATCCAGAATGAGCGGCCGAGTCCAAATAAAACTGAAGGGCAGGCAACATGATATCTACGACAAATCATACCCGGTTTCACAATTGCGACGCCAGGTGGGCATGGTCTTTCAAAATCCGAATCCTCTTCCCATGAGTATCAAAAGAAACATCGCTTTCCCTTTGAAACTGGCCGGGGAAAAAAACAGAGCTTTGATCGAAGACAAAATTGAAGAATCCCTGAAGGCGGTCACCCTCTGGAACGAGGTTCGGGACAGGCTTGACAGTAATGCGCTTTCTCTTTCCGGGGGCCAGCAGCAGCGTCTCTGCCTGGCCCGGGCTCTGATCCTTGACCCGGAAATTCTCCTGCTTGACGAACCCACATCATCTCTTGATTCCAGGAGCAGCCTCCAGATTGAAGAACTTCTGCTCAATCTCAAAAAACGCTGTACTCTCCTGGTTGTCTCCCATTATCGGGATCAGGTCAAACGCATTGCCGATGACGTGGTGGAGCTTGCCGGCGGGAAACTTATCCAGCCGCAACACTAAAAAATTGTATGGGATGCGTAGGAGCCCGGCCCACCGGGCGATATAATAGAAGTTTGCAGCATCAGCCAAGCATAATCGCCACAGGGATGGGTGCCCCGCGGAGGTAAGCACCCTTAGAAACAGGGCATAGACCGACTCCGAATGCCCTTATAGTTGTTCCAAAAGGAAAAAATAATATGTAATTAGATTCTCCTCAGAAACATAAAACATGTTGAAATTACAGGCAATAATGTTGATTTTCGATTATAATAATGCATGCAAAAACAGCCTAATCACATTAAAAAGCGTGCACGTTTACCCGTCCCCTATTTACCCCCCCGAATTTGTGTTTACTTTCTTATGCCCATAGCATTGACAGATTAAACTCTATGGCATCAAACGGCGGAAGCGACACCGGCTGATCATCTGTCAGTGTTTTCAGCAGCAGCCACTTGTTGCCGTTTTTGCTTTCCTGCGATTCGTAGGCTTCAAGGGTTTTCAGGTCTGGATCGATAATCCATATATATTGCACACCATAATGGGCGTACAACTGCATTTTAATTCCCCGGTCTATTCGGCCGGTGGTTGGTGAAATAACCTCGCAAACCCAGTCCGGAACCATTTCAAACCAGGCGGTTTCAGGAAGCGTTACCATCCTTTCCCGCCGCCATCCAGCCAGATCAGGCACCATTATATCAGCATCAAGGTGCAACTCCGGTTCGTCAAGAATCCACCAGCCGCCAGGGCCATTGTCGCCATGATCAAAAGGTGTACCGATTTTCATTCCCAGAGATGAGGATGTTCGAGCATGTGCCGGAGCCGGTCTTGGGTGGGTTTCCAGAATGCCGTTTAGTATTTCGCCGACTATATTTTCCGGCAGATCAAACAGATCCTCGTACACTGCATAACGTAAAGCCGTCTCATTCATTGTTATTTCCTCCTATTTGAAACAGGAAACAATTATGTAATCGCACTGGATTATTCAATCACCATCTTTAGCCGAACGTAACTAACCAAAAGGTTATAGTCATAATTTATTTATTCGCCGGACTTAAGAGATAGAGGTCAGTGGTTGATGGTTAAGCATATTACCACATTATACGACCGAGGTGAAAGGATAAAAAAACTGATTATTCAAGACCTGACCCCAAGTTTTTGAAGACCTTTACTACTGATATGGATGCCTATTCACGCTCTCTTTTTTTCTGATATATCGGCGGTTGGGGTGAACAAGGGGACGCTTAGCAAATGCCGATAAAGAGCTCCGCCATCTTTTTACTAATTTGCTTTCTGGCATATTCATCAGTGACCAGATCATGCCAACCAGCAAGCGCTTTACGGATGCTGTCTGTTATTACCAGAACTTTTTGTCTTGAAAAGCCAAAGCGCTTCCCTTCATTTATTACACTTTCAGTGGTTATTTTCGTTACCTGCCCATCGATCATTGTTGCCTGTTCATTTTGTAAAAAAGAGGGCGTCAAATCATAAACAGGGGAAAGACGCCATCCGCCTGAGTCATGTATCATGGAAAAATTCTGGAGATGATCATCGGTATTATGAATGGCCACATTGATTATCATCTGTTTAAAAAGTTTCTTAAGATCAATGCGGGGTTGCTGTGAGTACCGACGGATCACTTCTGCCATGGCACTGTACGAGCCAAGAGCTGGATCTTTATCAAGAAGGCTTGCAAAAGAAAGTAGAGCACGCCTGCCACCTCCGGCGGTGACATCAAAGCGCTTTACCAGCAGCACTGGCCTCTGGCGAACCTGACACACCTCAAAGTCTGGAATTTCAAGGCCGATTCTTCTACCAAGTTCAAGTCCAGCTGCCTCCAGATCCACAAGCAGAGACGGAGTGCGGTCATGGATGCTGGAAAATTTTGCCAGACAATAACCATCTTTTTTGACGAGTAATTTGGGTCTTGCTCCACCTGCCGAGTATCCGCCGGTTATCAAAAATTTTAATTCCATGGGAGCAAGATTTTGATTCTCATACGCTACGGCCTCCTCAAGGGCCAAAGCGATATCGGCAAAATCAATACTTGGATCTTCAACCTCAGAGGGGATTCTTGTGTCGGAAGAATAGAGAAGAGCTCCAATACCTGTGTTGCCAAGTGCCTCCAGGAGATGGGCCGGAGTATAATGCTGTTGATGAAATCCTGCTTTATAGGCAAGGAGCCTATTACCCCATTTGCCGGGAAGGCTATCCTGGAACACCCCATGAAGACCAGACTCAGGTCTGCCTGCACGAATAAATTCCGTGGAAAGTTTCAGGTTGGCCGGATCAAGTGCATAACGGTCATTGTGGTTAAGGAAGTCCGAATCGTATTGAAAAACCCCATTATACCCACCCCTGAAAGCCATGTGCAGATTTTCAACAAGTAATCGCCCTGCCCTTACTATGCGGCCATCATCCAGCGCCACAAAAACATAGAGGTTAACCGTTGGAGGCAACACTTTATTTCCGCACCCGTGTCTTTAGTAATTTATTTTTCTCTGCCTGATCACGGTCATATTTGGCAAAGGGATCCTCAAATTCCCGGAGGACAGAGTCCCAACCCTCTAAAAATTCAAGCAAACCACACACCTTTATCCAGGCGGCAAGAGAAACTTTAGAGTCACCATTTTCCATCGCGGCAACTGTCCACCTGGTAACTCCGATCCGCACCGCTAATTCATCCTGAGTTTGCTCAGCCTTAATGCGAGCAGCACGCAACGCCAAACCCATCCGTTCAACAACAGCTTGTTCATTTCTCCCTAGAGCAATCTTCATAAAGTTGACTATAATCAACCTAAACTGAAAAATAAACCATTAAAGTTAAATATAACCTACACAAAGTTGAACAACCACAACTTCCCTCATTAGCCATATTGCTTCTATGAGGGGACTTCCCAATCAATGTACAAAAAAGCCAAAACGTTCAAGGAACTTGACGCGGTCGGTGTCATCTTTGAAAATCTTCTTCCACTCGATGCCCCTGACAATGATATGATGAAGAGCCTCCAGTGCATTGATTCTCGTTTTACGTGGTATGCGTCTTTCTCATCAAAAGAGACAAAAACTGCAGGGAACTTATAATCTGAAGATGTTCCCTATTTGTCGTCAAGGCAGTCTGTTGTCGTATCGAAAATAATAACACGACAACAAAAGGGGTCTGACCCTTTTGTGTTTAAATCTTATATTTCAAGACCTGACCCCCATCTACACAAATATCTGTATTGCAATTATCAAAAAAATGTCCTTCGGAAGTAAACAAGAAACTTATAATCTGAAGAACGTCCCTTTTGTTCCGGCGTGGAGTACACTCATTCGGCTGCATGGTTGCATGGTTGAAATGTCCTGCCTGAACCTTGAGTCTATCTGGATTAAGGCGCTTGCCGCAAACTGCTTTATTTCCCCACATACTATTCGTGGAAAAAATTTATGACTCTACGACTCCGCAGTTCAATGAAACAAATCTTATACTTCAAGACCTGACCCCATATCTATATGGTCTTTCAAAATCCGAATCCTCTTCCCATGAGTATCAAAAGAAACATCGCTTTCCCTTTGAAACTGGCCGGGGAAAAAAACAGAGCTTTGATCGAAGACAAAATTGAAGAATCCCTGAAGGCGGTCACCCTCTGGAACGAGGTTCGGGACAGGCTTGACAGTAATGCGCTTTCTCTTTCCGGGGGCCAGCAGCAGCGTCTCTGCCTGGCCCGGGCTCTGATCCTTGACCCGGAAATTCTCCTGCTTGACGAACCCACATCATCTCTTGATTCCAGGAGCAGCCTCCAGATTGAAGAACTTCTGCTCAATCTCAAAAAACGCTGTACTCTCCTGGTTGTCTCCCATTATCGGGATCAGGTCAAACGCATTGCCGATGACGTGGTGGAGCTTGCCGGCGGGAAACTTATCCAGCCGCAACACTAAAAAATTGTATGGGATGCGTAGGAGCCCGGCCCACCGGGCGATATAATAGAAGTTTGCAGCATCAGCCAAGCATAATCGCCACAGGGATGGGTGCCCCGCGGAGGTAAGCACCCTTAGAAACAGGGCATAGACCGACTCCGAATGCCCTTATAGTTGTTCCAAAAGGAAAAAATAATATGTAATTAGATTCTCCTCAGAAACATAAAACATGTTGAAATTACAGGCAATAATGTTGATTTTCGATTATAATAATGCATGCAAAAACAGCCTAATCACATTAAAAAGCGTGCACGTTTACCCGTCCCCTATTTACCCCCCCGAATTTGTGTTTACTTTCTTATGCCCATAGCATTGACAGATTAAACTCTATGGCATCAAACGGCGGAAGCGACACCGGCTGATCATCTGTCAGTGTTTTCAGCAGCAGCCACTTGTTGCCGTTTTTGCTTTCCTGCGATTCGTAGGCTTCAAGGGTTTTCAGGTCTGGATCGATAATCCATATATATTGCACACCATAATGGGCGTACAACTGCATTTTAATTCCCCGGTCTATTCGGCCGGTGGTTGGTGAAATAACCTCGCAAACCCAGTCCGGAACCATTTCAAACCAGGCGGTTTCAGGAAGCGTTACCATCCTTTCCCGCCGCCATCCAGCCAGATCAGGCACCATTATATCAGCATCAAGGTGCAACTCAGGTTCGTCAATAATCCACCAGCCGCCAGGGCCATTGTCGCCATGATCAAAAGGTGTACCGATTTTCATTCCCAGAGATGAGGATGTTCGAGCATGTGCCGGAGCCGGTCTTGGGTGGGTTTCCAGGGTGCCGTTTAGTATTTCGCCGACTATATTTTCCGGAAGATCAAACAGGTCCTCGTACACTGCATAACGTAAAGCCGTCTCATTCACTGTTATTTCCTCCTATTTGAAACAGGAAACAATTATCGTCATAATTTATTTATTCGCCGGACTTGAGAGATAGAGGTCAGTGGTTGATGGTTAAGCATATTACCACATTATACGACCGAGGTGAAAGGATAAAAAAAACTGATTATTCAAGACCTGACCCCAAGTTTTTCAAGTTTTTTAAAGATCCATTTGATCGCATAATTATCAGGTATTGCATGTGTAATAACTACACCCTGGTTAGTCAGGATAGACATTTCAGTTCAGTGCATACAAGGTGTTGGGCTTGAAAGTTTTGTAACCCTGTTATCCCTAAAGGGCAGAGCTGGCCCGGTTTTAAAAGGATCAAAAATTACGGTCGTTCAAGACGAAGGAGAGGCGGCTCGTAGATCAATATGAAATTGTTTTGTATTTCCGGGAGTTGCTCAAGGTGCTCCGGGACAAGGTCTTCAAGTTTTTCCGGAGGAAGGTTGTGTTTTTTTGTATATGAAGAAACTGCCCTCTCAACAGTAAGCGCTTTCTCAAAGATCTCTATTTCCTGTTGATACCGTTCCCTGATAACTTCATTCTGTTCAGCTGCCAACATGGTTTTGAGTGTCACAAGTCCGGCTGCAATACTGCCTCCCTTTGCTAGAAATACAGCCGCAAGGTGACCGAACATGAGGGGAGCGTCTGGAAGTGCTGCCGCATCCTCAAAAGCCTTTGCCGCCTTTAATGGCTCGTTAAGATAGCTGTAGTAGTTGAACGCGTAATAAAAACGAAGAATAAAGTTGTCAGGAGATGTCTTGATGCCGGTGTTGAGAATGGTATTTGCTCTTCGAGCGCTTTCCTGAGAAATGGGCGCGAGGTAGGACTGATTAAAAAAGTATGGATCAATAAATTCGGGATAAAGAGAAGTCATCACCTCAAGGTTATTGGCAAGTGGCTCGGCGTAGGTTGTTTCGGGTGTACCTGGTTTAACCCCGCCAAGGAACACACTGGTTTTGATGAAAAGCATTTC
>JAYEPA010000083.1:8093-15654 GCA_034723545.1 Thermodesulfobacteriota bacterium | reverse complement strand
AAATGTGATTACCACTAATCTTCAGCCTCATATGTAATAGCTACCGAAAAACGTGGGGCGGGGTGCGAATAATTTGATATATAGGAGCTCACCCCTGTGAGCGATAAGGGGCTCTGAGCAAAAGATTTACCCTTTATCGCCCGGAGGGCCGGGCTCCTACAACACCGTGCCTAATTATGGCTGAAGTTCGTTGGTAATCACATAAAAAAATGAGCGGTCTTGAGGTGCTGGAGGAGATGAAAAAAAGAAGTTCTGGAATGAAGACCAGTATGTCGACCGGTTTTCCTACTATTAAAACAATCCGGCAGGCCTGTCCCTGGGAGCTGCCGAGTATTGTATCAAACCTATTGAGAAGGATGAATTAGAGGAAAAAGTGGCCAAGTACTGGGTAATAATTGTCAAGTGTCAGCCCTGTTCGTAATCAGCCTGATCGTGCGTGTCCTGAAAGAAGTACCCTTGAGGTGAAGGTGGGGTGCGGGTTACTGCTTACCGGAAATGAAGCCCTGTCGGATCATAAGTAGAGAAAGAGTATAAGGAGAAAAAGCTAATGAAGAAATCTGTGTACACCATGTGCGGAATGTGTACTGTTCGCTGCCCGATACGCGTCGAATCTGAAAATAATAATGTAACCTGGATAGAGGGCAATCCGCATTTGCTGAACGGTGCCCTTTGTGCACGGGGAACAGCCGGGATTGCCCTTGTTAAAGACCAGGAGAGACCTCAGCAACCGCTTATCCGGGTAGGTGAAAGGGGTGAGGGTAAATGGCGCGCTGCAAGCTGGAATGAAGCCTATGATTATGTCGCCGATAAACTGAAAGGAATCAGGGACAAATATGGAGCTGAATCTATCGTCGTTTCTTCGAGGGGCGGCCCATGGCAGAATATGTATAAAACCTTTTGCCATGCTATTGGATCGCCAAATTATACTAACCACGATTCAACATGCGGTCGTAATACCCATCATGCCAGTCTTTCAATTAATGGAGTGGGACGAAAAGGTTTCCAGTATGATATCAAGAACTCCAAGCATCTTGTGCTCTTTGGCCGTAACACCTTTGATGCATTAGCCATATCCGAAAATCGTCAGATTCTTGATATGCTTGATAATGGCGGCCGCCTGACCTATGTGGATGTCCGACAGACCATGACAAGCAACAAGGCAACCCGATTTTTCATGGTACATCCCGGAACGGATTATGCCCTGACGCTTGGTGTTCTGCACCAGATCATCAAAGAAGGGGCCTATGATAATGAGTTCGTCAAGAAATGGGTTTCCGGTTTTAGTGAGTTATGCGATTTTGTCGAACAATATACGCCGGCCTGGGCTGCAAAAGAGTGTGGAGTTGATGAAGGCGCTATTAAGGATTTTGTCCAGGAGATAAATGAGGATCGGCCAAACATTATTTTTCATCCCGGCTGGATGTTAAGTCGTTACAACGATTCGTTTTACTCGAGCCGCGCACTTCATATCATGAATGCGCTCATGGGTTCCGTTGAACAGCAGGGAGGCCTGCTTGTTCCGCGAGGACCCGGTGACTGTGGAAAAAAAGGCCCGAATACCCTTGACTGCCCAAAACCTGATATTGAAAGGGCTGACGGCGTCGGCACAAAATATACTCAATTTGACAAGGGACCTGGTCTTCAGCAGCTGAACTTTGAGGCCATAACGGACGGTAAACCTTATCCGGTTAAGGCGTGGGTCGCCATGCGTCATGATCTTTTTACCTGCATGCCGGATCCGGAGAAGCAAAAAGAAATACTTGCGAATTGCGAATTGCTTGTTTCCATCGATGTGCATTACAGTGAATATGGCTGGTTTTCCGATGTGATTCTTCCCCATTCTACTTTCCTGGAGCGAGATAATTCTATTGTCGTGCAGAAAGGACCGATACCCCGACTTGCCCGACGTAAGAGGGTAATTGATCCTGTTTCCGACACAAAACCGAGCTGGGAAATTTTTAAGCAGCTGGCTGAGCGTCTCGGTGCAGGTGAATACTTTCCGTATAATTCGATTGAGGAGCTATGGGATTGGCAGCTTAAGCCGACAGGGTATACCATTGAGGATTTTGATGAAAAGGGTTTTGTTCCATTAACGGACACGCCAATACCGCCTCAACCTGACAATTTAGAAGGTAAATTTAAAACCCCGTCCGGGAAAATGGAAATAATAAGCGGCTTGTTAACAGAGGCCGGATTGGAATCATTAAAAGCGTACGAGAGTCCTGAAAAGCCACCAGAGGGCAAATTTCGTCTTATTTATGGTCGTTGCGGCCTGCATACCCACAGTCATACCCAGAATAATCCACTATTAAATGAGATGATGCCATGCAATTATCTGTCGATTAATACGGCAAAGGCAGAGGGTATGGGGATCAAGGATGGCGACTTCGTGGATGTGATTGGCGGAGACGGGTACACAGGGACTTTGCCGGCCCACGTAACTGAGTTTATTGATCCTGAAGCTGTATTTATGATTCATGGTTTTGGCCGACAGATTCCAAAACAGACAAGAACATACAATAAGGGAGTCAGCGATCAACGTTTGATGAGTGGACTTCTCGATAAAATGGATAAGGCAGGCGGGGGACTAAATCTTTGTGAATCCTTTGTTTCTGTACGCCGGAGTGAAAAGCCGCCCGCAGAATAGAGAAAATTTTATGTTAATTTGTAACATTCTATTCAAATGCGAGTAAGAAATGGAGGTTTGAGACCATGAGTAAATATTATATAACACAACGCGTGGAACGGTGTATTGGCTGTCGGGCCTGCGAAGCACATTGCAAAGACAAAAACGACTCTCCGGAAGACGCGTATTACTGTAAAATCATGGAGGTCGGTCCCAGAATCAAAAATGGTATGCCGATTTCAGATTTTGTCTATATGTCCTGTTTTCACTGTGAATACCCGTGGTGCGTGGAAGCCTGTCCCACAGGGGCTATGCAGCGGCGTGACAAAGACGGGATAGTCTTTGTTGAGGATGATCTCTGCGTGGGATGTAAGGCCTGTATGACCGCCTGCCCATGGGGAGTACCACAGTGGAACGGCAGGACCGGTAAAGTCGGCAAGTGTGACATGTGTAAAGACAGAATCGATGTTGGACTTGAGCCGGCATGTGTAACAAAATGTTTATCAGGATGCCTGGAATTTACTACTCCGGAAAAGTCATCCGAGGTAAAACGACAGAAATTTGCCGAACAACTCCTGCGTAATAAATCGTAAAGGCTAAAAAAGGCTTTCAGGCTGAAGGTGTGTAGGCTGAAGGTAAAAACAGATCATCATCAACCCTTCAGCCTGAAAGCCTTCAGCCTAAAAACCTAACTATCTCACATGGAGAGAATTATGCCCGGCTCATTTTTACCTTCAGAGTATCTGGCCATAATGTTGCTGTTGCTGATTGCTATTGCTTTTGGAGTGGTCACACTCTGGATAGGTAAATATTTCAGAATGCAGCGACCTTATTTTGAAAAACTGGTGGCTTATGAATCGGGTAATCCTCCTACCGAAGAGCCGCGCATGCGGTTTTCCGTCAAGTTTTATACGATTGCTATCCTTTTTATCGTTTTTGATGTGGAAGCCATCTTTCTCTATCCATGGGCTCTTGTGTATGACAAGCTGGGAATGTTTGCCTTGGTGGAAATGTTCATTTTTATCATTTTGCTGCTTGTCGGTTATATCTATGCCTGGAAAAAGGGGAATCTGGAATGGAACAAATGAACAACAGTGGTCTGGTCAAGATAAAGGACGGCGTCAAGTTTATTCCCGGCGCCAGCGCTTTAGTCGGCCCGCTGAATATGATAATCAACTGGGGGCGTACCGGTTCGATATGGCCGGCCACCTTCGGCCTGGCTTGTTGTGCCATTGAAATGATGGTTGCCGGTGCCTCGACCAACGATCTTGATCGTTTTGGTGTTATCTTTCGCGCCAGTCCTCGCCAGGCCGATTGCCTGATCCTGGCCGGAACCATAACGAAGAAAATGGCTCCTGTGATTCGTCGCGTTTATGACCAGATGCCCGAACCCCGCTATGTGCTGGCCATGGGATCATGTGCCTGCAGTGGCGGAGTGTTTGATACATACGCCGTTGCTCAGGGGGGAGATGAATTTCTGCCGGTGGATGTATACATTCCCGGCTGTCCACCCCGGCCGGAGGCACTTCTCGATGGACTCATTAAACTGCAGGAAAAAATTAACCGGGAGCAGGGGAGATGGAGTCAACTGGCATAGTTGAAAAATTACGGGAGAAATTCCCGGATGATGTGCTGGATAGTTACGAACACCTGGGCCAGAATGCGGTGCTGGTAAAGCGTGATCATATCCTTGATGTATGCAGGTTTTTGCGAGATGAGTGCAGCATGAATCATATCATGTGCCTCTGCGGGGTAGATAATTCCAAAAGAAAAGGAATATTTTCTGAACGATTTGAAGTGGTGTATCAACTCTATTCCATTGCTGAAAAACATATGCTTCGGCTGCGGGCCCAGGTGCCCGAAGATGACTGCTCCATCGAGTCGATAACTTCGCTGTGGATCGGCGCTGACTGGCTTGAACGCGAGTGTCATGACCTTATGGGGATCCATTTTGATAATCATTCGGATCTGAGAAGAATTCTTACTCCTGATGACTGGGAAGGGCATCCGTTACGGAAAGAATACCCATTGCGCGGTGACAGGGATTACACAGGTTATGAGGAATTGAAAGAAAAGAGCCGAGAACTGAGCAAGTTTGATTTTTATGACAACCAATCCCGGACAAGTGGCCATGAATAAAGCAACAACTTTTAATATACCGGTATCGGCCGGCGATGAGGATCATTACAGACTCAGGATGGGTCCGCAGCATCCGGCCACCCACGGAGTACTGCGTGTGGATCTGGATCTGGACGGTGAAACAATCCTGGAATGCGATCCCCGTGTAGGATATCTCCACAGGGGTTTTGAAAAGCTGGCTGAACATCGGACGTATGTCCAGAATCTGGTTCTTACCGATCGGTTGGATTATATGTCCGCCATGGCCAATAATGTCGGCTATTCTGAGGCTGTGGAAAAGTTGCTGGCAATCGGTGTGCCCCTGCGGGCCAAATATTTACGCACCATGGTCTGTGAAATGGCAAGATTAGCCAGTCATCTGTTGTGGCTGGCTACCCATGCTCTCGATATCGGGGCCATGACCGTCTTTCTTTACTGCTTCCGGGAACGGGAGGAGTTGCTTGAGCTGTTTGCCGAGTTGTGCGGCGCCAGGCTGACCACTACCTATACTCGACTTGGTGGTGTGAGACAGGATGTAACTCATTCTTTCATGATGAGGCTTGAACGTTTTGTAGATGCGTTTCCTGCCTGTATTGAAGAATACGAAACCCTCATCGACACAAACCGTATTTGGTTGAAACGTACGGTTAACGTCGGAACAGTGTCAGCCGAGGATGCGGTCAGTCTCTGTCTCACCGGAGGCAGCCTGCGAGGTTCAGGCGTAGACTATGACGTACGAAAACATTTTCCCTATGCCGCCTATGATCGCCTGGATTTTGAAATTCCTCTGGGTGAGACCGGTGATACATACGCTCGGTATCGTTGCCGTATGGAGGAGATGCGTCAATCTAATTATATTCTTCGTCAGTGTATTGAACAGATGCCGCCCGGCCCTATTGTCGGTGATGATGCACCGGATCTGGTCATGCCGAACAAACCCGGGAGAAAGGTGGAGGTTGACACTCCGGCCCGCCAGGCTTTGATTAAACTGGTAGAGGATCGGGATACCTTTATGGAAGGCGATGTCTATGTGCCGACAGAGGTTCCCAAGGGAGAACTCGGTTTTTATTTTATCAGTGACGGGAATGGTCACCCGTACCGTATGCACATTCGTTCGCCTTCCTTTATCCATATCGGCGCCCTTAAAACATTGGCAAAGGGAGCTATGGTGGCAGATCTGATTGCCATAATCGGTACTCTTGATGTCGTGTTGGGCGAATGTGATAGATAAGGAGGGATAGGAAATATTATGCAAATACTCATATCAATTTTGCAAATTATCATAGTATTAGTTCAGATTGGAGTTCTTGTCGGCGTGGTCCTGCTCCATGTTGCCTATGCCACTTATTTTGAAAGAAAGATAATTGGCCATATGCAGGTTCGTATGGGACCAATGATTGTCGGCTGGCATGGACTTCTGCAGCCTATTGCTGATGGTATTAAGAGTTTTTTCAAGGAGGATATCGTCCCGGAACAGGCTGACAAACCCCTCTTCCTTGCAGCTCCTATTGTTTGTCTTGTTGCAATGATGGTCTCGCTGGCTGTTCTTCCGTTCGCCAAAGGATGGGCCCTTTCCGATATTAATATCGGACTTCTTTTCGTCTTCGCCATGAGCTCACTGGCCAGCTACGGTATTATTCTTGCCGGTTGGGCTTCCAATTCGAAATTTACTTTGCTCGGCGGCATGCGCTCAATGGCCCAGGTGATCAGTTATGAAATTTCCCTGGGCCTGAGCCTGGTCGGGGTCATGATGCTGTCCGGCTCTTTGAACTTGACAGAGATAGTGGAAGCCCAGGGCAGTTCTTTTTTTGGTATGTATCTTTTTACCCAGCCAGTGGCATTCTTCGTCTTTTTTATTGCCATGCTGGCGGAAACAAATCGGGTGCCGTTTGATCTTCCCGAGGCTGAAACGGAGCTTGTTTCCGGTTATTGCACCGAATACAGCGGTATGCGTTATGCCATGTTCTTTATGGCTGAATATATCGGCATGTTCGTAATGGCTTCTATCGGTGTTGTCTGTTTTATGGGAGGTTGGAACGGGCCCTTCAATGTCCCCTTTTTACCTCCGATATGGTTCATTTTGAAAGTGTACCTGATAATATTTCTTTTTATATGGATCCGGGCCACAATTCCACGATACAGATATGATCAGTTAATGGCAATTGGCTGGAAACTCCTGATACCGTTGGCCCTTGGTAATATCTTTTTGACCGGACTGGCCAAGATCGTCATAAATTAAGGAACGGAAAAGATTGATATGATCATTAAATACAAACCGAAAAGAAATCTCCTGGAAACAATCATCCATTTGGAAATTCTCCAGGGATTAGCTCTCACTCTGCGCAAATTGTTCTCACCGGCAATTACCAGGCAATATCCTAAGGAAAGGCCACCCGTCTATCCAGGTTTCCGTGGTCAGCAGGCGTTGGTTCGCGATCCGCAAAGCGGCACGGCCAAATGTGTCGCCTGTATGCGTTGTGCGCAAGTTTGCCCATCCAGATGTATCAGTATTCGATATCATGAGGAAGAAAAGACTTCCCGCAGGATAATGGATAGCTTTAATATTGAAGCCCTTCGCTGCGTGTATTGCGGCTATTGCGTCGAAGTATGCCCTGTCAACGCCATCACCCTGACAGACGTGTTTGAGTATGCCTCTTATGATCGGGAGTCAATCTATTTTGATAAGGAAAGACTGCTGAGCAATTGGGACAATTTTATGAGGAGCAGCACATATGATCAATCAAGTTATGTCAATCCGTTCTGGCGTCCAAGGGGGATTACTGAATCGAAACTGACGGCAGCATCAAGGCTTCCCGT
>JAYEPA010000083.1:0-7993 GCA_034723545.1 Thermodesulfobacteriota bacterium | reverse complement strand
TTACAAGAATTCTACTGACAGGAAGAGCCCCTGATAGACTCCGACGCAGGTGCGGGGCTGGTGACCGTTAACCTGTAATCAATGACTGGAGAACAAATATGTTGAGTAAATTTATCTTTCTATACTGTGCCTTGATGATTGTCACTACCGGCATACTTGCTGTGCGGTTTCGAAATCCTGTCCACAGTGTCCTGGCCGTACTCGTTCTCTTTTTTCATATGGCCGGATTATATCTGTTGTTGAACGCTGAATTTCTGGCAGCGATCCAGATTATCGTTTATGCCGGTGCCATTCTCGTCTTGTACTTGTTTGTGCTTTTCCTCGTCAATATCAAGGAGGAGATCAAAACCGAGCGTTTTGTCGCAAACCATAATATTTCCAAAGTAATTGTCTTTCTGGTTTTTATGATGTTAATTCCGCTCTTGCAGACTTTCCACCTTGGTGAGCCAGGAAAATGGACCATGGATGCTATACGCCAGGTAACCCATACCAAGGCCCTTGGTATGGAAATATTCACAACATATATCCTGCCATTTGAGATAATCGCTCTGATTCTGCTGGTGGCAGTCATTGGCGGAATTCTTCTGGCCAGGCAGGAAAAACAAGAGGGGATCATGGCCCAAAAGGAAAGTTCAGGCTCATTAACAAAGGGGGGGCAGAAATGATTCCGGTAACCTGGTATCTGGTATTGAGTATCATACTTTTTTGCATAGGCATGTATGGCTTTTTGACCCGGCGCAATGTGATCATCATGTTTCTTTGCATCGAACTTATGTTGAATGCCGCAAATTTGAATTTTGTCGCCTTTAGCCATTATCTGACTGATATGCGCGGCCAGGTCATGACTTTTTTTATCATCGCTGTTGCTGCTGCCGAGGCAGCCATCGGCCTGGGTATTGTCGTGGCTCTGTACCGTAACCGGCGAACCGTATATTCAGACGAAATAAATGAGTTAAGGGGATAGGATAAACGATGGATTTTTTGATATTACATGACGGGTGGTTACCCATCCTGAGTATCCTAATGATTCTGCCACTGGCAGGGGCCTTTCTTTTGTTTTTTATTCCAAAAGAAAAATTTCAGAAATATTGGGCGCTGGGTGTGACCATAGTGACAGCAGCTGTTTCACTCCCCCTTTATTTTCTATTTGATCAAACTACTTATAAATATCAGTTTGGTGAGCACCATAGCTGGATTCCGGCTCTTAATGTAAATTATACATTGGGGATAGATGGCATCAGTCTGCTGCTTGTCCTGATGACAACCTTGCTGATGCCGCTCTGTGTGCTCTGTTCCTGGCGATACATTACAACTAAGGTCAGGGAATTCATGTTCTGCATTCTGGTCATTGAAGCGTCTATGCTGGGCGTATTCATGGCCCTTGATTTTGTGTTTTTCTATATCGTCTGGGAAGCAACACTCATCCCCATGTTTTTTCTTATTGGCGTCTGGGGTGGAGAACGTAAGCTCTATGCTTCGATCAAGTTTTTTCTCTATACATTGGCCGGTTCAGTGATGATGCTGGTGGCAATCATTGCTCTCTATTTTAATACAGACCCTCATACCTTCAGCATTCCTCTCCTGATGGGACAGGGGCATTCTTCAATCTTCCAGAACTGGGTGTTTGTCGCCTTTTTCCTGGCTTTTGCCATCAAGGTTCCGATGTTCCCGTTTCATACCTGGTTACCTGCCGCTCATGTCCAGGCCCCTACTGCCGGCAGTGTGATTCTGGCGAGTGTGCTTCTGAAAATGGGCACCTATGGTTTCCTGCGGTTCTGTCTGCCCATTACCCCGCTCGCCACCGTTACTTTCACCCCTTTTATTCTATGGTTGTCGGTGGCCGGTATTCTCTACGGCGGTTTTACCGCTCTGGCCCAGAATGATATGAAGAAATTGATTGCCTATTCCAGTGTGGGTCACATGGGTTTTGTTACCCTGGGTATTTTTGTCTTCAATCCCATCGGCATGGAAGGGGCTGTGCTGCAGATGATCAACCATGGCATTACCACCGGAGCCCTGTTTCTCTGTGTGGGGATGATATACGAACGGACCCATACCAGGGAGCTTGATCAGAATGCGGGGCTTGGCGTGTATATGCCGGTCTATGTGACTTTTCTGGCATTTTTCTCACTTTCGTCACTGGCATTTCCCGGAACAAACAGTTTTATCGGTGAGTTTATGATTCTAGCCGGCGCTTTTACCAAATCAAAACTGGTAGCCTGCTGTGCCATTCCCGGGGCAATCCTGGCAGCCGCCTATATGTTGCGTATGCTGCAGAAACTTATTTGGGGGGGCACGGACAACCCAACCCATACCGGTCTGACTGATTTGAATACCAGGGAAATCGTTACCCTGGCGCCGTTGCTGATTTTAGTTTTTTGGATAGGTTTGGCGCCTAAGCCATTTGTCAATGTTATGCATGTCAGCGTGGCCCATTTGCTTGAGCAGGTCAATGGCATGCAGACCGGTGTAGCCCCCATAGCAAACTTTATGATGCCGTAATAAGGAAATGATAAGGATCTGAAGATATGGAAGTCATTATATCGAGTAAACCTTTAGTAGCAATGTTGTGCGCCTTAATCGGCGCTATTCTGGTGAGCCTTTCCGGTAGGAATCCGAATATTCGTGAGTCCTGGTCGGTGGCAGCGGCAGTCTGCATGTTCGCTGTCATCGGCTCTATGATTCCCGAAGTGATGGCCGGCAATGTTTACAAATATCAATTGTTTGACATGCTGCCCGGATTATCCCTTACCTTTCGGGCCGATGCCTTTTCTATGATATTTGCCATTGTCGCCTCTTTTCTCTGGATCCTGGCGGCATTTTATTCCATGGGTTATATGCGGGGGCTGGAGGAACATGCCCAGACGCGTTTTAATACCTGTTTCGCTCTTTCTCTTTTTGGCGCGATAGGAGTCGCTTTCGCGGACAATCTTTTTACCCTGTATCTTTTCTACGAGATTGTTTCCATCTGTACTTACCCCCTGGTCGCCCACCATCAGGACGAAGAAGGCTATTCCGGCGCTCGCAAGTACATAGTGTATCTGACAACCACTGCTAAAGGGCTGTTGTTGCCGGCAATGATTCTTATCTATGTGCTGACCGGCAGTCTGGATTTTGCCGACAATATTCACACCGGTATCTTTCCAGCCGGTGTCAATGGTGTTGTGGTAACCATCCTCTATATCTGCTGCCTCCTCGGTTTTGCTAAAAATGGTATTATGCCGGTGCATAACTGGCTGCCTGGCGCCATGGTTGCCCCAACCCCTGTCAGCGCGCTGCTTCATGCCGTAGCCGTGGTAAAAGTGGGAGTTTTTTCTACTACCAGGGTCATGCTTTATGTATTTGGCACGGACCAGATGAGTGCCCTGAATCTTGGAGTCCCCACGGCGTACTTTGTCTCATTTACCATTATCACGGCCTCGATAATTGCGCTTACCAAAGATAATCTTAAAGCGCGGCTTGCCTATTCCACAGTGAGCCAGCTCTCCTACATTATCCTGGGTGTCGCATTGCTGACCCCCAATGGAATAGGGGGTGGCCTGGTTCATATTGCCAACCATGCTTTTTCGAAAATTACCCTCTTTTTCTGTGCCGGCGCCATTTATGTTGCCACTCGCAAAAAAACAATTTCGCAAATGGCCGGACTTGGACGGACGATGCCGTTTACCTTTACCGCTTTCGGCATTGCCTCGCTCTCCATGATCGGAGCGCCACCGGTGGCCGGTTTTGTCACCAAATGGAAGCTGTTGGTCGGGGCCATGGAAATGCCGGCCCACTCCATCGGTATACTGCTCGTTTTGCTGGCCAGTACGTTGCTTAATGTCGGCTATTTTGCGCCTGTTACCTACCGGGCCTTTTTTTCCAAGCCGCCCGAGGGCGAGGCCTATGAGGGGATTAAGGAAGCCCCGTTGTCCATGGTTATCCCTCTCATGATTGCCGCAATTATATCCGTAATTATAGGTATCTATCCTGATTTTATGATGACCTTTGTTAATTTGGTGACCAAATGATAGTACGATTTATTGATTTTTTTCGAAACCGAATGACGATGACCGTGCAATTTTGTTACGGGGGGCTTGCTCTCCTTGTTGGTATCGATATCATTCTCGGACTGAGCGGCGGGAAACACCATGCCCATACCTGGGTTGAACACTATATTCCGGGGTGGTGGTCCATTTTCGGCTTTGTCTCCTGTACATTGATTATATTTGTTTCCAAGTGGTTTGGCCACCTTGGCATTATGACTCGCGAGGACTATTATGATGATTGATTTATGGATTCATCCCGCCGCCATTATGGTCATAGGGGCCTTTCTGCTGCCCTTAGTGCGTGGACACAGGATTATTCGAAATGTATATCTTCTTCTGGTGCCCCTGCTTGCCTTTATCGATGTATTAACTATGGATAAGGGCACCTTCGGTGTCATGCAGTTTATGGACTGGTCGCTCACCTTTGGCCGGGTTGATGGATTAAGCCATGTTTTCGGCTTCATCATGACATTGATGTGTATGGTCGGTACACTCTACGGCATGAACACAAAGGGGGTCAAAGAAATTTTCGCGGCCTGGCTCTATGTCGCCGGCTCCCTCGGGGCTATTTACTGTGGCGATTATATCGTTCTCTTCCTTTTCTGGGAACTGATGGCCTTTGCTTCGGTTTTCCTCGTCTGGTTCCGCGGCAGGAAACATTCCCTGGCCATCGGTTATCGTTACCTGCTGGTTCATACCTTCGGGGGGCTGGTGTTATTGGCCGGCCTTATTTTACGGTATCAGGCCACAGGCGGTGATATTTCCTTCGGCCCGATCGGAGTTGACTCACCCTCTCTTTATACCTACCTCATTATGATCGGCTTTATTCTGAATGCTGCCGTGCCGCCGTTACACGCCTGGCTGCCTGATGCATACGGTGAGGCGACGGTAGCCGGCGCCGTATTTATGTGCGCCTTTACTACCAAAACCGCCATTTATGCCCTGGCCCGCGGATTTGCCGGTATGGATATTCTCATCCCCCTCGGCGTCATTATGGCCCTTTATGGTGTGGTTTACGCGGTGCTTGAAAATGATGCCAGACGACTTCTTGCCTACCACATTATCAGTCAGGTCGGCTATATGGTGGCTGGTGTCGGTATCGGCACTGAAATGGCCATTAACGGAGCCTGTGCCCATGCCTTTGCCCATATCCTTTATAAAGGGCTGCTGTTCATGGGCTGCGGTTCCGTACTGTATATGACCAACAAGAGTAAATTCAGTGATCTCGGCGGTCTGTATACAAAGATGCCGAAAACATTTGTCTATACGCTTATCGGCGGTCTGTCCATTTCAGCCTTTCCTTTGTTTTCCGGTTTTGTCAGCAAATCAATGATCGTGGCGGCAGGCTTTCATGATCATCTCCTGTGGCCTGCTTTCCTGCTCACCCTGGCCTCTGCCGGAACCTTTCTCCACACAGGCCTCAAGGTTCCTTATTTCATTTGGTTCGGCAAGAATAACTGTAGTGAGGAAACCTGGGAGAAAGCAGCTGATCCGCCCCTTAATATGCAGATTGCCATGGCTGTGGCTGCCTTTTTCTGTATTTTCATCGGCTGCTATACACCTTTTCTCTATAACCTGCTGCCCTATCCGGTTCATTATCACCCGTATACAGCGTATCATGTTATTGAGTCCATGCAGATACTCTTGTTCACCGCTCTGGGTTTCTTCCTTTTTATCAAAAAACTTGCGCCGGAAGTGGTAATCAGTCTCGATCTGGACTGGTTTTATCGTAAAGGCAGCAAGGTGTTTATGTGGATCGCCAGAAAACCTATCCAGGGATTTGATACTCTCTGGAGTAAGGCCTATCGGGTTGCGGGGCTCGTGCCGCTTATGTTCACAGCCCGGTTCTGGTCCTGGTTTGACTGGCATGGTATTGATGGTGTGGTGGATGGATCGGCCCGGCTTGTCGGCTATTTTGCAGAAAAATTACGTTGGATGCAGAACGGCCAGGTAGCTCGCTATTTATCTTTTATGGCCGGTGGCGTTTTTGTTGTTCTGGTCTTGTTGTTTACAAGTTTGTGAGTAACTATTCAGGAGCACTCCTCAACTGTTACGGAACGTTGGTTAGGCCAAATCGGTGGCTCCACCTGAATAGTTATGTTTGTGATCGGTTACATGTTTACGAGGTATTAAAATTATGAATACATTTTCACCTTTCACTCTGTCCTCCCTCTCTTGTATGGGGCCGGAACTGGTGCTTCTGTCTGTGGGAATTCTGCTGATAGTAGTGGATCTCTTTTTTAAGAACCGTGTCCTTCTTTCCGGGTTGACTTTTGCAGGTACCATGATTGCAATGTTGCTGTTGTTTAACACCTCCAGCGCAACAGTATTCGGCAACATGTATATCGTCGATGGATACAGTGTTTTCTTTAAAATGGTGTGCCTTATCGGTGTCCTGTTTACAGTTTTGTTTTCAGAACGTTATCTGGAGATCGAAAGGCTTCATCATGGTGAATATTACAGCCTGCTTATTTTTTGCACTGTGGGAATGATGGTTATGGTCTCGGCCGGAGATTTGATCGTGGTCTACCTGGGGCTGGAACTTATGGCCCTCAGCGCCTATTGTCTTGTGGGCTTATTGAAACAGGACAGTCGTTCCAATGAGGCATCCCTGAAATATTTTTTAATGGGTGCTTTTTCCACCGGCCTTCTCCTCTACGGTATTTCCATAATTTACGGACTCACCGGCAGCACGGATTTGAGCCTTATATCTCACCGGGTAGTGTCCCTGGGTCTTATGGATAACCATGCCCTTCTGCTCGGTCTAGGTCTCGTGCTTACGGCATTTTGTTTCAAGGTGGGAGCAGCGCCTTTCCATATGTGGGCTCCGGATGTCTATGAAGGAGCGCCATCTTCCATTACCGCCTTCCTGGCGGCTG
Source organism: Thermodesulfobacteriota bacterium (assembly GCA_034723545.1). Taxonomy (GTDB): domain Bacteria; phylum Desulfobacterota; class Desulfobulbia; order Desulfobulbales; family SURF-16; genus JAGHCC01. The sequence continues at coordinate 1,086 of JAYEPA010000083.1, read as the reverse complement.
CTCCGAAAGCTGCCGCTTTTGCCGTGATTGGCCGGGTTCTTATGATGGGATTTCCTGATGCCCATATGCATTGGGGACCTCTTCTTGCCTTTTTAGCAGTATTGACCATGGCAATCGGCAATATTGCCGCTATTGCCCAGAAGAGTTTAAAGCGGATGCTGGCTTATTCCTCAGTTGCCCACGCCGGCTATGCCCTGTTGGGCATTCTTGCCGGTACTAGTGAAGGCCTGTCTGCCACCATGTATTATCTGCTTATCTATGCCTTCATGAATATGGGGGCCTTTGCCATTCTTATCCTGCTTTGCGATAGTAAGCGGTGCGGCGAACAGCTGGATGATTATCGGGGGTTGGCTAAAACAAATCCGCTGGCTGCGGCTTTGATGCTTGTTTTCCTTTTTTCCCTTGCCGGTATACCGCCGACAGCAGGTTTTATAGGTAAATTTTATCTACTCATAGCCGCAGTACATGCTGGTTATATAGTTACGGTTGTTGCTGCCATGGTCTTTAGCGTTATTTCGGCTTATTATTATCTCAGGGTGGTACGGTATATGTATTTTGAAAATCCTGAACAGGAGATTGCTGTTTCAATGTCGCCTGGAATGAAAGCAGCTTTAGCGTTGGCCATGATTGGAATGGTAGGTATGGCAATCATTCCGGCGCCCATCCTAAGTTTTGCAGGAAAATCATTGATTGGATTCTAACAAGATGCTATTGGGTGCAATATAAAATCGTCATTCCGGCTAAAAACATGCCGGAATGATGTGAGTGATAATTCTAACTTATCACGCTGATTTTACGCTTTTTATACAGGATACTCAAAATTTTGTTACTTAGCAGGAGCACCCCACGGAGTCTGCGCTTACCTTTTGTTCCATTTCGGAATCTCGCATACTCGCTTACTCGCTTACCTGGCCTTCTTGAATAGAACAAGTGTGGAGTCTGTGCTTACCGTTCGAAGTTCCAGGTAAGCGTGACTCCGAATGAACCAGGGTCGAGTTGACTGATTTCTCCATCATCTGCATTCTCCTTCAGAATTGATTTTCATTGACGCCTCACCGCACACGTCTACTACGTATCATTCACAAT
>JAYEPA010000082.1:0-4182 GCA_034723545.1 Thermodesulfobacteriota bacterium | reverse complement strand
CTACTGCCCAGAGCCCAAAAGCTGCCGGGGGCAGAGGGCGTGGCAGGAAGGCCAATGGTACACTTAGCCCGTATGGGATGAAGAAATTGCGGGAGTTGATTTTGGAGTTGGCTGTGCGTGGTAAACTGGTTCCTCAGGATTCCATTGATGAGCCTGCCAGTGTGCTGCTTGAGAAAATTGCCGAGGAAAAGGCCCGGCTGATCAAGGAAGGTAAGATCAAGAAGCAAAAGAGGTTGCCGGAGATCAGTGACGAGGAAAAGCCGTTTGAATTGCCGGTGGGGTGGGAATGGACGAGATTAGGGACTATAGCCTTAATTAATCCTCGCAATGCTGCAGAAGATAACTCCATGGTCTCATTTGTTCCGATGCCTTTGGTAACAACATCGCATACAGGGGAACATGGTCAAGAAGAACGTGAGTGGGGACGCATAAAAAAGGGATACACGCACTTTGCCAATGGGGATATCGGGCTGGCAAAAATTACTCCCTGTTTTGAAAACAGTAAGGCCGTTGTTTTTTTCGGTTTAAAAAATGGAATTGGTGCGGGAACTACGGAGCTTCATGTTGCTCGTCCATTTGGAACTACTCTTTTCTCAAGATTTGTTCTTTTGTATTTAAAGTCTCCTCAGTTCCTACACTTAGGGCAAAGTAAAATGACCGGAACTGCAGGGCAAAAGCGTGTTCCGAAAAGTTTTTTTGCAGAAAACCCATTCCCACTCCCCCCTATCATCGAACAACACCGCATAGTCGCCAACGTCGATGAACTCATGGCCCTCTGCGACCGGCTGGAGCAGCAACAAACCAACAGCAACACCACCCATCAGGCCCTGCTGGAAACCCTGCTCGCCACTCTCACCACTGCTGCCGACCATGACGAATTTGCCGGAGCCTGGCAACGCATCCAAGGCCACTTCCACACCCTGTTCACCACCGAACAGTCCATCGACCAGCTCAAACAAACCATCCTCCAACTCGCCGTCATGGGCAAACTCGTCCCCCAGGACCCGGAGGATGAACCGGCCAGCATTCTTCTGGAAAAAATAGCCAAGGAAAAGGCCCGTCTCATCAAAGTAGGCAAGATCAAGAAACAGAAGAAGCTACAGGAAATCAGTGAGGAAGATAAACCGTTTGACCTGCCGAGGGGGTGGGAGTGGGCGAAAATTGGTGATATTTACCACTTTCTAAATGGTTACGCATTCAAAAGTGAATGGTTTAAGTCAGCCGGAATAAAACTGCTACGCAACATTAATATTCTTCATGGAGATACACGTTGGGTAGATGTCGCTTATGTTGCAGAAAGCAAAGCAAGGGGATTTGAGACATATGCACTGAACAAAGGGGACATTGTTCTTTCTCTTGATCGACCCATTATAAATACAGGACTTAAATACGCGGTCATTTCCGAACAAGATCTACCTTGTTTGTTATTACAGCGGGTTGCAAAATTTCACAGTATTGGCGACTATATCTTGCCTCGGTTCCTGACAACATGGTTAGAGTCCGTTTTTTTTATTTTAAAAATCGATCCTGGTAGGAGTAATGGTGTACCACATATTTCAACAAAACAAATTGGGAATATGGTCTTTGCATTGCCCCCCCTCGCCGAACAACACCGAATAGTCGCCAAAGTCGATGGACTCATGGCCCTCTGCAACACCCTCAAGACCCGCATCTCCGAAGCCCAAACCACCCAGATCCACCTGGCCGACACCATGGTCGAGCAGGCCGTAAGCCGGGAGGCAGACAGAGATGACTGAACCAGGCGCCCAAAATAGCTCCCAGCTCCTGATCTACCAATCCGAAGACGGTGTAACCCGCCTTGAGGTGCAACTCCAGGATGAGACCGTCTGGCTCAGTCAGAAACACATGGCCGAGCTGTTTCAGACCTCCAAGCAGAGCATCGGTCAACACCTGAAAAACATTTTTGCCGAAGAGGAACTGGACGAAAAAGCAGTTGTAAAGAATTTCTTTACAACTGCGGCTGACGGCAAAAAATACCAGACAAACTTTTACAATCTCGATGGTATCATCTCGGTGGGCTATCGGATCAAATCCCATGTGACCACCCGCTTCCGGCAAGGGCCTCCCAGCACATCCGCGAGTTTATTGTCAAAGGCAAGAAATCAAACCATTAAAGAGGAAGTCGCGGCACAGTCGGCGGTAACACATTAGCCTCATTTAAAGTCAGGAGTAAAATAGTTATGGCTCAGGACACCTTTATTATTCAGGTTGATTGTTATGCTGGATATCGTGGTGAAGAGACTCCAAGGCGCTTTACAATGGATACCAGAACTATTGAAATAGCTGGGATTTTAGACCGTTGGCTTGCACCAGATCATCGTTACTTTAAGGTTCGGGATGACGATAACTGTGTCTATATTATCAGGCATGACACTGTAATGGATAATTGGGAATTAACTATGTTCGATAAGACAGTAAGGTGCAATTTCTGAAAAAATCATTTTATAATAAAAAAATCCATGATAGATGCTCTGACTTTGATTGGATGTTAAAAAAAGTGAGAAGTTGAAATTTGAGATTATGGAAGAGGGAAAATGGAAAATAACCTTGATCAAAAGTCAATACAAGTTCTAGTGGCTCCTGATGCTGATTCCGCTGGTATCGGTGATTTTTTTACTCCTAAACCAATAAACCTGAAGACTCTGAAAGAAAATTTAAGGGCGTTTACCATGAAACTGGAGGAAATAATCCCTAATGTTTCAGAGACGGCAGGTTATGAATTATCTGAAGTAACCGTAAATGTTTGTGTGTCAGCCAGTGGAGAATTGCAGTTGGTAGGTGTCGCGAAAGGCAAAGGAGAAATAAGCGGCGGTTTTTCCCTTAACTTCCGAAAGATTAAATAGTTAGTTTTTTTTTAATCATGGAAGCCCACCTCTGCCGCAGGAGCTTCAAGCTCTGACTGTAAAAGGAGAAGTAAATGGCAAATTACGCAATACTAATCGGGGTAAGCCACTACTATGATCAGCAGATCAAAGATCTGCCGCATTCTGTCCACTCCATAAAACAGCTCCATGATACACTAATAGAAAAAGGGAGTTTTGAACCAACGAATATTCTTGTCCTAACTGAAAAAGTGAATGGGCTCGATCCGTTAACGATGCCTTTTAAATATACCATTATCTCTACCTTGCTGAATATATATCGCAGATGGCCGATTGAAAAGGATGATTTCCTTCTTTTTTACTTCATGGGCCATGGTTACGGTTCAGTAAAGGGTGATCAGATTCTAACCATGGATACTTGCTTTCAATATCTTAGAGAGACAGCACTGTCCACAGGAGCACTAACCAAACTTATAAGACCGATTCGGGCTCAGCGTAAATTACTAGTCTTTGATTCTTGCAGAAATGAAGTTGAAGGAACCCAGGGCACTCAGGAGGGTCTTGGCAAGAAGCGTATTGATGAATTTATAACGCTATATGCATGCATGCCGGGAGAACAGGCTTATATTCCCAGGAAAGACAAATTGCCGCTTCTTACCAGTGCGTTCATTAAAGCCGTGAAAGACAGCAGATGTCTCAGCATACGGGATATGTATAATTTCGTATGCGATAGTGTTCAAGCCAAATCGTATGAGATTGCTGTCAGGCAGACGCCTGAACTCGCCGCGGGTGGAAAGGAATTGGACAAAGTTTCTTTTTTATCAAAAATCCTTAGAACTGCAGCTGATGTAAATGTGAAAGCCGGCTTTGAAAATCAAATAATCGAGGCAAACCAATCACTCCATTATCTCTATAAGGAGAAATATCCACGCTATGCACCAAGTTACACACCATTTATGAACGCAGCTCGAAAATTGAAAGACTGGCGACAAAAAATTAATCAGAGGGTGTTCAGAAAAGTTGCATTTTCTCTTCTGGAGAAAGGTGAAGACGCTGATATATACACTGTCTCCTATATGCTCCGATGGGGATCCGACGCCATCCTGTTCAAACCGTTAACAGAATGTCTGGCAAGTCGAAAGTACAGGGGAACAGTGGTCTGGCAGGCAATGGATGCTCTAGAGGTCATTTTACGAAATGAACAGACTTTAAAATGGTTGACCGTTGACGAACAACTCAAAGAAAGTCTTGTTACCTCATTAAGAAGAAGCGCTGAAGAACACCCGACTAAAAAGGGTACCGCTTTTGCCTCCAGTGTAGTTTGGGGTAAAATTCTTCA
>JAYEPA010000081.1:0-4193 GCA_034723545.1 Thermodesulfobacteriota bacterium | reverse complement strand
TCATCAAAACCTTCAAGATACCTTTCAATGGCCATAATCTGCCGGGCATGGACCACCATGAAAACCTTGTTGCCGGGATAAAGCTGATCATTGCCCCTGGGAACAATCATTTTGTCATCATCACGGTCAATGAGACCGGCAAAAACGCAGTGTTTTAAAAATGCCTTCTGCCGGGCCAGCTCCTGGATCGTGATCCCACCATGGGGCCAATGCATGGGAAGCTCAAACATAATGAGCTGGGCCTTGTCATGTTCAATGGAGGTGATGACCTTTATTTTCGGACTTTCAAGTTCAATGACCACCTTATGCCTGAACATGGAACTCATATCGCAGATACTGGTGGCACCGGCCATTTGAAATGCGTCGGCGTAGGCTGGATCGCGCATCTTAACAATGATCCTGGAAACACCGCAACTATGGGACAGCAGGGCAAAAGTGAGATTGTTCGCGTCATGATAGAGGGCAGCCAGGGCCACATCCGCCTTTTCAATTTTTGCCTCGCGCAGAATCTCCATATTACGAGCGTCTCCCTGAATCGTGACGATACCGCTATGGGCATAAAGCTCTTCACAGACCTGGCGGTCATGATCGATAATCAACACATCATGCTTATGGTCCAGAAGTTCTCTTGCCACGGTCGAACCTGCGATGCCGCCGCCCGCAATAACGATGTACATAATTTAAGTTCTCCTTATAAGAGTTCCAAACAGCACGGCAAGGGGGACAATTTCAAGACGCCCTGCCAGCATGCCGAAAATGTAAGTTAATTTGATGACCCAACCCAGTGAAACCATTTCATGAACTGAAAAATAAAACGGCCCCATATTGCCCATTGCCGAGGCCATGCCGGACAGTCCCTGCCAGGGGCCGAGGCTGGAAAAAGCACAGGTGACAAACGCTCCTCCGACAATAATCGTCATCCACATCCAGAAAAGAGCAGCCACCCGCTCAATCTCAACCGGGGAGATGACCTTTCCTGAAATGACCAAGGGAACAACAGCCGCTCGGGGCAGGAAGATGCGTTTCAACTGAACTGCAAAAAGCTTGCTAAGCAGGCCAATCCGCAAAACCTTGACTCCGCCTGCCGTTGATCCGACACAACCGCCGACAATCATCAGCGTATAAAAAACCTGTTTACTGAGCGACGGGAAAAACGGATCATTAATATCTGTTGTCAGGTAGCCGGTGCTGGTTAACAATGAAACGACCTGAAACAGGGCAGTACGAAACAAATCATGCACTCCACTCAAGTTCCATGTCTGGGTTGCCGCAAAAAAACTGCAGTGATCCAGGCAGACGAGCAGCACGGCCCCAACACAAATCATCCAGTAAAAACGAATCTCAAACCCCTTAAACAGAGCCTTGAAATCACCGGTTATCACCGCAAAATGGATGAGAAAACTGATACCGCCGGCCAGCATGAACAGGACAGCGAAGTATTCAATAAGCCAGGCATGAGGATAGTATTTTTGCGACCAGTAAGAAAGGCTTGCGTCATGGGTGGAAAAACCGCCGGTCGAGATGCAGGTAAAGCAATGGTTCACGGCATCGAATAAATTCATACCTGCCAGCCAAAAGCATAAAAAGGAGCTTATCGTAAACATGATATAAAGCCCCCAGAGAATCTTCATGGTATTGAAAATACCGGGAACAGGGCGTGAGGTGTTGATTTTATGACCTTCGGCGCTGAAAAGCGCGGCAGCAGCACTACCTCCCCGAAAGCTGACGACAATAAAAAAGGAAAGGATCCCCAAGCCGCCGAGCCATTGCGTAAAAGAACGCCAGAACAGGATCGCCCCGGGCATAGTGTCCAAGCCCTCAAAAACTGTGATGCCGGTGGTGGTAAAACCGCTCACCGACTCAAAAAAGGCGTCGATAAATGATTTATGCAGACCAAGCTGATAGGGGATGGCGCCCAGGAGACAGACAATAATCCAGCCCAGGGCCGTGATGATCATGGCGCCCCGGACAGATGGGGTCTGATAGGTAAATCCTCTCTGGATGGCAAGGCCGGAAGTAATTGAAACAATGGCGGGAAAAAGAAAGGTCCAGACCGATATCCCACCCGGCCCGCCCTCGTCAAGAAGCCAGAGGGGGATGAGGGGAATCAGCAGGAAAATCCCCATGAGGGTGAGGATCGCCCCGATAAAATTAAGAAGATAAAGATGTTCCTTGAATGAAATCCATGGAGAGGAAAGCATAAACTCCTGTTTTCGAGTCGCAAGAGTCTGACACGTTTAACAAACCCCGCAAAAGATATAGTCACCACAGAACACGCAGAGTTCGCAGTAACTTTTCAATAAATGGTGGTAACCTAAAAAAAATCCCCCTCAATCCCCCTTTAATAAAGGGGGAGGTTGTTGGTATGCCACCACTTATTGAGAAGTTACAGTTCACAGAGACAACTGATTGTAATAAAAAGAATTTCTCCGTGTTCTCTGTGTTCTCTATGTGCTCTATGTGCTCTGTGTGCTCTGTGTGCTCTGTGTGCTCTGTGTGCTCTGTGTGCTCTGTGTGCTCTGTGTGCTCTGTGTGCTCTGTAGTAAAAAAAGACTTTTTACAAAATCAATGCATTTATTTAATGGTAATTTTTTTCTTCTTGCTTTCCTTGGTCATGGGCATTCTAATTTCCAGCACTCCCTCTTCAAAAGAAGCCGCGGCTTTATCACTGTTCACATTGGCCGGCAACCGGAAACTGCGGCAGAATGAACCATAGGTACGCTCCACCCGGTGGTAATTTTTCTTTTCCACCTTTTCTTCCTGTTTTTTCTCGCCGGAGAGAGTCAAGGTGTTCTCGCTGATTGAGACATTAAGGTCATCCTTGCTGATGCCAGGAATGTCCGCTTTGACCACAACATCATCGCCCTCTTCAAAAATATCGACGGAGGGAGAAATGTCATCCATTTTAGCAAAGCCGGACCCAGGCCACATTGGATGCGACATCATGGAAAACGGATGGCGGAAAAATTTGTCAAAATAGCTCTCCATTTCGTCAAAATAAGAGGCGGGTTGAGCTTCTTCCTTTTTCACCAGCTCTGCTTTTTCTTTTTTCTTAGCCATGGGATACCTCCTCATTAAAATTGATAAACATTGCCGGACAGTCTTGCCGGCACAATTACACACAACATGATCAAAACATACGTCTCACCGCGCTCCTGTCAAGATCAGCGCCATACCCCCTCAATGAACTCGCCACATTTGGCACAGCGTCCTTCGCTCAGGCTGTTGGTTCGGATATTGAAACCAAAACGGCTGATCAGTTCCTCACCGCAGGCCGGACAGTAGCTGTTTTCACCTCCCTCGCCGGGAATATTGCCCTCATAGACAAAGCGTAATCCTTCTTCAAGGCCGATCTCTCTTGCCATGCGCAGGGTTGCTGCGGGCGTGGGCTCACGATCCAACATTTTGTAAGTAGGATAAAAGGCTGTCACATGCCAGGGCATGGCGGGCGAGACGCTCTTGACAAACCTGGCAATATCACGCAGCTCTTCTTTTGAATCATTGAGACCCGGAATAACCAGGGTGGTCACCTCGACCCAGACCCCGAGTTCATGCATGAGCTTAACATTGTCAAGAACAGGCTGGAGCCGGGCCTTGCACACTTTTTTGTAAAAATTATCGGTAAAGCCCTTGATATCAATATTAATGCCGTCAAGAACCGGTGCTAAGTGGCGGGTCACATCGGGACTCATGTACCCGTTGCTGACAAAAACATTTTTCAGTTGCCGCTTGTGGGCCAGGACGGAGCAGTCGTAGGCAAACTCATAAAAAATTGTCGGCTCCACATAGGTATAACAGACACTGGCGCAATCTTGTCGAACCGCATCTTCAACCACGGATTCGGCGCTGCGCTCCGTGCCGCTGATTTCACCACCATGACGATGGGGATACTGGGAGATATCGTAATTCTGGCAATGAAGGCAACGAAAATTGCAACCCACCGTGGCGATGGAGTAGGCACGGCTTCCGGGCAGGAAGTGAAACAGTGGTTTCTTTTCAATGGGATCGACATTTTCGGCAATCAGCCGGCCATACACCAAACTGTACAACTTGCCATCCTGATTTTCCCGTACCCCGCAGATTCCCCGCTTCCCCTCCTTGATGTGACAGTGATGGTTGCACAGGCCGCAGACAACTTCATTTTCCTGCCCCTGCTGATAGAACATAGCCTCTTTCATCGTTCTGCCCCCCTA
>JAYEPA010000080.1:4941-15823 GCA_034723545.1 Thermodesulfobacteriota bacterium | reverse complement strand
GGTTTATAGTCATGTCAAAGAGCAAATTTCACGACAAATGCAAAATGTTGTCGCGTTTTGGGTGACACTGCTACTAATCTTTACAAATCGGCAAAAAAATCAAATTTAGGTTTTTACGAGGCCATCAACTCATAATTACTAAGTTATTTTTGGGCGAGCCCTTAATAAGGAGGAAGGCATTTGTTCTCTTTCAGCATGACACTGAATTTGTCAGCCGGCACGGGAGGACTGAAAAGATAACCCTGCATCTCGTCACAGACAAGTTGTCGTAAAAAATGAAGCTGCTCTTCCGTTTCCACTCCTTCGGCGACAACCTGCATCTTTAAACTCCTGGCCATGGAAATAATCGCCGAGGTAATAGCCACATTCTCATCGTCTCCGGGAACATTATCCACAAAGGATTTATCGATTTTCAGAGTATTGATGGGAAACTGTTTGAGATAACGGAGTGACGAATAGCCGGTGCCGAAATCATCCAAAGCAAGATGAAGTCCCATAGCGCTCATTTTCGCCATCAGCTCAAGGGACATCTCTTCATTTTCCATCACAACGCTTTCCGTGATCTCAAGCTCCAGTCCTGCCGGCGGCAGGCCGGTTTCCGCAAGAACGGCATGAATCATTTCCAACAAATTTTCTTCCTGAAACTGTCGGGGAGAAAGATTTACCGCCACCCTGAGCCGATAACCGGCATCCCACCATTTTTTTGTCTGAAGGGCCGCTGTTTGCAACACCCATCTACCAAGGGGCAGGATCAGCCCGGTTCTTTCAGCAAGGGGAATAAATTCAGCCGGTGAGACAACCCCTTCATTCGGTTTCTGCCAGCGAACAAGGGCTTCCATGGAAACAATGCAGCCACTGACTAAATCAAGCTTGGGCTGGTAATAAACCATTAACTCATCCCGTTCAATGGCCCTGCGCAGTTGCGACTCCAATGTCAGGCGTCGGGTTACTTCCCGATCCATGGCCGGGGTAAAGATCTCGTAGGAATTGCCACCGCGTTGCTTGGCGCGGAACATCGCTATATCACTGTTTTTCAGCAACGTTTCCGGATCTTGACCATCACCGGGACAAAAGGTGATGCCAATGCTGACAGTGAGAAAAAAATCATGGGTCTTGAGATGGAAAGGTTTGGAGATGCTTTCATAAATCTGGCCTGCAACCTTGACGGCCCTTTCCTCATTTCTCACATCCTCCAACAGGATAGCGAACTCATCACCGCCAAGGCGGGAAACAAAGCCCCCCTCCCCCAGGCAGCGAAGCAACCGCAAAGCAACCTCCTGGAGCAGGGTGTCCCCGGTAGTATGGCCAAGGCTGTCATTCACGGATTTAAAGTTATCCAGATCCAGCAGCATAATTGCCAACATCTCACCATGCCGGCCGGCATTGGCCATGGAATCCATCAGTCGATACTGAAAAAAATGCCGGTTCGGTAAATCGGTCAGGGCGTCATGACTCGCCTGATACTTCAACTCGTCCTGCTGACGTTTCATTTCGGACATATCATGAAAAACGCCGACATAATTTGTCACTCTGCCCCACAGATCCCGGATAACAGTGATTGAGAGCCATTGGGGATAAATCTCGCCATTTTTTTTCCTGTTCCAGATCTCTCCAGTCCAATTTCCCATCTCGATCAGGGTATTCCACATATCTTGATAAAAACTTTCATCATGGCGGCGGGACTGCAGCATATTTGTTTTCCTGCCAATCATCTCCTCGGCAGAATATCCTGTTATCTCGGAAACTGCTGGATTGACAATTTGAATGACGGTATCAGGATCGGTAACAATAATACCATCAAGGCTCGATTCAAAAATCCTGGCTGACATGGAAAGCTGATTTTTGAGGATGAGATGGGTTTTAACCCTGGCTTTAACCTCCAGGGAATGGAAGGGTTTGGTAACATAATCCACCCCGCCGACATCGAAACCTTTGGCGACATGGGCCGTATCCGACATGGCGGTAATGAAAATCACCGGAATATCCCGGGTTTTACGATTCTTCTTGAGACACCGGCAGACCTCGTAACCATCCATTTCCGGCATCATAATATCGAGAAGAATCAAATCCGGCGGATTCCTGTCGACAAAAGCCAGAGCCTTTTGCCCATTCATGGCAATACCGAGACGATAATCATCCATCAGAACATCCGTTAACAGATCAATGTTCGTCAGTGTATCGTCAACAACGAGAATGAGTGGCTTAATTTTGCTCATAAGAGAATAAAGGCCAAAAAAGGAACCACGAATAGACACGAATTCACGCTAATTTTTTCGTGTCTATTCGTGTTCATTCGTGGTTAAAAAATTATGTAAAAATCTAACCCACTAAAGCGGAAGAAAACATCAGATTTTTTAGGACTCTTTTCAGTACTCGCTTGGCGGGTGTAAGTGCCTTGTCGTAGCGGCTTATCCCCGTTTCAAAAGCTACTTCCAGTTTCTGATTTTTTTATACCCGTCAAGCGAGTACTGAAAAGAGTGACGGACTTTCAGGAGTAAGGCACTAAATAAAATTTTCTAATGAAAAATCAAATTTGTCAAGTTTTTACGCAAAGGACGATGCTTATCGAAAATCAGGTTGATCCGGTTTTGATTTTTGCGGAAATGTCCTCAAGAATCTCCCTGGCCTCATCATACTGATAGACCGCAATCAGCCGTTGCAGCTTCTCGACCCGCATGCCGACAACATGTTCTTTCAAAACACGCAAGGATTCATTAATATTTTCCAGGAGAGCATGATCAAGGGCCTCCCCGAGTTGAGAGATAACGAAATCGAGATTTACAATATCAACCACCTTCAACGAGACGTCGGAACTTTCCGGCGCGGAAAGATCAATTATTCCTGAAATGGAATGCAACACCTCGTTCAAAGCGGTCTCCACAGCCAGGATCTGTTCCCGGTCCGGGAGATCTCCCTTTTTACAGATCATGTCCACCTGTTCCGCCGCCCTGAACAATTTATTAGCGCCAATCGTCCCGGAACTTCCCTTTATTTTGTGGGCCAGTTTCTGGATGGCTTCAATGTTCTTGCCGGCAAAGGCATCATTTATTGTGACAACAAAATCGGTAAAATCCCGAAAAAATGAAGCAAGAACATGATTGAAGGTCTCCTGGTCAATACCAAGCCTTGCAAGGACCTCCTGCACATCAATACCCGGCAGACAGGAACTCTCAGCCACTCTTTCCCACCCAGGCGCAGTCTCCGGGAATACAGGCTGCTCACCTTGCCGCCCCTCTCCTGCGAAAAGCCCGTTAATAGCGGCAATGAGGCTGCCACGCAGTATGGGTTTAGACAGAAACCCATTGGCATTTTGCTTCTCAGCCGAAGTTATTTCCCGCTGGACACCAAAAGCCGACATCATGAGAATCGGCAAATCAGGTTGTATCCGGGAACGGATTTCCGCTGCGGCAGCGACCCCGTCTCCATCGGGCATCCGCCAATCAAGCAGAACAAGCTCAACAGAATCAGACTGCCCTTTCCTCTCACTTATTCTGTTCAATGCCTCGTGGCCGGACTCAACCGTCTCCACCCGGCAGCCCGGCAAAGACAACATTTTGTTGATAATCTCACGGCACACAGGGTTATCATCCACAACAAGAACCCGCAAACCTTCAAGCTCCGGGGACAACCCGGCTTCCTCACTCTCACTCCCGCTCCAGGGCAGGGTAACAGAAAAATAAAAAAGACTTCCCTTTCCAGGCGTGCTTTTAACCCGAATTCTGCCACCCAGCATCTGAACCAGCTGTCTGGAAATAGTCAGACCGAGTCCGGTTCCGCCATACTTTCTAGTCGAAGAACCGTCAGCCTGTTGAAATGGTTCAAAGAGACAATCCAAAGACTCGGAATTGATCCCTGCTCCAGAGTCTTTCACGGAAAAATGAAGATCAACCCGGTCCTCAGTCTTTTTTGCGCATTGCACGCCAACCTGTACGGTCCCTTTCTTCGTGAATTTAATCGCGTTATCAACGAGATTGGCCATAACCTGCTGAAGCCGCATGCTATCACCAACCAGAAGAGGAGGGACAGCAGGATCAATATCAAAAAGCAGTTCATTTTGTTGAGCCAGAGCCTTTGCGCTAAACACGTTAACCAAACTGTCCAGAATACCAGTCAAAGAAAACGGCCGGTTTTCCAAAACCAATTTTCCGGCCTCGATTTTCGAACTATCCAGGATATCATCAAGTATATGCAGGAGGGAATCCGCAGAATTGTTAATAATTTCAAGGTAACGCTGAATCAGAGGGGAGACATTCTCTGCACTCATGGCCAGATCAGCGGCCGCGATAACACCGTTCAAGGGTGTTCTGATTTCGTGACTCATGGTGGCCAGGAATGCACCCTTGGTCCGGGAGGCGCCATCCGCCATCTCCTTGGCCAGTTGCAGATCTTCATTTGTTTTCTGCAGTTCCGCGGTTCTCTGTTCAACCCGCTCTTCAAGATTTTCCTTAGCGACTTCCAATGCCCTTTCCCGGGCGCCGATTTCTTCCAGCATGCCGTTAAAGGCATCGGTTAACTCACCAAGCTCATCTTCGGTCTGTTTTTCAGCACGGACGGAATAATCTTTTTTTTCAGCGATCCGCCTGGCAGTCTTGACCAGACTTAAAATGGGCTCGGAAATCATCCTCTGCATAACAGCGGAAAACAAATAGGCAACAAAGGCAGCCAGGGTAAAAATAGTAAAGACAATGACCGCAAAAGTCCTTGCCCAGACATCAATCTCCTGCAAATCGGATTTGATTACAATCCTGGCCAAATACTTATCTGCCACAGAAATGGTCTGCAGAAGACAGAGATGCTTTTTCTCAAACCGATAATGATCCGCACTCTCCAGATTAACATCAAAATCCAATTTTTCCCCGGCCCGGCGCTGATACGAGGCAAATATTGCTCCGTCTCTATATATACGGGCGGCGACAATATTTTTTTTGGCCCGCAAAGCCTCAAGGGTTTTCCGGGCTGCGGGAAAATCACCAAAAAGAAGATCCTCCGCAACACTGTTACCCAGAACATTCGCGAGTACGACAAGCTCATCTTTCATGTTCTTCTTGTAGCTGTACAGATCGTAAGCCGAGATGGTAATGCTGGCCAGGACAAGACCAACACTTGCCGTGAGCATCATCATCAGGGTCAGTTTGTTTTTAATGGTGTGAAGCTGGAAACGAAAAAAATTCATGATTGTTTCATTTTAGCAGAAATAAAATTGAAACTGAAATCCAAACCGGTGCCAATGAAGAAAAAATGTGAAGAAAGATTGGAGAGAAAATGCGAATCCGCAATCAGGCATCAAGGAACCGCGTCCGTGATCCATCGAATGCTCAAAAAAACCGGTTTACAAGAACACGGAACCGGCGAAAGGAAGAAAAAGGTCGATAGGCTGTGGGCTGTGGGCTGTGGGCTGTAGGCATTTAGACTGGAGGAGAGATGAGAAAAACACCTTTAAAATAGAGACTGCCCTCAAAACTAAGAGCCTTTAGCCTTTAGCCTAACAAACCTGAATTGTCACAATAAAACGTAACAATGCAAAAGAAATCAATCTAAAAAACTTCATTCGGAACTAAGCTGCTCCCCCCAGACACATATTCGGTTACGGCCTTCATTCTTTGCCTGATACAGGGCCAGATCCGCCCTTTCCACAAGAACTGAAACATTATCCGGCCAGGACAACTTCTCGTCCCAGGCACTTTCGACAAGACCGATGCTCAAACCTGTTTCGCCAATATCAAGCTCCTGATCCTGATAGGTGTCAAGAATTCTCCTGGCAATCTCCTTGGACTGTTCGATTGAGGTCTGGGTCAGGATAATTGCAAATTCATCACCACCGTAACGAAAAACAAAATCAACATTCTCCCTGGTACAAACCCTGAAAACATGGGCGATCTGTTGCAGCAGTTCATCTCCTCCCTGATGACCGAATGTATCGTTATAGGATTTAAAACGGTCAATATCAAGCATTGCCAGTACAACAAGATAGTCCTGACGAGCTGCCCTGCGTAACTCTTCCGTCAATTTCAAATCAAAAAAACGACGATTATAGAGACCGGTAAGAGGGTCACAGTTTGAAAGTCTCTCCAGCTCTTTGATCAAATCCTGTTCCCGGATCACCCGGTTCAGTTTCGCTTCAAGCTCATCCTGCTGAAACGGTTTTGAGATAAAATCAATTGCCCCGTCGCGAATCACGTTGGCATAACTGAAATTATCGGCATATCCGGTAACAATTATAACGCCTATATCAGGATAGTCTTTTTTGATCTCTTTCAAGAGTTCCATGCCGCTCATTCCCGGCATATCAATGTCACTGATGACAATACGGTAAGGCTCTCCCCGAAGTTTTTCCAGGGCCTCTAAACCGCTGCCGGCTGATTCGCACTCATGACCAAAAGAGGTGATAAAATACGAGATCGTATCCAAAACAAACGGATCGTCATCGACAATCAAAATTTTGACGGCCATTCACAATTCCTTCACAGACGGTGGAAAAAGTGGAAAATCATTTTATGAGCGATAAAAGTTCAGCAGCACAGGGAAATAGCCCGTTGCCGTTGGCAGAAAATTTGCCATTTCATCCTAAGGGCTCACTCAAAAATAACTGTATCTATTCAGCTGCATCCCATCTTCGTCCATTTAAGCCTTTTCGAATAGCACCAGTATGCTTCAAAGTCTTAAATAAACGAATATGGGGCACATCTGAATAGATACATTCGGTGGTTTTGGTCATTTTGAGATACTCGCTGAATAGTTACAAATAACTTAGCATTCTGAGGTGACAATAAGACACATCTTAAGCCGATCCTCAATCACGAAATCCTCAACGTAGCCCTGCTACGCCTGCGGTTTCGCTCAATCGGCTCGACTTAATCTATGTCCTATTGTCACCTCATCTCTACTAATTTATTTTTGAGTGAGCCCTTAAGAGGAGACGGCGCCTTCTAGAACTACTCGTATTAATAAAAAATTCCACTTGATAGCGCAACTTTTTTCATACTTGACAGTGCAACGTTTTTCACAAATGTCGCCCTTTAGATACAAAAGATCCAACGGGAAGAAAAGGTGGGAGAGGATGGGAAAACAGGTTCACGGTCCAAGGGAGAAAGGGGCGATTTAAAGCTTTAACCTCTCACGTAGGTACAAAGATCACAGAGAACTCATTAACTCAACTCTGTGACCTTATACCTTATGAGCTCAATGACAAATATCCCAGGCGGAATTTGGTAATTTTCTCAATATCTCGATCGAATTCTGTCTTGCCGGTCAGACCAGCTGGACAAATGAGACCAACCGGACTAACCAGACCAAAACAATCACGCACATTCGGTATAACCGCAGTCATGACAGACGCAACAGCCGCCTTCATGCTCGATCACCCCTCCGCATTCCGGGCAGGCGCCAAACATGGTTTGTTCACGCAGAGAGTCATCCCTGCCGTTTCTCTTTTCCAGATGCTGACGAATGGCCTTGGCAATAGCATCCGCACAAGAGACGACCTTGTTCTTGCCGAATCCGGCCGGCTTGTGACAGCTGATGCCGATGAGTTGTTTGACCACCGGTTCCGGCGGCATACCACTCCGCCAGGCCAGAGAAACCAGACGGCCGATGGCCTCGCACTGGCTGGCCGCACAGCCTCCGGCCTTGCCGACAGTGTTGAACAGCTCAAAAACCTGATTCTCCTCATCCTCGTTAATAGTGACATACATGGGACCGCAACCGGTGGTCATCTGATAGGTGCTGCCGCTCAATCGCCGTGGCCGATCCCGCTTAACCGGCCGTGACCCTTCCATGACGGCAGCTTCCTTTTTGTCGGTCTTGCCAATGTTCAGAACCTGGTTATCCCGGCAGCCGTCACGATAGATTGTCACCCCCTTGCATCCCTTGGCATAGGAGAGGAGATAAGCCTCTTTAACATCTTCCTCGGTGGCCAAATGGCCGAAGTTAATGGTTTTACTCACCGCGTTGTTGGTAAATTTCTGAGTAGCGGCCTGAATATCAATATGATTTCCCGGACTGATATCATGGGCTGTTTCAAAAATACGCCGATATTTACGAGGAATTTCATCCAGGCCTTGGATACTGCCGGAATGGGAGATTTTTTTCAACAAATCGTTGGAGTAAAAACCGTTTTCTTTGGCAATCTGTTCAAAAAACGGATTGACTTCATAAAACTCATCATTATCCATGACACGGCGTATAAAAGAGACGGCAAACAGTGGTTCAACACCGCTGGAACAACCGGCAAGCAGACTGATGGTACCGGTGGGGGCAATGGTGGTTCGGGTGGCATTTCGCACCGGTTGAGGTTTATCCCCGTGGGCATAAATACTTTTATTATAGTTTGGAAAGGAACCTCGCTCTCTGGCCAGACGCACTGAAGTGTCCAGGGCGGTTTGATCTATAAACCCCATTACCTTCTCAGCAGTGTCAATAGCTTCAGCAGAGGAATAAGGTTGATCGAGTTGAATCAGCATATCGGCAAAACCCATGACACCCAGGCCAACCTTTCTGTTCGCCCTGGTTTTTTTCTCAATTTCAGGTAAAGGATAGCAGTTGACATCCACCACATTATCAAGAAAATGGATTGCCAGGGAAACCGTTTCTTCGAGCTTGGCATAATCGATGCTGCCGTCAACAACCATATGGGCAAGATTAATGGAGCCCAGATTACAGGACTCATGCGGCAGCAGCGGCTGTTCGCCACAGGGATTCGTGCTCTCGATCCTGCCCACTTCCGGGGTGGGATTATCCGCATTCATACGGTCAATAAAAACAATGCCCGGCTCGCCGGACAACCAGGCCTGCCTGACAATCTGTCGAAAGACCTTCACAGCGCTCTTTCTTCCGATAACTTCACTGTTCCGCGGATTGATCACATCATAGTCATCATCGTTCTCCACAGCTCTCATGAAATCATCGGTGATGGCAACGGACAAATTAAAATTGTTCAACTTGGAAAGATCGGCTTTCACCTTGACAAAATCCATGATATCGGGATGATCCACCCTAAGAATCGCCATATTGGCGCCCCGGCGGGTCCCGCCCTGCTTAATGGTTTCAGTTGCGGTGTCAAAAACGCTCATAAAAGAAATCGGGCCGCTGGATACTCCCTT
Source organism: Thermodesulfobacteriota bacterium (assembly GCA_034723545.1). Classification (GTDB taxonomy): domain Bacteria; phylum Desulfobacterota; class Desulfobulbia; order Desulfobulbales; family SURF-16; genus JAGHCC01. The sequence goes on along the minus strand of JAYEPA010000080.1, from coordinate 6,725 downwards.
GGTGGAATGAACGACGTCGTTTCTTGGCCGGATGCGGGAAAAAGAAAAGCCGGTGCCGCCGCCGCTCTTGTGAATCAGGGCAGTCTGCTTCACCGCCTCAAAAATACTTTCCATGGAATCTTCTACCGGCAGAACAAAGCAGGCGGAAAGCTGGCCCAATTCCCGGCCGGCATTCATCAGGGTAGGAGAATTCGGCAGGAAATCCAATTTGGCCATCATCTCGTAAAACTGCAGAGCCAATTCGTTGACAGGCTCTGCGGGTTGATAAATAAGATCAGCAGCGGCAATGGTCTGCGCCACGCGCCATAACATATCCACCGGCTCTTCCATGACATTTCCCTGCTCATCCTTCACCAGGTAACGCCGGTCCAGAACGGTCAGAGCGTTGTCGGCAAAGACCGGTTTTGTTGCCCCAGCCGGCAATTTCAATCCATTTTTTTTCATTTTTTTTGACATTATCTCTCTACTCCCAAAATATTAAAAAGACTGTAACTATTCAGCTGCAGTCTTGAGTTTAGGGTAATTTGTTGCCCTCGCTGAATAGTTACAAAATATTTTTCATTATATCAGCACAGAAAACAGCATACGCTAAATATGGTATATGACAAAAAATGAGACCACAATATAGAGTAAAAGTAAAGGAGAAAAGCAGGGGAATTTGATAAAAAAACAGGGCGGAAAAAGTAAAAAAATCGTATCTATTTGAAATTATGGAGGCAATTTACCATTCTCCACAGGCAATAAAAAAATGGTCCTCCAAAATGTCAGGAATTGGGCAGAATATACCCTTTGCGAATAGCATATTTGATCAGATCGGCGGTATTGTTGATATTTAACTTCTTCAACAGATTGGCTCGATGATGTTCTACCGTTCGAGTGCTGATGGAAAGAAGTTCGGCGATATCTCTGCTGATTCTGCCTTCAGCAACCAGCTTCAGCACCTGCCTTTCCCTGGGGGTCAGAGAATCGGAAGGAATATTTTTTTTCTCCCGGCAGTCACTGATCTCCTCCGGACTCATTTCCCCGGACAGGACCGGTGAAATAAAATAGTCCCCCCGGATCACCTTTTCGATGGCAACAAGCAGTTCCAGATCAGAATCTTCTTTCAGAACATAACCGTCAGCCCCGGCGGAAAGGGCATGACAGAGATACTGCTTGCTCTTGTGCATGGTGAGCATAATGATCTTTACGGCAGGGCAGATTTTCTTGGCCTCGCCAATGGCTTCCATGCCGCGTAGATTCGGCATGGAGATATCAAGCAGAATGATATCCGGACAAATCTTCTTGATAAAATGAAGCAATTCAAGACCGTCTCCGACCTGGCCGATAACAGCCAGAGAGGGATCTTCTTCAATAATTTTCTTAATCCCATGCCGGATTAACACATGATCATCCGCCAGCACAACCCGACATAAACCTCTTTTCTCACCCACGATCAGTCCCTTATCCCGTTGTCGGCAATTTCCAAAACTACTCAGGATGGCTACAGAATTCGCCTTTTCGCCTTACTGTAACTGTTCAGCAGTGCCCCAGGTAAGCACCCTCCAAAACAGAGCACTCTTTTTAGTACCCCCTCTTGTGGGGTATAGACCGACGCTCGATAAGCGAGAGCAACGAGACATCGAGTGGGGTGCTGCTGAACAGTTACCAATTTCAAAAAACAGCCGGACCTCAAATAGGAATATCGACACAAATCTCGGTCCCCACGCCTTTCTCACTGCGGACATCCAGCCTGCCACCCAGGGTTCGAACACGTTCGCCCATGGCCGTCAACCCCATACCGC
>JAYEPA010000080.1:0-4841 GCA_034723545.1 Thermodesulfobacteriota bacterium | reverse complement strand
AAAACAGCCGGACCTCAAATAGGAATATCGACACAAATCTCGGTCCCCACGCCTTTCTCACTGCGGACATCCAGCCTGCCACCCAGGGTTCGAACACGTTCGCCCATGGCCGTCAACCCCATACCGCTGTCAAGAGATTTCCTGTTCATCACTTCATCGACATCAAAACCTTTGCCATTGTCACGCACCCGTAATAACACATTCCCTTCATTTTTTTCAATCTGAAAAAAAATATGATCAGCGCCGGAATGTTTACCGATATTATTTAAACTTTCCTGTAAAATCCGATAAATCATCCGTTGGTCATTCTGGCCAAAAAGATGATTAATCTCAACAAGATCCAAGATCGTCCCGATTTGGTGCAGTTTGGAGAAATTGGAGATCAAATATTCCAGGGCCGCGTCAATACCAAGATCATCCAGGGCAACCGGACTCAAATCACGGGAAAGACGCCTGACGTTTTCAATAATCTGGTTTATGCTCCCACGCAGTTCTTCACATTCCTTTAGAAGCTCGGATTCAGAGCCGATCGTAGTCTTTCTTTCCAGACCGCGCAACTGTAGTTTCAAGGCGGCAAGAGACTGACCGAGTTCATCATGCAGCTCCACGGAAATTCGCCGCCGCTCTTTATCCTGAATCGTAAGAAGATTCACGGAAAGTTGATGAAGAATCTCCTCTGACTCGCGCAGGGCCTCTTCCGCCTTTTTGCGCACCTTATTTTCTTCCTGCAGCTGTTTATTTGCCGTGGTCAACTCAAGAGTTCGGGTTTTTACCTGCTCCTCAAGATTATTCCGGTGTTTTTCAAGCTCCTTTTCAGACTTTTTCCGCCGGTAAATATTAACCGACAAAATAATGACCACCGCCTCCAGAGCCAGGGCAATGCAGAGCAGAGACCAGCCAAGTTTCTTGTTCCGCCAAAGAACGGATTCCGGCTCCTTGGTCACGATACTGTGGGACGGCAGATCAGAATAGGTGATATCAAACTGTTTCAGCCGCCTGTAATCAAAAACAAAGCGGCTGTCATTAGTTAAATGTACCGGCTGCAGTTCGCTGAGGGGCTTGCCGTGAATCAAATCCAGCGCCATCAAGGCTACTCTCGCTCCCTGTTCCTCTAAATCGACCATCTTGCCGCCAAAGACTCCCTGGTCAAGATAAAACTCCCAAACGCCGAGGATCGGCACCTTGCACTTTGCCGCAAGGAGCCGGCAGCTCCGTTCAAATGAAAAAGTCGCACCAAGTCCATCCCTGGTAAAATTCATCAACAAGACCAGAGAATCGGCCGGCAATCTGGCTAAGCGGGACTGGAGCTCATCCATGGGATCATTTGCATAATAATCGATCTCTAAACGATCCTGAAAAGACTCGAGCTCTTCCAAGAGAATCTGTTGCTGGATACGGCCGGCAAAAGTCGAATCATTGATGACGATCAGGCGCCGGGTGCCGGGAAAAAGAGAAAGTCCCGCCTCAACGGTTGCCCTGACATCACTGGCCTCAAAGACCCCTGAAAACAAATCGTTATGGGCAAACTCATCATCCTGCCGGCTCAGGCCGCAAAAAAAAACCGGGGTTGCCGGAAAAAGGTCGACATGAAAGGATTCCAAAAAAGAGTAAACCAGATCTCCGATGCCGATTACCACCGTGAAACGCTGATTATTGAACTTATCTCTGAAATAGCTGTATGCGCCGGCAGCAAGACCAGCCTCCTCACGGTGCAGGCCGTCAAGGTATTCAACATGCAGTTCAATATCATTTCGATCCCTAGCCAACAGAACCTGACTGATCCCCCGGTTAATGGCCTGGGAAAAATGCAGGTTGCTGTGGTAAGGATGGATAATAAGCACATCATGTCTCGGAAGTTCTGCCCGGCTTGACCCTGGAACCGCGAAACAAAAAATCAGCAACAAAAAAATAACCCAGCATAGCTGGAACAAAAGCCTTCCGGTGACGTAACTATTCAGGAGCGCCCCGAAGGAAGTGCCCTTGGGGTACACCCCATCCTGTCCCATTTTGGAGTCTCGCATACTCGCTATCCTGACCTTCTTGGTAGGCGAAAAAATCAGTTGTGTTCCTTGGTTTTATGAAAGACAATATCCGGCCACTGTTCCTCGATAAAACGAACATGCCACTGACCCGGTGCCAGATAAGTCAGCGAGCCTTCGGCATCAACGGCCAGACTGGCCTGATTCGCGGCTTCAAATTTTTTGAGTCGTTTTTTATCTTCACAGTCGACCCAGCGGGCCGCCGCATAATCAACCGGCTCATAGATCGCATCAACCCAGTATTCATCCTTTAAGCGGGCCATGGTCACGTCAAACTGCAAAACCCCAACTGCCCCCAGGATATAGTCACTGCCAATGAGCGGTCTGAAAACCTGAACAGCTCCCTCCTCGGCCAGCTGCACCAGCCCTTTCTGGAGCTGCTTGGCCTTGAGCGGATTTTTTAAAATCACCCGGCGAAAATGTTCCGGTGCAAAATTGGGAATGCCGGAGAATTTCAATTCTTCTCCAGTGGTGAAGGTGTCACCGATCTTGATAGTCCCATGGTTGTGCAGACCGATAATATCGCCGGCATAGGCATCTTCCACATGGGCTCGGTCCTTGGCCATGAAGATAATGGCGTTCGCCAGGGTAATTTCCTTATCCAGACGGTGATGCATTACCTTCATTCCCCGTTGAAACCTTCCCGAACAGATTCGGATAAAGGCGATCCGGTCACGATGGGCGGGATTCATGTTTGCCTGAATTTTGAAAGCAAAGCCGGAAAATTGCTCCTCATAAGGTGAAACGTCCCTGGTCACAGCCTTCCGGTCCGAAGGGCCCGGCGCCATTTCAACAAAACCGTCCAAAAGTTCCCTGACACCAAAATTATTAATGGCGCTGCCGAAAAAAACCGGCGTCTGATTCCCTTTCAGATAATGATCCAGTTCAAAAGGATTAGCCGCGCCTTCAAGAAGTTCAACATCATCCCGTAACGACTCCGCCTGCTCTCCCAGCAGTTTATCAAGTTGCGGATCATCCAGGTCTGTTATGAGCAGTCCTCCCTGCTCACTGGTCTCCTGCCCCGGAGTGAAAAGATGCAGCTCTTTGCGATACAGATTATAGACACCCTTAAAAGTCTTGCCCATGCCGATGGGCCAGGTGAGGGGGGTGCATTCCACCTGAAGTTTATCTTCAATATCCGCCAGAATATCCAGGGGATCAAGCCCTTCGCGGTCCAGCTTGTTGATAAAGGTCAGAATCGGAGTATTGCGCATCCGGCAGACCTCCATCAATCTTTCAGTCTGCGGTTCCACACCCTTGGCACTGTCAATAACCATAAGCGCGCTGTCCACTGCGGTCAGCACTCGATAGGTATCCTCGGAAAAATCCTGATGTCCCGGGGTATCCAGGAGATTAATCTCAAAATCACGGTAATTAAACTTCATTACCGAAGTTGTGACGGAAATTCCGCGATCTTTTTCAATGGCCATCCAGTCGCTGGTGGCGTGGCGGGCGGCCTTCCGGGATTTGACGGCTCCGGCCAGCTTGATTGCCCCGCCATAAAGCAGCAGTTTTTCAGTCAAAGTGGTTTTACCGGCATCAGGATGGCTGATAATGCCAAAGGTTCGCCGCCGATCGATTTCTTTTCTATTAAATTTATTCAACTCAAACCTCGTAATATGATATTTCAAAATAAACCGACCAACTCAACCTGATCAGTTAAGCAAAGCCTGTTAATTTTGAGAAACTGAAATAATCGATTCAAAAAAGAAAGCCGGCTTTCAAAACGAAGCCGGCTTTCAAAAAACAGAAAAAATTATTATGCAATCCAGATTAACTTAAAAAGATTAAGGACTTAGGACAAGTACCTTAACAGTAGATGTAAGTATTTTATTTCAAGAACGTTTTTTAATTTTCTGCCAATTTTGACACGAAAACAAATTCTAAGGCTCTAAAAATCGGCAAAAAAATTCTACTGCTGATTTTTCCTCCTGTCCCTGCTACTTCGACGATCTTCTTTCGTTGAAATCGAAACAAAGATCCCTTCCCGGTTACTTTTTCGCCGATCTACTCTTTTTTTTCGCCTATCCTTGAAAAACATTTTTTTTTCCACACTGATAAGATCGTCTTTCTTGTCCGGGTCTTTTTTGACGTAAGGGGCTTTGCCAATAACAATATCCATGATTCAAATTCCTTATTAAAAACCACCTGTACGGTTTACAATTGTAGTTATTCGTCCAACCCATTAACGATAAGATGCCTTCCGGAGCCCGGCCCTCCGGGCGATAAAACGCTGGTACGTACCACCAATACACAATCGCCCACGGGGGTGGGCTCCTACGCGTAACTCCCCGTTATTTTAACGGTACGGGTTAATCGAATGTTTCCCTTATAACTTTGGTTGAAGATTAGTGATAATTAGATAAAAATAACCCTTTTCATGCTGTCAATCAATACTTTTCGTAGCGGGCTAAGGGATTGTGATGAAATAAACTTGTAACTATTCAGCTGCACTCCATCTTCGTCCATTTCGGAGTCTACGCTTACCTGGTCTTTTCGAATAGCACCAGTATGCTTCAAAGCCCAAATGAACGAATATGAAGCACATCTGAACAGTTACAGACCGAGTTTTTCGTAACATGTGTACATACGCTTCTAAGTAACAAGATTCTGAGTAGTCTGTATAAAAAACACAGAATCAGCACGATAAGTTAAAATTGTCCACTTACGTCATTCCGGCATGTTTTTAGCCGGGATCCAGGATGGTGTGTGTGGCTATTTTCTGGATTCCGGCTAAAAACATGCCGGAATGACGATATAATTTATTTTGTTACTTGTAAAATAGATGCCGGGATCTTTACC
>JAYEPA010000079.1:0-16050 GCA_034723545.1 Thermodesulfobacteriota bacterium | reverse complement strand
AAAAGAACTAAGTAATATACTCTAAAGAGGTTTTTTCGTAAATATGTTTACTTCGAAAAGAATTCAGCGCAGACCCTGTCCTGCCAATCCTCTATCTGATCCCGGTAGAGATCAACCCTGGACTCCATGCCGCACGACCTGCAGGCAACCCTGGCATTGTGTCAGCGACCGTTGATTTCCGCTTTTGAGCCGCAATAGATACATTTCAAAATTGGGCCGGGATCCGTATCTTTTTCCCGCGTCTTTTTTTTCTGGGTGCTCATAATATCTGATCCTTGCGAAGGAGAATGGGTGGATATTTTTTCCCCTTCGGCCTTCAACCTTCAACCTTATACCATCAGCTATCAGCACAGAGGAGTAGAATTTCCTCGATCATTTTTTGATCATAGTCGCGCAGCCTCCATATTTTGCCTAACTTCAGCGCGTTTTCAGAGATCTTCGGGATATCCGTCAAGGGGATTTTCAGTTCGGCAAGGGAGGTAGGACTGCCGGATCTGCTGAACCAGCCCTTGAGCTGGTTGATGCCAGCAGAAGCCTTTTTACTGGCATTTTTTGCCGATATTTGAAACACCCTTTCAGCAAATTGGTTGAATTTTGTTGGATTCTTTGCGGCCTGATATTTCATCCAGGCCGGAACCACCACTGAAAGTCCGGCTCCATGGGGAACATTGTACAGAGCGCTCAGGGAATGTTCAATCATATGCATGGGAAAACCAACCAGTCCCAGTCCTGCGGCTGTCCAGCCGTTTAAAGCCAGGGTCGCGCACCACATCAGATCGGCTCTGGCCGCATAATCCTCCGGATTGACCAGAACCCGGTCGCAGCTTTCCATAATGTTGATGACCAGTCCTTCCATGAAACGGTCCTGAACAGGCGTGGCTGGATCCCGGGTCGTAAAGTAGAATTCAAGGATATGGGCAATGGCATCCACGGCGCCGTAGGCAGTATAGTCCGGCGGTACCGTGAATGTGGCAGTTGGATTGAGAATAGAGACATTGGGATGGAGAAGTTTGTTCCCCGTTCCGAATTTCTGGTCGGTTTCTTCATTGGTGATCACCATGCCGCCGTTCATCTCCGAACCCGCCGCTGCAAGAGTCAGGACGCAGGTAAGGGGAATGGTTTTTTTTATACTTTTTTTCCCCTTGAAAAACTGCCAGACATCATGCTCCACCAGGGCTCCGGCGCTGATAGCCTTGGCGCTGTCAATCACACTGCCGCCCCCCAGGGCGCAGATCACTTCAATTTGTTCTTTTTTTGCCAGCTCGATCCCTTCTCTGACATGGGATAGGACAGGATTTGACCGGACACCACCGTGTTCGATAACAGAAAGACCGGCCTCCTGTAAGGAATCCATAGTCTGATCAAAAAGACCGTTTTTTTTCACACTGGACCGGCCATAGACCAGCAGCACTTTTTTGCCGAATGCGGCGGTTTCCGAGCCGATCAGATTAATAGTGTCTCGGCCGAAAATAATTTTGGTCGGATTTTCAAGAACAAAATTCTGCATTTTTTCTCCTTTAACCGCTTAGTTCCCGGGTCAGCCCGACAAAATCTTCTATGGTGAGTCGTTCCGGCCGGATGTCCGGAGCAAGACCGATTTTTTTCAGGACATCAATGATTTCTTTTTTTGAACAAGAAAGCAGGGGCGAGGTTGAAAGACCGTTTACCAGGGTTTTTCTTCGTTTCTGGAAACCTGCATTCACAATTTTACGTAACACTGTTTCGTCATAAGGAGGAAGTTTGGCAACCCTCTCCGACATAGGATGAAACTGAATGCGGGTCACAACCGAATCCACCTTGGGCCGGGGATGAAACTGGCCCGGTCCAAGGTGCATCAGGGTTTCCACATCGGCGCAGCCGCCAAGTAAAACAGTGAGGACGCCGTATTCCTTGGTGCCGCTCTTGGCCCGTATGCGCATGCCAACCTCTTTTTGCAGCATCAGAACGGCCCATTCCATGATATCCCTGTTTTCTATTAATTTAAACAGCAGAGGATTGGAAATCGAGTAGGGCAGGTTGGCTATTATTTTTAATCTTCCACCGCAGTCCTGGGCCAATTTTTTGAAATCCGCCTTGAGCAGGTCCTGATGGATCAGGGTGACGTTATCGGCAAGACCGCCCTCGTCTTGAAGCCACTTGATGATGCCCCTGTCAATCTCCAGGCCGATTACTTTGGCAGCCTGTTCAGCCAGGGGAGTAGTCAAGCTGCCTAGTCCCACGCCGAGTTCGACAATGGTATCGTTTTCGTTGACACCTGCCAGTTGGACAATGCGTGCCGCAGTTTCCGGGTGGACCAGGAAATTTTGTCCCAGTTTCTTTTTGGGCGCCAGTTTACGGCTTTGCAGGGTTTTTTTAATATTTATCATTTTTCATGGCCAGTTTCAGTCTTCTTTTTACTCTTTTTTTCCGCAGAACAGTGAAAAAACGCAGAGAGGCAAAATAGCTGGTAACGCTCAGAGGCAGGGCCAGCAGACAGCCTCCCAGGACCATAACAGTGATTGTCTCGACTCCCAGACTCATCACAGCCTGAAGTGTTTCCCGGAAAGTGGCCTCGGAAGTAAGAACGCCCATGACCTGAGAGATTTGGGACCAGGAAAGATCATCGGGAGTCAGCCAGTTACCGATGCGCCAGGAAAGATAATATTGTATAAAAAAGGTCAGGGGGGTGCTGACCATCATACTTGCAAGGAGCGCCGCGATTTTACTGGCCCTGAAAGCAAGGGCAAACAAAAGAACCAGGCCTGTATGCAGGGGAATGGTGGGAGTAATGCCGATAAAAATGCCAATGGCAACTCCCCTGGCAAGCACATCCGGGTCACCCTTCAAGCGGATAAATTTTATATAATAATAGCGTAAGGTCCGCTTCATGAAGGAGTTTTCATAAAATCAATTTGAAAATTATAATTTATCATCGAATCAATGGTTTTCGTCAAATGAAATTGTCAAATCATTCCATCTTTTTTCAAGTCGCGATACCATTGCTGCACTGTTTCCCAGCTTTTTTTCTTTTTTATGCTCCATTTTGACAACTCGTCAACTCTCGCCTGAATTTTGTGTGATAAAGAGGTGTCTGCAGGCCAGGTTCGGTTCAATTGCCGCAGAGTCGTTAAAACGGCTTCATGGTTGTGGATAGCACATTGACTGCCTTCGTGCAGGTATCGCAGGGTAATTGGTTCTGGACCGGCAAAGCCGAAGTGATGACGGTGGGCCAGATGAAGAAAAAAAGCCCAGTCATCAGCCAGGTCGCCCGAGGGAAAGCCGTCTGTCTGAGCAAAGGCCCGGCGACGGACGGCGAATGATGACGGAACCAGGAAACACCAGCGCAGCAACTGGGAAAAGATGTTTCCACCGGGTCCCTGGCCGTTGTCCGGAATCAGGAAATTTCCGCCATTTATTTTGTCAATATTTGTTGTGGTCCCATACGCAACTTGGAATCCTTTGCTCAGTGTCTTTCGAAGAACAGCCAGATGGTCGGCGAGCCAGATATCATCGGAATCAAGAAACATCAACACGTCACCGTCTGCCGCCGCGACTCCGGCGTTGCGGGCCGGACCAGGACCCAGGCCTGAAAGATGAATCAGTTTGACCTCCGGGTAGTTTTTTTTAATGTGTTCCTGCGTGCCATCGACAGATCCGTCATCCACCACCACGATTTCAGGGCTGCCGCCCTTTTGGGCGGTGGCGCTGGCAATGGCCTGCAGAACCATGTCACACCGATCTCTGGTTGTAATGATGCAGCTGATTTTCATGAAAGCCTCTTTTGCAATTGAAAAAGGAAAACAGTGATCTGACCATAATCGGCTTCTCCTTTTTTTACATTTGACATTTTTCCTTTTTTTGATGATATCTTGAGTTTTAGAGCAAACAGTATGGATGTTATTTAAAGTTCATTATTCAGAGGAAAAGATCGAGTTATGTGTATTCTGCCAAACCGTTTTATATTGATTTTTGTACATGTCTGTCTCATGTCATTTTTGCTCTCCGGATGTCAGACGGTTTATTATGAAGCCATGGAAAAGGCCGGCTATCATAAAAGAGATATTTTGACGGACCGAATTGAAGATGCCCGTGACTCCCAGGAGGATGCCAAGGAACAGTTTGAGTCGGCCCTGGAACGGTTCAGCTCGGTGATTCAGTTTGAGGGCGGAGATTTACAGGAAAAGTATGATACGCTGAATCGAGAATTCAAGCGCTGCGAAGCACGTTCCGATGAGGTAAGCGACCGTATCAGGGCGGTTGAAGACGTATCCGGCGCCTTATTTGAAGAATGGGAAGATGAGTTGGGGCAGTACAGTAGCGCCAGTCTGCGTCGAAGTAGTGAACAGAAGTTGCGAAAGACCCGCCAGGAATACAATAAGCTGATCATTGCCATGAAGCGGGCCGAGAAGAAGATTGATCCGGTTCTCGCCACCTTCCGTGATCAGGTTCTGTTTCTGAAGCATAATTTGAATGCCAAGGCCATTTCATCACTGCGTAATGAACTGTCCATAGTTGAGGCGGACGTCTCTGTTCTGGTCAGGGAAATGGAATCGTCAATCCAGGCTGCAGATACGTTTATTCATTCCATGGCGCAAGAATAAGATTAGAGTCCCGCCATTGTCACCAACGGCGGGACTCCGGTGATTTACCATACTGTCATTCTTTCCCAGCGGGGATGGTAGTCGTTATACCGGTGCCGCCGGCCATGCTTTTTTCTTTTCTTTTTCTTGTGAACGACCGGTCGGTAGGTGATGTTTTGAATCACCATGTTACATCGTTTTTCATAGCCGTAATGGCGGTTGGGGTAATACGGCTCCATCACCCTGTAAGTCCGCACATAGCCGGCGTCATTTTTATCCATCTCGTTGCCCACCATGTAACCTGCTACACCGCCAATTGTTGTGCCGATCAGAACGGCTTCCATATCGCGGCCAATGGCGTGACCAATCAGGGCTCCACCGGCAACTCCAATTGCCGTGGTGCGCGAGGTGTGTCCGGCCTTGGCCGGTAAGGGTGATAATGCCATTGTGGCAACGGTCAGCAGCAGCATGATTTTTTTCATGATTTTCCTCCTATGTCTGATATTTTTCCAAGGGCTTTTGGTTTAATCATAAAGCAGGGCGCTGAGAGATAATAGCCGACATCGGCCCAAATAGAATACGACATGACCCGATGTCGGCCTGGAATAGACGTAATTACGGCAAGTTTTGGAGTAACTATTCAGCGTAGTACTGGAAAGTACCCTTTACTCCAGACTGTAACTGTTCTGATGTGCTTCATATTCGTTCATTTGGGGCTTTGAAGCATACTGGTGCTATTCGAGAAGCCCCAAATGGGCGAAGATGGAGTGCAGCTGAATAGTTACGTTTTGGATTCTCTTTTGGGAAGAGGGAAGATGGTTACAGCAGGAGAAGGGAGGTTTAGCTGAAAATGGTGGAAGCGGATCAGGGAAGTGGAAGGTTCAGGATAAAGACAGCCTCATTTTCTTTCGGGCCGAATGAAAGTTCGATCGTGCCTCCGTTACTTTCAATGAGCTGTCTGACAATGGCCAGTCCGAGACCGGTTCCGTCTTCCCGGGTCGTGTAAAAAGGTTCAAAAATTTTATTCCTGATTTTGTCAGGAATACCAGGGCCGGTGTCGGAAATGACAATTCTGGTTTGGTCATTTTGCTTTTTGTCAGACATCTCCCGTGCTTTGATCAGGATGGAGCCTTCATTTTTTCTCAAGGCGTTGGCCGCGTTACTGAACAGGTTGAGAAGAATCTGTTTTGTCTGGTCAGCATCGGCCCAGGCATCGAGTTGTGCGGGAATGTCCGTTTTAAACTTGATTTTGTTGTTCCAGGACGGCGCCTGTTTGAGGATGTCAATCGTTTCATTGACAAGGCCATGCAGAGAGAACCAGAATTTTTCCGGAGTGGCCGGTCTTGAGAACTGGAGAAATTCGCTGATTGTTCCTTCAAGACGATCACTTTCGCGGATAATGATATTCATCAGGCCCCGGGTCGCGGCATCATCGGACAATTCATGATGGAGAACCTGGGCCGCACCGGAGATAGCTGCCAGGGGATTGCGGAATTCATGGGCGATGCCGGCTGCCATGCGGCCAATGGCCGCCATTTTCTCGGCCTGGCGGATTCGGTCTTCCATTTTTTTGATTTTGCTTAAATCCTGCATTGTGTAAATCCGGCAGTTTTCGCAGTCTCCCGGCATGTTCAGCCTGGTCCATGAGTAGCCAACCGGAATGATCTCTCCATTTTTTCGGGTCAGGTTGGCTACGGGCCGCATGGCCTCCTTTTTTTCCAGTTTCAGCTCCGGCAGTTTGGTGTGAATAGGCAGGTCAATGACTTCGTGGACTGGAAAACCGGTTATTTTTTCCGCCGCCCGGTTAAAGGAGGTGATTTCTCCCTTGCTGTTGACTGTAATGATTCCGGTGGTGATATCGTCAAAAATCTGTTTGTAAAGCAGTGATAACCTGTCCAGATCCTGGGAGGCGCGGGACAGGGCCTCTTCGGTCTGTTGCAGTCTGCCGGATAGAAGCGATGTCAGCAGGCCGACGAGAAAAAAAGTGACGCCGGGAATAGCAAAATGGTGCAGAAGAATTTCTATACTTGTCAGGGGGGAATTGAAATTCGGAAAAAAACGGGAGTAATATCCCAGGAACTCAAGCAGCAGTATCCCGCCAAAATTGAAGGTGGTCATTGCCGCTATGAAAAGTCCTCCGGGCAAGTAGAGGAGTATGCCGCCGGCAATAATCGGCAGAAAATTCATCAGGGTAAAGATAGACTGACTGGAACCTGTAAAGAAAATCAGGGTTGAGACGATAAGGGAATCAATGAAAATTTGGAGAAAAGCAAAGTGTTTCAGGTATTTTGTTTTTTGCAGGAAGAAGGCCGAGGCAATGGAAAAACAGTAAATTCCTCCAATAAAATACAAAAGATAGCGCAGGGGAGGAATGATGAGATCCCTGTCCTGATATTGCAGCAGTCCACTGATGCCCAAGAATACTGTTAAAAGCAGAATTCGTAAAAATAACAGCCATTGCAACTGGCGTTTGAGCAGGCCTTCTGCCTTGGCTGATGACTGATTGAAGAGATGGAGATTGTCTGGGAGCATAAGGGAATCGATTGTTTTTTAACGCAAGGGACGCAAATATTTTAAAAATGGTGTTTTTAGCGTCTCTTGCGCCTTTTGCGTTAACTATTTCAGGTAATATGGTATTTCTGGATTTTATAGCGCAGGGAGCGAAAACTGATTTTAAGGAGGTCTGCTGCCCGCATTTTTGAAAAATCAGCCTTTTTCAGGGCAAGTTCGATTAAATTTTTTTCAAAATGGGTCATAACGCTTTCCAGCCCTTCTTCATAAAGATCCTCCTCTGAGCCGAGTTCGGAGAGAAAAGGGGACGATCTCTGTCTTGCCACCGAATCATCATGGCGGCGAAGGGGCAGAGACAGGCTTTCCGGTTGGATCGTCTCGGAAGGGGAAAGCGCGATGCCGCGTTCGATTATATTTTCAAGTTCACGGACATTGCCGGGAAAATCATATTCCTGCAGGATCTCCATGGCCTTTGGCGAGAGTTTTTGCAGAGATCGTCCTAACGTTTTGGCATACTTATGGAGAAAGTGATTGACGAGCAGGGGAATGTCCTCTTTTCGTTCCCTTAACGGCGGCATGAGAATCGGCACTACAGCGAGTCGGTAATAGAGATCTTCCCTGAAGCGTTTGGCTTCAATCTCTTCTTCCAGTTTTCGGTTCGTGGCTGAGATGATTCGAACATTGATTTTGCTTGTTTTTGTGTCACCTACCCGTTTGAACTCCCGTTCCTGGAGAACCCTTAGTAATTTTGTCTGTACCATGGGCGTTAGTTCGCCAATCTCGTCGAGAAATGCGGTGCCGTCATTGGCCAGTTCGAAAAGTCCAATTTTATTGGCTGTGGCGCCGGTGAAGGAGCCTTTGACATGCCCGAACAGTTCGCTTTCAAACAGGGTCTCGGGAATGGCGTTACAGGTAATCGGCACAAAATGATTACCCGCCACCCTGCTGTTTTTATGAATGGCCTGGGCCACCAGTTCCTTGCCTGTGCCGGATTCACCATTGATCAGCACGTTGGCATGGGTTGGCGCGATTCTTTTAATGAGCTCAAAAATTTTGACCATCTTCGGGCTTTCGCCGATGATTCCGGCAAAACCTCCGGAAAAGGAAGTTGAATCTTTTTGAACTGTCCGTCCTTCGCTGCCCCCCAGTGCGGATTCGATGACCTGTTTGATTTCATCAACCTTGAAAGGCTTGGTGATGTAGTCATAAGCCCCACCCTTCATGGCCAGAACAGCATCCTCCGGAGAGGCAAAGGCGGTAATCATGAGCACCGGAATAAACTGATTTTTTCTTTTGATATTTTCAAGAAGTTCCAGCCCGCCCATTTCCGGCATGCGGATATCCGAAATGACAAGATGGATCTCCCGAGTTTGAAGAATTTTGACCGCTTCCCGGCCATTTGGGGCTGTAACAGCGGAATGTCCTTGCTTTTCAAGCAGGATCTTTAGGAACTCGCGCATGCTGAGTTCGTCGTCAACAATCAGAATTGTGGCCATTGCTTTGTTGGGTTTTTACGTTTTTCTCGCAGAGAATGTCTGCCGGATTTGTCAAATTAGTTAATTTTCAAAGTGTTTCTGAAGAGGGGCTAAGGGACAAAGGTTCAGAGGGGCAGAGGGTAAACCCCTTTGACCCTTTACCCCTTAAACCTTGAATGGAATAAGGTCTTAATCAGCAGTATATGCAATTTCGGCAAGATTGTAAAACAAGAGGTGAATAGCAGGCAGGAAAAATAAAAAACGCACGGGGAAAACCCCGTGCGTTTTGAAATAAAATACAAATAATCAATATTAAATTGATTATTGCTGATGACTAACTAACGTTTAGCCTGACGGCTATGGAGCTAAAGGGACAAATAGAGCCAGTGAGATCTTCGAAAGTAAATCCCTCTGAACCTTTGTCCCTTTGCCCCTTAGTCCCTTCATTATTGTAAAATTAATGATCAACTCCAGCTCCGGCACCTCTGGGATAACGAATACTTTCCACCAGGTCCTGAACTTCCTGGGGCGGAGGCGGTGTCATTCTGGAAACGACAACGGTTACCAATGCGTTCAGCAGCATCCCAATGGTTCCGATACCCTCGGCGCTGATATTGAAGAACCAGGCTGTGCCGCCCAGGAATTTAATGTTAACGATATAGAAAAAAGTGAAACAGATACCGAGGATCATACCGGCAATCGCCCCTTCCCTGTTAGTCCGTTTATCAAAGATACCGAGAACAATAACCGGGAAGAACGATGAGGCAGCCAGGCCAAAGGCAAAGGCAACCACCTGGGCCACGAAGCCTGGTGGATTAATGCCGAAATAACCGGCAATACAGACAGCCCCGCCAATGACAACACGACCTACCATGAGTCGTTGTTTTTCCGAGGCATTGCGATTGATCATCCTGTAGTACAGATCATGGGAGATCGATGATGAAATGACGAGCAGCAGACCGGATGCCGTTGACAGGGCGGCTGCCAGGCCACCGGCGGCGACCAGGGCGATAACCCAGGGAGGCAGGTTGGCGATCTCCGGATTGGCCAGAACCATGATGTCACGGTCAATGTAGAGCTCATTCGCATTGTCGGTGGCTGTATTACTGACCAGTTCCTGGCCGTAGGAGCCTTTTTCACCGGAAAATTTAGGTTTACCGGCAAAGGGTTTGCCATGGGAATACTGGATAACGCCATCATTGTTTTTATCCGTCCAGGCGATCAGCCCTGTTTTTTCCCAGTTTTGAAACCAGGAAGGCGCCTTGCTATATTCAATGTTGTTGATCGTGTTGACCATGTTGTAACGGGCAAAGGAGGCGATTGCCGGCGCCGTGGTGTAGAGAATAGCAATAAAGAGCAGGGCAAAACCGGCAGAGAGACGGGCGCCGCGAACATTGGGAACAGTGTAAAAACGGACAATAACATGGGGTAGTCCGGCTGTGCCCACCATCAGGGCCATGGTGATGCAGAAGACATCAAGCATGGATTTTGCGCCTGGCCCGTGAAAGGCCTTGGTGTATTCGGCAAAACCGAGATCACGGTTGAGATCATTTAAGACATCCAGCAGATATTTGCCGGCATTGACGCCCTCGGAAATAGTGCCGCCGAAGCCGAGCTGGGGCAGAAATGATCCGGTGATCTGTGAGGAAATGGCAAAAGCCGGTACCAGATAGGCAACAATCAAAACCGAATACTGGGCCACCTGGGTATAGGTAATCCCTTTCATGCCGCCCAGTGAGGCGTAAAAGAAAACAATGGACATACCGATGAGAACGCCGGTATTGACCGGAACTTCCAGAAAGCGGCTGAAAACAATACCAACGCCGCGCATTTGGCCGGCTACATAGGTAAAGGATACAAAGATGGCACAAACCAGGGCAACAAGACGGGCAAAACTCGAATAATAACGGTCGCCGACAAAGTCAGGTACGGTAAATTTGCCGAATTTGCGCAGATACGGGGCAAGCAACAGGGCCAGGAGGACATAGCCGCCTGTCCAGCCCAGCAGGTAAATGGAACCGGTGTAACCCATGAATGAAATCAGCCCGGCCATGGAAATAAACGATGCCGCGCTCATCCAGTCGGCAGCGGTGGCCATTCCGTTTGCCAGCGGGGAAACGCCGCCGCCGGCCACATAAAATTCTTTGGTTGTGCGCACCCTGGATATCCAGGCAATGCTGAGATACAGGCTGAAGGTGGCTCCAACCATGATATAAGTCCATGTCAAAATCGACATATTTTTCTCCTTTTCTCCTTAAAGTCGTGGTGAGAAACGTGCATTAAATAACTGAAGCAAAACTATTTAATTCCCGTTCCTTAGGATCTGTCACAAAAATAACTGTAACATCTCGCTTGTCTTTTTGCCCATTTTCTGTGTTGCAAAAGAAACCACATAGTTCAACTATGCGTTTCCTTTCACGCCTTGAAAATGAACAAAAAATCGGCGCGATCTTGTTACACTTATTTTATGCCACACCCTTAGCTCAGATTATTCATGAACATCAAATTCTTTGTCAACCTTTTGCATGATGAAATAGTAGGCAAAGATCAGGCAGACAAAAGTGTAAATTGCACCTTGCTGGGCAAACCAGAAACCAAGGGGAAAACCGCCTATCTTGATGGCATTCAGCTGTTCAACAAACAAAATACCGCATCCATAGGATACGACCGCCCAGATGGTCAGCAAAACAACCATCAGAGTCAGATTTTTCTTCCAATACAGACTCAAATCTTTTTTCATTTACTTCCTCCTTTTTCAGTGGGGCCTCTTTTTGAAATAGATTAAAATCCCTTTCATGGGTTTGAAAATTATAGAAAATCACATTGGATTTTCTTTTCTAAACGATGAAACAACTGTGCTAATTACGAATTTTGCGAGAAAAAGGCAATAGGTAAGTTTACCGATACGCCCAGGGCCTGTTTGGTGTGAATATGAAAAGGTGTGCTAGTAGAACTACTTAGGTGTTTTTGCGCATATTCGTTTTTTTTGATTATTTTTTTGTTTTGTTGGTTTTGCGCGCTGTTTGGGATTCATTAAAAAAGTCTTTTCCAGCTTTGTCCAGCCTTGAAAAGATCATTCAGGGTCACGAGACCGCGCTGGTTCAGTTTTTTTACCAGAAAGAGAAAGAGATAGGCCGTCTGCAGCGCATCGAGCAGGGCGTCGTGCTCGGGAAAGACCGGCAGGTCGAATTGTTTACTGAGATCTGCCAGGTTAAATGAAACCTGGAGATTGAAGCGGTCGTGATATTGTTCCCAGCAGGCTTCTGTATATATCTGGGCCAGGCGCATGGTGTCCAGGCAGGGATTTTTTATTTTTTCATTAAAAATTTTTTTCGCGGCATGATTGACAAAACCAACGTCCAGACTGACATAATGGCCGATCAGAAGGGACGAGCCGCAGAATTCGATAAATTCAGGAAGCACATCTTTCAGCCTGGGAGCCGATAGAAGTTCCTGGGGAGTAATGCGGTGGATAAAGGTGCCCTCGGTGGCTTCGGTTATAGTGTGTGGGCGAACCAGGGTTTGAAAGGTTTCTCCGGCAACAATGCTTAAATTGCGGATTCTGACGGCGCCAATGGAAACAATTTCATCCCGGCGCTGATTCAGGCCGGTCAGCTCGGTGTCAAAGACGACGAAATCATACGCCGAAAGGGGCTGGTAATGATCGATCTTATTTTTAAAGTAGCCGTGGTTCAGGGCAAAAACCGGATGGCTTTTCCTTGTCTTCGTCCCTGAAAATGGCCAGAACCCCATGATGATTCCTTCAGCCTCTTAGTCGTTAAGCCGGAATTCCTGACTCAGAACACTCTGCAGCCGCCTGACAACCTCGAATGATTCTTTCAAGGGCTGTTTTTCAATGTCTGTCAGATCCGCCGGATTGATATGGTTGTTCGGTGATTTGTCCTGTTCCATCATGTCAAGCTGGTGGACAAGGCGAAGCTGCATGAGAAATTCATAGGCTTCGATGGTTTCGCTGTAGAGTTCCTGTGAAATATGGTTTCCCTCGGCCAGAAGCTGGAGTCGGCCCAGGGTGTTGGTTTCACGAACACCGTATTTCAGGGACATGACCCGGGCAAAATCGACAAATGGAGTCAGGCCGTTTCTTTTCAGGTCCAGTGTGTTTTTGTGCTCGCCGTTTTTTTCAACGATGAAATTTTTGAAAAAGGAAAGGGGCGGGCGGGTGGAGAGACAGTCTTTACCCAGGTGATGAAGAAAGATCGTCTGTTTCGGCGCTTTTTCGGTTAGGTGAGTGCGGAGGGCCCGGACAAGTTCACTGGCGCCGAACCCGGCCCTGAAATCAAAAAAGATCATGGAGTGCAGCACTTCCTGAGGATCAGGGGTCTGCATCCATTGATCAAAGGCCTGTTGCCAGCCTCTTTCATTTAAACGCCATTGCGGATTTGAGGCCATAATATTTCCGGGGCAACGGGGATAGCCGCATCCTACCAGATGCTCAATGGCCTTTTCTCCCAGGATCTTGAAATATTCCTTAACCTCGGGCAGTTGTTCCGGATTATTTGGCTCTTCATAGATGATGGCATTATCCTGGTCTGTTTTGAACGTTTGTTCCCGTCTCCCTTCGCTGCCCATCAGCATCCAGCAGAATTTCACCGGCGGCGGGCCGAGTTCCTCAATCAGCAGGGTGAGCATTCGGTCGAGAATATGATCATTTAAAACCGTGATCATTCTGGTGATGTTATTGGCCTTGGCGCCTTCCTCGATAAGGGTCCGAATCACCATGGGGACATTTTTCGAAAGTTTATATAGTCCTTCGATGCGGCGTTGGGCCAGGATTTCTTTGAAAAGATAGAGGGGCGAGGTGCCTTGCAGCACCATGATATCGTGGGTGGTTATCACGCCGCGGATTTTCCCCTGTTTTTCAATGGCAAGATGATGAATACGTTGTTTCATCATGCGGATCAGGGCGTCAAAGCAGACGGCATGGGATTCAATGGACATGACTGGTGAGGCCATAATCTGTTTGACCGGGGTCTGAAAATCAAGACCCTCTGCCACGACTTTGATACGGAGATCCTTGTCCGTGACAATTCCGCTAATGTCACCGTTACCGTCGCTCACCAGCAGGGAACCGATATGGAAACGGGCCATAAGCACAGCGGCATTCTGCACCGAATCATCTTCGTTAATGGTGCGCAGATTCCCTTTCATAATATCGCCGACCTGGGCGCTGAAGAGGTAGAGAGCGCTTTCCGAGCGGACTGTCACTTTATGCTGCCGCAGTTCGGCATAGGCGGTCCGCACCAGTTTTTCCGACATGCTTCTCAGGAAATAATTGGTTACCCTGGGGTAGGTTTGTAGAAGGCCGAGAAAGGCCTCTTTTGTAAAGATGAAGCAGAAGGTGTCTTCAACCGTTTCAATGTTCAGATTGGCATTGGTCTCCTGAATAAGAGGTAAAGCGCCGAAATATTCTCCCTCACCGCGAAAGTCCTTCAGCGTCACCTCATCCTCGTCATCCTTGAGATATGATTTCACGCCGCCTTTCTGGATCATGTAAAATTTGTCCACCTTGGTTTCATCCTGGCGGAAAATCACCGTCCCTTTTGGAAAAAAATCAATAATACATTTTCGGGCCAGCTCCTGCAGATGCTCAGCTTCAAGTTCATTGAAGGGCATGGTTTTTTGCAGGAAATCAAGAACAACTTCAGGGGCTATGGCATGAATATCGGTTTTGTTTTTCAGCATGTGTGGTCCATTTTTGCATAAATAATTTTAAAGGTTGCCGTTTCATGATTATCTCAAATGATGCTTATAACAAGGCAGACTGTCAGGTCAAGCTGAAAAAAAGGTGAGTGGGGAAATATTTGCTCGGGCTCGGTTTTCAGGTTCGATAAAATAAGACGTTTAGAAGCCGGAGTACTTGTTTTTTTAGAAAAAATTCGAATGACAGTTCTTGTTTCACAACCACGTTACGAGTATAGTATTTTAGGTAGGAAAAATAATTTTTTCAAACTTATTTTCTCAATATTTTGTTGCCTGGTGAATGAAACTTATGACCTCCCGAGATTACATAGAATTATTAAAGACGATTGACCTTTTCGAGTCATTTCCCGATGAAGATCTGCATGGTTTTGCGAAAACGATTTCAGAAATGAACTGTGCACCGGGCGATATCCTCTGTCAGGAAGGAGAGAAGGCAACTCATCTGTTTATTCTTCTGGAAGGGCGATTACAGGTTATTAAGGAAAAAAAGAAAATCACCCAGGTTGAGCCGGTGGATTATGTGGGCGAGATGGCGTTGATTGAAGAAAAGCCGCGATCCGCCACGGTCTTAGCCCTTGAGCCCTGCCGGTTGTTAAAGATCTCAGCCGATCGGTTTTATGACTATTTTGCCAATCAGCCGAAATTGCTCGTTTCCATGCTGAAAAGCCTGAGCTGGCGGATTCGGCGCGACACCCGGGTTATGGCTGCAGAGTTTGAAAAGACTAATATCCTGATTCATGATATGAAGAATTGTCTTTCCATCTTTCTCTTTCTGGATTTACTGCAGTTTGATTCCGGCTCAAAGGAAGCCCGTTATGTCAAGTTTATGACCGAAGCGCGCCAGAACCTGGGAACCATGATGAGAGAGGCCCTGGCCAATGCAAAGCGTGATTCGTTTCATTCTCCTTCTAAACCGTACTCCCTGTCCCGGCTGCTTGAAGAGATTCTCGAGTCAACCTGCCGGCTCCACCCTGATTTTAAAGGAGTGAAGGTGGGATTTTCGGTAAAAAATGACCTTCCTGAATTTTTGTTTTCAAAGGGAGAAATCCAGCGGGTCTTGGTAAATCTTCTCCTTAACGCAGCCCAGGCAAGCGGGAAGGGCGGCCTTATTGAGATTGTTCTGCGCCGGGAAGCTGATCGGGCCAGGGTGGATGTAAAGGATCATGGGCCCGGGGTTCCCGAAGAAATTCTCAACAAAATTTTTCTACCTCATTTTACCACCAAGTCTGGTGGCAACGGCCTTGGTCTTCCTTCCTGCAGGCACATTATTGAAGACCACCATGGCGGCTCTTTGCAGCTACAGGCCAATCCAGCAGGTGGATCCATCTTCAGCTTTACGCTCCCCCTGTTGCCGTCTCATTCGTGATTTGGTGGCGTACAAAGAACCTCCCCCTTAAAAAAGGGGGATTGAGGGGGATTTTATTTTAATTACCACGAAATCCACGAACTACACGAAAATAAAAGAAAAAACGTGTTTTCCGAGGGGGCGTGGCTAAAAAATATTTCGCTTAACCCAATGAGATTGGGTTTGATGTGGTAAAAAGGCATGTAACTATTCAGCTGCACCTCATCTTCGCTCATTTAGGCCTGCTTGAGTAGCACAAGTACGCTTCGCAGACCTAAATAAACGAATCTAAGGCACATCTGAACAGTTACAGAACTGTGGTTATGCCAATTTGGTGCCCAACCTGAATAGTTACAAAGGCATAAGCTATGCAAAACGAGATGAAGCTCTATAAAGAGAAGGTTGAAACAGCAACGGCCTGGCTGCGGGAAAAAATAGA
>JAYEPA010000078.1:0-4323 GCA_034723545.1 Thermodesulfobacteriota bacterium | reverse complement strand
TGTTCAGATGTGCTTCAGGTAAGCGACTGCGAGACTCCGCTCGTTCATTCGGAGTCTACGCTTACCTGGGGCTTTGAACGGTAAGCGGAGCGAAGCGAAGACTCCGCACTGGTGCTATTCGAGAAGACCCAAATGGGCGAAGATGGAGTGCAGCTGAATAGTTACGTTTTTTTTTAGCTTAACGGCTATGACAAGAAGGGATATTGGAAAAAAGATAGCGGTTTAGCGATGAAATAGGAAAAAAGTAAAGTTCTGCAATGACTCAACCATGAATTATTATCAATGAAAATGGCATCCTTCAGAAATAGGCAAAAGTAATTTACACTTTTTTTATGGTTGCCCCTGCATAATGAAATGATTACTTAAAGAAGTTATGAGAAAAAATAATAGAAAAAATAACGAACTTCGTCCCGTGCGCATTGAACGGGGGTTCCAGCCCCAGGCCGATGCTTCGGTTCTGATCAAAATGGGCAATACCCATGTTCTCTGCGCCGTTACGGTTGAAGAGAGCGTGCCGCCTTTTTTAAAGGATACTGGCAAGGGCTGGATCACCGCCGAATACGGCATGCTGCCCTGTTCCACCAATTCAAGGATGAAACGGGAGGCAGTGCGGGGTCGATCCGGCCGCACCTATGAAATTCAGCGTTTGATCGGTCGTTCTCTACGAATGATGGTTGATTTGGCGAAATTGGGGGAGAGAACTTTTCGGGTGGATTGTGATGTGCTGAACGCCGACGGTGGCACGCGGACAGCCTCCATCACCGGTGCGGCCATGGCCCTGGGGGATGCGTTGGCCATGCTCCGGAAAAAAGGTGTTCTGGGTGAAATTGATATGCTGCCCTTGGCCGCTGTGAGTTGCGGTATTGTTGGCGATCAACCCCTGCTTGATCTTGATTACGGGGAAGATTCCACTGCCGAGGCGGATGCGAATTTTGTCATGACCGGAGATGGGCGCCTGATCGAGGTGCAGTGCACGGCCGAGGGCAGGCCCCTTGCCCAGACGGAATTTGATGAACTTACGAATCTGGCCCGGCAGGGAATTGAACAATTGCTTGCTTTGGGAAACCAGGCAAAATGAGTTCTCCTTTTACTCTGCATAGCACCTCTTCCCGCAGCGCGGCCCGGCGCGGTGAGGTTCGCACGTCCCACGGTGTTTTTCAGACCCCGATTTTCATGCCGGTGGGCACCCAGGCCACGGTCAAGGGTATCACGCCGGAAAATCTGGAGGAACTGGGGGCACAGATTATCCTGGCCAACACCTATCATCTTTTTGTCCGCCCGGGGCATGAGTTGATCCGGGATCTCGGCGGCCTGCACCGTTTCATGAACTGGAATGGTCCTATCCTCACCGACAGCGGCGGCTTTCAGATTTTCAGCCTGCGGGATCTGGCCAAAATCAGTGAAGAAGGGGCGACATTCAAATCCCACCTGGACGGCAGCATGCTCTTTCTGAGTCCGGAGAAGGTCGTGGCCGTTCAGGAAGACCTGGGTTCTGACATCATGATGTGTCTGGATACCTGTATTCCCTATCCCGCCGACCGGCAGGAGGCTTTTGAGGCCACTAAGCTGACCGGTCGCTGGGCCAAACGGTCACGGGAGGCCCATAAGAACAAAGATCTGCTTCTTTTTGGTATTGTTCAGGGCGGCATGTATGATGATTTGCGGAAAATGGCGGTGGACGAACTGCTTGAGATCGGCTTTGACGGCTATGCCCTGGGGGGCTTGAGCGTTGGCGAACCCACTGAGCTGATGCGGGAGATGACGGAAAAGAGCGCGGCCCTTCTGCCGGCGGATTACCCCCGGTATCTCATGGGCGTTGGAACCCCTGAGGATCTGGTGGAATCGGTTTACCGGGGCATTGATATGTTTGACTGCGTCATGCCCACCAGAAATGCCAGGAATGGAATGCTCTTTACTTCTGGCGGCAGGCTTGTTATAAAAAACGCCCAATATCGTGACGATCCTCGACCGATTGACGAGTTATGCGACTGTTATACCTGCCGGAACTACTCACGGGCCTATTTGCGTCATCTCTATATGGCCCGGGAGATTTTGTCCTCGCATCTCAATACCGTCCATAATCTGCATTATTTTGTCAATTTGATGGCCGCTATTCGCCGGGCAATTGAAGAGGATCGTTTTGAGACATTTAGAAAAGAATTTTATGATCTGCGCGGAGAGGGGAGTTGATTAACGTTTTTTTGACTTCATCGCCAGAGGCATGAAACAACATTATTCAGGAGGTTGAATATGACATCTTTAGCGTACGCGGCTGATGCCGCTCCGGGGGGAAGTGCCTTTGGTAGCCTGATCCCGATGATTTTGATTTTTGTGGTCTTTTATTTTCTGCTCATCAGGCCGCAGCAGCAAAAGGCCAAACTGCAGCAGGCCTTTCTGGGCAGTCTGAAAAAAGGAGATACCGTGATTACCAGCGGCGGCTTGCACGGCACCATCAGGGGGCTGACCGACAAGGTGGTGACCCTGGAAATTGCCGAAAATATTCGGATCAAGGTTTCCCGTCAGAATATTCTCAGTCCGGCTTCCGCCCTGGCCGATCAGAAAGGTGACGGCTGCAAGTCCGGCGGGTGAGCCATTACAAAGAAATAATTTCACCGTGTGTGAAATTTATAACGGGAGCATCGAGCGTGTTGCGACCGTTTTCTATTTTTGAGTGATTGTTTTATATAAATGATTTTATAAGGAGAAAAGTATGGCAGCGGCAACAAAAGGCGATAGTGTTAAAATTCATTACACCGGCACACTTGCCGACGGCACGGTCTTTGACTCATCCGCCGGACGTGAGCCCCTGGGATTCACTCTTGGCAGCGGCCAGGTGATTCCCGGTTTTGACGATGCAGTGCTCGGCATGAGTCATGGCGAGTCCAAAAAAGTGACAATACCGGCGGATAGGGCCTATGGAGAGCGCCAAAAAGAATTGGTCATGCCCGTGCCCAGGAATCAGGTTCCTCCGGAAATTAATCCAGAGGTGGGTCAGAAGCTGCAGATTCAAGGCCCCAACGGCCAGCCCATGATGGTGGAGGTAGTTGAGGTTAACGACGACCATATCATGCTGGATGCCAATCCGCCCTTGGCTGGTAAGGATTTGACGTTTGAAATTGAGCTGGTTGAGATTGCCTGATAGTTTCGCAGAGGCACAGAGATTATCAAACACTCTGTGTCTCTACACCCCGCCCCTGAATGACAATCCTGGATTTCACGTCTTGCAATCTTATAGCCGCTCAGGCGGTTCATTCACCATCCTCCAGAATAATCTTTTTGTGTATTTCATGGTTTAGAAAGTTTTTTGGTAACTACTCAGCTGCACCCCATCTTCGCCCATTTAGAGCTTCTCGAGTAGCATTAGTACGCTTCGAATCTCTAAATGAACAGGTAAGCGCAGACTCCGAATCTGGGGCACATCTGAACAGTTACAGTCTTCAGTTTAGGGTAATTTGTTGCCCTCGCTGAATAGTTACAGTTTTTTTATAATGGTTTTTGAAAAAGAAGAACATCCTTGCCGATCGGCAGGAGTTTCACCTGCCACTGTCTGGCCAGCCAGGCCATTGTTTTGATGGAATAAAAGCAGACATGGGTGGGGTCGTTTTTGTAATGCCATTGGGAAAAGGAGGCTCGGTCCAGGACCAGCTTGGTCATAATCCCCAGCCAGCCGCCAGGCTTGAGGATGGCCCAGAGGAGCGCAAGCTCAGTTTTTGGATCATGGAGATGCTCAACCACCTCGCTTGCGCTGATAAAATCGTATTGCCTGTTGAGGGCATTTTTTTTCGGGGCATAGAAGGGGTCAAACAGGCTCATGCGGTGGCCTGCTTCCTCGAACATCAGGGAAAGGGTAGGTCCGGGGCCGGAACCGAAGTCCAGGCCATGGCTGCCCGGACTGAGTCGAGTATTCAGCGGGATGAACAGACGGCTCAGGAATTTGCGGTAGCCGGCATCGTGCGGTGAGTTCTGGTGTTTATCATACTCGGCACGCTCTGCTTCAGGGGAAAGAAGTTGTGGGGGCGGCACATGGACCAGATGGCAGTAAGGGCAGCAATAATAATCACGATTCTGGTCACTGTGAAAATGGCTGCTGCCCCCTATGTCTGCACACAGAGGGCAGCGCAAAAGTGTTGTCTCCGTGGGGCTTGTCTGGGGAGCCGGGCCGGCAGTTCGGCGTTGATGTGAATTATTCATGCAGCGTAACTATTCAGGTTGGGCACCAAATTGGCATAACCACAGTTCCGTAACTGTTCAGATGTGCCTTAGATTCGTTTATTTAGGTCTGCGAAGCGTACTTGTGCTACTCAAGCAGGCCTAAATGAGCGA
>JAYEPA010000077.1:0-16102 GCA_034723545.1 Thermodesulfobacteriota bacterium | reverse complement strand
GGCCGCTAAACCGATAAAGGAGGCAATCACCACCATCAGGCCGCTTTCGCCTGGTATAAGTTTTTTTAACCACTCTTGCATGATCAATTTAAAAAAACGAAACAACGAAAAAAAATAAAATCGCAGGAATAGTCATGATGATCTCGTAAAAACTACAAATCAACCACAGAGCGCACAGAGTTCACAGAGGTAACATATTGTAATAAAAAAGATTTCTCTGTGGTGAAAAAAGACTTTTTACGGAATCATCAGCCATTATTTTTTAATAGGAATTTTACAGCCGAACAGGGCAGCCTGACTCAGAAAATAATCATCGGTCATACCGGAGACAAAATCACGGACAATAGAGGCCGGCTGATGACTCTCCTCATAACCCGCACCCAGCTTATCAAGAAACTCTGTAAAGATAGCACTCTCCCGCCGCTCCCTGACCAGATGGTCCAAATAAGTCTGGAACATTAAACGATAACAGTTTTCAATTATCTTGGCATCCTTTTTGATCTCCGGATTGAAATAAATCCTTTTATAGTTGAACTTTTTCAACTCTCTGAGGGCCTGGGAAATGTCCTCGCTGAAGGCAAGAATATTGTCATTAATGGCGTTTTTTAAAAGATCGGCAACAAGATTATGGACAATTGTGCCGTTTGTTTTCCCTAAAACATCCTGGCAATGACGGGGAATCTCCTCTCTTGAGATCAGTTTCAGCTCGATGGCATCTTCTATATCACGGCCGATATAGCTGATGGTATCGGCAAAGCGTACCACACAGCCTTCCATGGTCATGGGCGTCAAAACGATTTTGGGATCTCTTGATTTTCTGCTCAATTTCTCGTCAAAATCAAAAAATGAGTATTTTCCCGTGGGCTTCAAAGTCCGGTTATGGATTTCTCCATCATGACAGAGGATGCCGTCCAGGGTTTGCACAGTCAGATTCCACCCTCTCCCCGACCGTTCGATTTTCTCCAGGAACTGAACACTCTGGATATTATGTCCAAAAGAAGGCAATCCATGTTCAAGGCAAAGAGCATGAAGCATCTTCTCCCCGTCGTGGCCAAAAGGTGGGTGACCAATATCATGGCCCAGGGCAATGGCCTCGATCAGGTCCTCGTTGAGCCTGAAAACCCGGCCGATGGTGCGGGCGATCCGGGAGACAAGCTGGACATGCAGAACCCGATGAGTAATATGATCATTTTTGATCATATAAAATACCTGGGTCTTATCAATGTAGCGGGTATAGGCCCTGGAATGGAGAATACGGTCGGTATCAACCGCAAAGTCAGGACGGTGCCCCTGGTGCTTTTCGGGAAAACGGCGGATGGCATCACGGCTAAAGGCGGCATGGCGGCAAAGCTGGCTTATTTCCCTGGCTTCGAGCTCCTGTTTGATGATCAGTAATTCCGACTCGTTATCCATATCGGAGCTTTTTTCCTCGATTGAAATATTCAATAAAAAAACGAACAGAATTTGTAACTATTCAGCGAGGGCAACAAATTACCCTAAACTGAAGACTGTAACTGTTCAGATGTGCCCCAGATTTGTTCATTTAGAGATTCGAAGCGTACTAATGCTACTCGAGAAGCTCTAAATGGGCGAAGATGGGGTGCAGCTGAATAGTTACCAGAATTTTTATTTTTTAATAACCAACTCTTCTATTTTAATGTAGTATTCTGATTAAGAAATTTCAAAAATTTTGGGCGCGAGCAAAATCAACTCTTCTCTCTCTTCAATACCAATACGATTTCAATCCTGAAACTTCACTCTACTATTTTAAATAACTTTAATCCAATTCCCTAAATTTTATAAAAAAAAGAAGGAGGCAGATCATGGCAACGGGACAGGCAGACTTCAACAAGGCCCTGGAAATTGGCCGCCCACCCAATGTGGCCAAACTTTTTCCGAATTCAAAAGCGCTTATTGTCAGCGGCAAAATCATTGACGCAGCTCTTGCCGCCAAAGGCAAAGCCATGACCATGGCAGCCAACGGCAGAAACAGCATGGTGATTCGCGGAGCACTCCAGGCCGCGCAAAAGGCCAATGCCGCTCTGATTATTGAAATAGCCCGATCGGAAGGCGGCGCCAACGCCTACTGTCCGGTGAACTTCTGGAATATAGCCAGACATGTGGACGCCTTCTGCAATGAACTTGGCATCACCATTCCGGTGGCCATCCATGCCGACCATTACGGCATCAAAAAAGAAGAAGACATCGCACCTGCTAAAATTGAGATTCCGACCCTGTTTGAGGCCGGCATTACCTCCATTGCCGTTGACGCCTCTCACATGCCGGATGACAAAAACCTGCTGGCCAATATCGCTTTAAGTCCATTCATTCCCAAGTGGGCCGGACTGGAGACCGAGGTTGGTGAAATCAAGGGAGCCCAGGGACTCTCATCAGTGGAGGATGCCCTGTTTCTGATCCAGGGCCTGAATGCCCATGATATCCACCCCAACTGGATTGCCTTAAATAACGGGACCACTCATGGCATTGAGGCAAGCGGCCAGGGGATCCAGGTCGAACTGACCGCAGAAATCCACCACTCCCTGGAGCCCTATGGTGTCAACGGCGCCCAGCACGGCACCTCGGGAAACAGCTCCGAGAGACTCCGGCAAATTGCCGCCACAACAAATACAACCAAGGCAAACGTTGCCACGGCACTGCAGATGATTTCCTGGGGTCTGGAGGTCAATGATTACGGCAATGCCACTCTTGACGACAACGGAAATTTCATCAAGGTCGATGGAGAAGGCGTCACAGAGGAGATGTGGCAGGCCATGACAGCCTATGCAGCCGAACAGGGTTGGAAAGGCGGCAACTATAAAAAACTGAACCTGCCCTTTGAAAACAAACTGCTCGGCCAGCCCGTTGAAATCAGGGAACGGATGGCCAAACGAGTGGAAGACTTTGTTTACAAGATGCTGGTTGATGTCTTAAATGCCGAAGACACGGCAGATCTCGCCGTCGAGGCCATTCTTAAGGCTAACTCTTATGAGCCGGCCATTGACAGGCAGAGGATCGAGGATCCGGCGCAATGGACAGAGGAAAAAATCATTGAAAGGGCGAAAACCCTGGATACGGATAAAGGGCCGGAAGGAGATTTTGACGACTAAACCGGGTGTGCAGGTGTCGGGTTAGATTATTATTCCCGGCACCCGCTTGGTAAAAGAGAAAATTAAATCTTAATTTTCTCTTTTACATCATCAATTTCCTCTTTCAGGGAAGCGGCCTCCTTGACGCCGGGGATCTCTTCCTCGGCCTGCCGCAGTCCATTTTTAAAGGAACTAATACCTTTACCCAGACCCGCGCCGATCTCAGGGAGCTTTTTACCGCCAAAGACCAGAAAGGCTATGGCAAAAATAACGACTAATTCAGGGGTTCCTAAACCAAACATAAGCACCTCTCAACCTAATAAGATTAAAGCAAGACCTTCTTTTTCTTCAACCATCAGGTGGAAGAAGAATCTTCTTTATCCTCTTCTATCTTTTTTGAATCTTTGTCATCCTTGGTAGCCGACTTAAAATTTTTAATCCCCTTTCCAAGACCGGAACCGATCTCGGGAAGTTTGCCCGCCCCAAATATAATCACGATAATGACCAGAATAATGATCAATTCCGGCATTCCAAGTCCAAACATGATCCGCCTCTTTTACTTGACAAAAAATAATTACATTCTAAAAATAGCCTACAATTCATATTTACTTGAAAATAACGGATTAGGAAACTAATTTTTGTCACTCATTAACTGTCCACTCGTATCTGACGCCGGCACAGTGGCTCCACGGAACCTCAGTTGTTTTGTGTAAGCCCAAAGGCCAGGGAGACCTAAATGGAACTTGTCAAAATTATTTGCGCTGTTCTTTTACCACCGCTGGGAGTATTTTTTCAAGTCGGCATTGGAAAACATTTCTGGATCAATATCATATTGACCCTTTGTGGTTATATTCCCGGTATTGTCCATGCAATATGGGTCATCGCCAAAAAAAAATAAAATAACCAGGCACATTCGAAAGAGAAAAATGTTTTTTGATACTGCATTTAATCACCCTCAATTTTTCTCGTTTATCGGGGGCAGGATAAACTTCCCTAATGATGCCGGTGCGCCGGTTCTTCACTGAATACCGATCCGGCAATTGCGATACCTGCAAAGAGGATGACCAAGTCCTTTATCAGGTACTGCCCTTCCGGGCTGGGAACAAACGGGATATGGACAAAACAGATTTCTGGATGGAAAAAAATGCCCGTATGGTGCCGGGGATCCGAATGAACTGGAGTAAGATTGAAAACCGGAGAAAAAAAGGGACGGATTTATTTAATTCCTCTTTATCGACAAAAAAATCGGTAAAATCAACGAACGAACCAATACCTTTAGACGGTAACGTTCGCCTGAAAACATACATGACAAAAACTATCGAGATTGCTATATTCTAAATATGAATACAATGAATCAGTTATTAAATGAAGCCATTCACTTGCCGGAAGATCAGCGTCTTACTCTTGCCCATCGGCTGTTGATGGTTAGTGGGCCTCATGCCTCTGAAGATGCCAAGCATGCCTGGGACCTCGAAATCCGTAATCGCATTGCGCGATACGATCGTGGGGAATCCCGTTCACGCCCAGCCGGTGATGTTTTCTCTGATATAGACCGCCGGCTGAAATCGTGATCGTTGAGTTCCTTAAGGAGGCGGAACAGGAACTTATGGATGCAGTGCTGTGGTACGAGTCCAAAGAAGCCGGTTTAGGAAAACGTCTACGAGATGAGATTGCCCATGTGCTTGATCGCGTCGTTGAGGACCCTCTGCTTTGGAGAGAACGCTCAGGTGGATACCGACGAGTCAACTGTCCCATTTTTCCATTTTATATCCCATACTTCATCCGGGAGCACAAAATAATCGTAGCAGCCATTACTCATGATCGTCGCAAACCCGGTTACTGGAAGTCACGAGCGCAATCATAATAATTGCCGAACCCATCAGTTAACCTGCCCCGCAACCCAGCCTCGTATTTTGTCTTTCATCCGCTCTTTTCTCTTCTGCCAGCAGGTTGTTTGCCAGTGCCATCAGTGCCATGGCTGGCAAGTTACATCAATCGTCAAAGCACTCACCCCACACCCGAGTCTTTTCCGATTTATCGGAGTTAGGGCAAGCTTCCCTAATGATACCGGTGCGCCGATTCTTCACTGAATACCAATCCGGCAATGGCGATACCGGCAAAAAGGATGACCAGATCCTTTATCAGATACTGCCCTTCCGGGCTGGGTACAAACGGGAAATGGACAAAACAGATATCTGGATGGAAAAAAAATGCCAGTATGGTGCCGGGGATCCGAATGAACTGGAGTAAAATTGAAAACCGGAGCAAAGGCCGATAGATGAGGGTAATTCCGATCATAACTTCCCACCAGCCCAGAACGGGAAGAACAAATTCCGGCGGAAACAGATAAATTGTATGAGCGAGCAGTGAGGTGGTTGTCTTCTCCCCAAACGGTTTGAGAAGGCCAAACCAGACAAAGATCAAACCTAATGAAATGCGATGCAGCCTGTGACCGTGTCTGTGAAAAATGCCGAATATTTTCCGGTCAATGGCGTAAATTCGACGCCATATCTGCTGTGAGGCAAATTTTCTCATCTGTTTTACCGAACCGTTTATCAGCCGCGATCATCCTCCCGTGTTTTCCTCTCATTTTTCCGAAGCGGAAAAATTGCAATCTCCTATCCGTGCTCTCGTGATTGCCTTGAACAACAGGCACCGATTCTTTCTGACGTTCAAGGAACGATAACTCTGGAAAAACCGGGCGGCAGTCTCAATTCAAATTCGTCTCTGGAAAAAGAAACATCTTCGCGCCAGTCCATGAATCCTAACTCTATGGAACTGTTATGAATAGGAAAAAAAAGGACGAATTTATTTTTTTCTTTTCCTGGGTCTTCCCGGCCCGCATAACTCAATACGGCGGCCCAATTTTTCGGAATAGTTTCCATGAGCCATTTTTTGTATGTGTCCCCTCGAACTTTACGGGTTTTACAAAGACTCAAATAGAAGGGATCAAGATCCAGCCATGACTGCTGTTTGATTCCGATCTTTATCGGACAGATCGACCAAGGATATTGCCAGGTTTTTTCAACCATGCCTGCCCGTAGAGGATTTAATTCAATATATCGACAGCAGGCAAGCAGGTATTCGTTTGCATTGATCGGGCTTGATTTGTAGCGTCCTTCCCAGAGTGAACCACTTCGATTTTCCAGCCTGTTAACGTAACGGGTTTGACGGCCGGCAATTCGCTTTATGAGCAGGCCAAGAGATTCGGCATGGTCACCGGGATCGATAATAAGGAGGACATGATTTGTCATCAAGGCAGTAGGCAAATACTTTGCACCCGAATTTTGTTTTCCATTCCCGGAGATTATCCAGGTAATATTGGAAATCATCATCTCCGGAAAAGATTACTTGTCGGTTGTGCCCGCGCTGCACGATATGGTGTGGGCAATTGGAAAGGACTAATCTTGATCGTCTTGGCATGACAAAACATTATCATTGCCTGGCTGAATTGTCAAAAAAATAAATCTGTCCCCATTTTCCCATTACATATGGCAGCACACAAGGATATATAAACCTGTTGAACTGGAACTAATTTTGTGGTAGAGGTAAAAAAATTTTATATTTAAATGATAACTAATCTCTATCGGGTTGCGCTTCAAAATATAATTGCAACTCATGCAGATCACCTGCAATCTCGTACCTAAATGAAAAAAAGGAGGACGCTTTGCAAAAGCAACTTAAGGCCGTCATTGCCGCCGCAGCCTTATCCTTGGCTCTGTGCGCTGGGAATAGTGCAGCCGCAACCGACAAACCCAACATCGTCGTCATATGGGGTGATGATATTGGTCAGTCTAATCTCAGTATATACACCCGTGGTATGATGGGGTATCAGACACCCAACATTGACCGAGTGGCTGAAGAAGGGATGTTGTTTACTGACTACTATGCCGAGCAGAGCTGTACAGCTGGACGAGCCGCCTTTATTATGGGACAGAGCGTGTATCGCAGTGGCCTTTCCAAGGTCGGATTACCTGGTGCGGAACTTGGTATGCAGGCTGAGGATCCCACCATTGCTGAATTGTTAAAACCTCTTGGCTATGCCACGGGGCAGTTCGGGAAAAATCACCTTGGCGACCGGGATGAGCACCTGCCCACCAACCACGGATTTGATGAATTCTATGGTAACCTCTATCATCTTAATGCCGAGGAAGAACCGGAACATCCTGATTACCCAACTCCCGCCGACTTTCCTGATTTTAAGAAAAATTTTGGGCCACGCGGTGTCATCCATAGCTGGGCTCAATCGGATGGAACCCAAAAAATTGAAGATACCGGCCCTTTGACCAAGAAGCGGATGGAGACCATTGATGATGACACTGCAGACCGTGCCGCAGAATTCATTGAAAAGCAGCATAAGGATGGCAAGCCGGTTTTTGTCTGGGTCAACTTCACCCATATGCATTTCCGCACCTATATTGAAGAGAAAGACCGCGGTCTGGCCGGACGCTGGCAAAGCGTTTACCATGATGCCATGGTAAACCATGATAAAAATGTCGGTACAGTTCTCGATAAACTTGACGAACTCGGCATTGCCGACAATACCATTGTTATATACAGCACTGACAATGGCCCCCACCGAAATACCTGGCCTGATGGCGGCATGACTCCCTTTCGCTCAGAGAAAAACACCAACTGGGAAGGAGCATATCGAGTACCGGCCATGGTTCGTTGGCCTGGACAGATCAAAGCTGGATCCGTTTCAAACGATATTATGTCACACATGGATTGGCTGCCAACGTTCCTCGCTGCTGCCGGAGATTCCGATGTTAAAAAAGAGCTGATGGCTGGTAAAACTGTTGGTGACAAAACCTTTAAAATCCATTTGGACGGCTATAATTTTCTGCCCTATTTGACAGGAAAGACCGAAAAAGGTCCTCGTGATGATTTTTATTATTTTTCCGATGATGGTGATCTGCAGGCCATGCGATATGACAACTGGAAAGTTATTTTTGGTCGCCAGACAGCTCCCGGCACCATGCTTACCTGGAGTGAGCCACTGGTTAAAACCAGAATTCCCTGGTTAATCAACCTGCGTACCGATCCCTACGAATTTGCACCGACCACCTCTAATACCTATTGGGACTGGTGGCTGGATCATGCATTTCTGTTAATCCCCGCCCAGGCAAAGGTTGGAGAATTCATGAAAACCTTTGTGGACTATCCACCACGCCAAAAAGCAGCCAGCTTCACGGTCGACCAGATTATGGAACAGCTTACCCCTCCAGGTGGCTGATATCGATCTGCAGTACAAGAAAACACAACGGGATATTGAACATCGATATCCCGTTGTTCGTTTTGGAATTTTAACCTGCCTGTTGTTGACTCCCTTTATACGAAAGTCTCTCTAACTACCTGAAATTATTAATTCCAAAACATTATGCGACATAGTTTTTGGGTCCGTTTTTTCCTGTTAAAATTTGACTTTCATGCTTTGTTGTTCCCGCTTGCGGAGATGGAGGTTAGCCTAAATCTTAAAAGGATGTACAAATGAAGAATATTGTCCGCGTTTTATTGATACTTGTATGTTTAATCTTGCCTGCACAAGTCTTTGCCGATGCTTTGCCTTCCTGGAATGACGGCCCAAGCAAGAATGCTATCACCGCATTTGTCAAAGCAGTGACCGATAAATCCAGTCCTGACTATGTTCAGCCCGGCGAGCGCATTGCGGTTTTTGACAATGATGGCACTCTCTGGTCGGAGCAGCCTGCCTACTTCCAACTGTTTTTTGCAATGGATCGGGTCAAGGAACTGGTAGCAGATCATCCTGACTGGAAAACTCAGCAACCGTTTCAAGCAGTCCTTGAAGGGGACATGAAGGGTCTTGCCGCATCTGGTGAAAAGGGATTGATCGAACTGGTGATGACCACCCATGCAGGAATGACCACCGATGAATTTGCAGATATTGTCAAGAAATGGCTGCAAACCGCACAACATCCAACCTTGAAAAAACCTTATACGGAACTGGTCTACAAGCCCATGCTTGAATTGTTGGACTATCTGCGGGCAAACGGTTTCAAGACCTTTATTATTTCCGGTGGCGGCATTGAGTTCATGCGTCCCTGGGTGGAGGAGGTATACGGCATTCCTCCCGAGCAGGTGGTGGGCAGCAGTATCAAGACCAAATTTGAGATACGTGACGGTAAACCCGTTCTGGTGCGGTTGCCGGAACTCAATTTTGTTAACGATAAGGAAGGCAAGCCTGTCGGTATCAATCAGCATATCGGCCGTCAGCCCATTGCTGCATTTGGCAACTCGGACGGTGACATGCAGATGTTGCAATGGACGACTGCCGGTAAAGGGAAACGGCTGGGTCTGATTGTTCACCATACTGATGGAGAACGAGAATTTGCCTATGACAAAGACAGCCATATGGGGCGCCTGGTCAAGGCTTTGCCTGAAGCCAAAAGCAAGGGCTGGGTTGTCGTGGACATGAAAAAAGACTGGAAAGTTGTCTATCCGTGATAGTTAACCGTGAGCCACTATGAACAGTTCCAGACGAATTATATTTTTTTTGCTGCTTTTTGCAGAATTTTTTCTTACCATTCCGCAATCAGTCTGTGCGGATGAGGTTGCAACACCTGCAGCAAAAACTGACTATGGCATCATTGCCGGTGAATGGCTCCGTACAGACGGCGGCTACCTCATCAGGGTCAGCGATGTTCAGCCAGACGGCCAGGCAACGGTGGAGTATTTCAATCCTCGATCCATTCATGTTGCACAGGCCGCAATCTCGACACAAAAGGGGTTGATCAAACTCTTTATCAAGTTTTTGGATAAAGGCTATGAAGGGTCAACCTATAAGTTGTATTACTATGCAGAAAAAGATGCCTTGCTGGGCTTCTACTATCAGGCTGGCATGGACAAAACGTTTGAAGTGGTTTTTTTAAAAAAGACTAAATAAACCCCATGCTTCGTCTGGAATGCAGGAGTTTCCATTGAGCAGCAACCTTCTTCTTCACTTTCGTCCTCGGCGAGTACCTGAGGACGCTTTGCGCTTTACCCTCACTTGGGGTCTTGGCGGCATGGCTGCCCTTATGGTCGTGCAACAACTGGTGACTGGACTGCTGCTTGGCTTTCTCTACGAGCCGTTGCCCGTTCTGGCCTTTGAGTCGGTTCAGCATATTCAGAATAATGTTTTCCTGGGCCGCCTCGTTCGCAATATGCATCACTGGACCGGTCACGTTCTGATAGTTGTGGTGTTCCTGCACCTGCTTCGTGTCTTTTTGAACGGCGCATTCTGTCCTCCGCGACAGCGCAACTGGCTTGTCGGCCTGGGGCTTGCTGTTACTGTCCTGATGGCCAACTTTAGCGGCTATCTGTTGCCGTGGGATCAACTTTCCTACTGGGCCGTCACCATTGCCACCTCTATGCTCGAGTATGTTCCTCTCATCGGTACATTTTTGCAGGAAATTATTCGGGGCGGTGTCGAGGTGGAAGCAGCAACTCTCCAGTTATTTTATTCCATCCATACCACCATTGTCCCGGTCTCTCTTCTCCTTCTCATGGCCTATCATTTCTGGTTTGTGCGCAGGGCCGATGGCGTTCTGGTTGCCGGTAGAGAGCGGACAGCCTTTATGGATAAACAGAAATCTGTCCCGGCAAGTGAGCTTTTGGTACGGGAGGTGGCACTTGCGGCGGTGGTGACCTGTTTCCTTCTGCTTTTCTCCATGTTCGTTGATGCCCCGCTGGGGGATATGGCAAATCCTCAACTAACCCCGGAGACAGTCAAGGCTCCATGGTATTTCCTGGGAGCGCAGGAACTCCTGCTCCATGTCCATCCTGTTATTGCAGTCTGTGTTCTTCCCTTGTTCATTGCCCTTTTTCTTATCTTCCTCCCCTTTGGCAAGAAGAAAGCAGGCAAACCAGGTGCCTTGGTCAAGACACTGTTTATTGCCGGGGTCATTTTCCTGTTGGGACTGACGGTGACGGGCATTTGGTTCCGGGGACCGGGAATGAAGCTGGTGTGGCCATGGTAGAAACATCTTCCCCTTCTTCACGCCGGAGATTCCTGTCCAGGATTTGGATTGGTCTGGGGATTGTCGCACTGCTCCAATTTTCGGCAGGTGCTGTTGCCTTTCTTACCTCCGGCAGGAAACGAGCGGATAAATACACACCACGGCTTCTTGAAGCCGGTGCAATTGGTGACTTTCCTCTCGGCTCTGTTACTCTCATCGGCAAGGGCCATCTCTATCTCACCCGACTTGACGATGGCGGTTTTCTGGCCATTTCCAGAAAATGTACCCACCTGGGATGCGCTGTGCCCTGGATAGCTGAGCGAAAGCAGTTTGAGTGCCCCTGCCACGCCTCCATCTTCGACATGACCGGTAATGTAATTAAGGCTCCGGCGCCACGGGCTCTTGATCTGTTCTCCATTACCATTGAACATGATACCGTTATTATAGATATCAACAAAAGGATCAAACGCTCTACTTTTACTGCTGAACAGCTGATTTATCCACAGGAGCTTGGGTAAGGGAATGCAGGGCTGGAAAATTATCGGCGTCATTGCCACGCTTATCATTGTTCTTGCCCTGCCTCTCTATATGTTCAAGCAGATACACAGACAGGCACCGGCTGAAAAAATTGAATCAGCCGCCTTTGTCGGCAGTGACAAGTGCGGCAAATGCCATAAAAGAGAATATGAAGAGTGGCAGGAGTCACATCACGCTAAGGCCATGGCTGTTGCCGACGATGAGACTGTACTTGGTGACTTTGATGATGCAATCTTTGACAAAAAAGGTGTTGTATCACGTTTTTATCGTAAAGAAGGCCGTTTCTTTGTGCATACACCCGGGCCTGACAGTCAAATGGGTGATTTTGAAATCACCCATACTTTCGGCTGGTATCCCTTGCAGCAATACCTGATTCCTTTTCCAGGCGGCAGGATGCAGTGTTTGCCAATTGCCTGGGACGAACGAGAGAAAAAATGGTTTCACCTCTATCCTGATCTGGATCTGAATCCTGAAGAGTGGATCTACTGGACCAACCAGGGCCAGAACTGGAATTCCATGTGTGCGGACTGTCATTCCACCAAACTGCAAAAGAACTATGATCCACACACTGACACCTACGATACACGCTGGGCAGAGATCAGCGTGGGCTGCGAGGCCTGTCACGGTCCTGGATCTAAACACCTTGCCTGGGCTGAATTGCCCGAGATGGCGAGAGTACAGGATGATGACGGCCTGCTTGTACGCACCAGCGGAACAAACAACCGTCAGCAGGTCGATCTCTGCGCTCCCTGTCACTCCCGACGATCCATACTGGGGGACTATTCCCACCTGCAGCAGGATCTGCTTGATACTGAAATACCCAGATTGATTGAGGAGAGGCTATACTACGCCGACGGCCAGATCCTGGACGAAGTCTATGTGTACGGCTCCTTTGTCCAGTCAAAAATGTACGCAAACGACGTACGCTGCTCTGACTGCCATAATGCTCACACTATAAAACCGCATCACGAGGGGAATGCACTCTGCCTGCAATGTCATCAGGCCTCTATCTACGACACCAAAGATCACCACTTTCATAAAAAGGAGGGTGAAAAGGGAGAAGCAATCCGTGCTGCTGACGGTAAAATTCTTTTTGAGGTAGGCACCGGCGCCCTGTGCGTCCAGTGCCACATGCCGGGCCGGATGTACATGGTCAATGATTACCGGCCGGACCACTCCATTCGCATACCGCGGCCGGACTTAAGTGTTGAACTGGGCATGCCTAACAGCTGCAACTATTGTCATGTTGACAAGAACAATGAATGGTCTGCCGAACACACAAAAAAATGGTACGGCATCAAACAAAAGTTCCATTATGGAACCACGTTCAACGCTTCCCGCAAGGGGGAAGCACTGACAGAAAACCTGATCCTGATTGTTACCGACAATCTGGCGCCCATCCTTGTCCGGGCCACTGCCCTCTCCCTGCTGGGCCGGTACCAGGGAGATGTCGTAATTGAAATATTCCGGCAGGCCCTGGAAAATGAAGAATCTATTATCCGAAGGACTGCGCTGAGTTCGCTGCCCGGCATGTCTTCTGAAGAACGGATAAAAATGGCAGGGCCGCTTTTAAATGATCCGATCAAAGGAGTCAGGATAGAAGCGGCCAGGGCATTGACCCATATTCCTGCTGATCAGCTTGCCAAACGGTGGCGGAAACCGTTTGATAAGGCGCTGGAAGAGTTCCGGCAGATCGCGCTTTATTCAGCAGATTTTGCAGCCAGCAGACTCAATCTTGGAGCACTTGCAAGTTTTCAAGGACAGTTGGATAAAGCAGAGGAACATTTCAAGAAAGCCGTAGCCATTGATCGTGATTTTTATACCGCCAGGACAAATCTGGCTGTGCTTTACAGCAGGCAGGGGAAAAATGATCTTGCGGAAGAGCAGTTACGCAAGGCCCTGGCCGGAGGGGCCAAGTTGTACGATGTTCATTATTCGCTAGGTCTTCTGCTTTCAGAGCAGAAGCAGTATGAAGAGGCGGCAAAACATCTGAAGAAGGCCGCAGCCGGTATGCCGGGTAATGCAAGAGCACATTACAATCTTGGTCAGCTTCTTGTTTTTCTCCAGCAAGACGAGGAAGCGGAAATTGCCCTGCAGCGAACCATTGAAATCGAACCGGAAAATATGAACTATCTGCTGGCAATTGCCAAGCTCTATCTGGCAAAAGGAAAATTATCTCTGGCAAGAAATGTTGCGGAACAGATGATTATTGTGGATTCCAAGAACCCACTTGGTCACCGGTTGCTTAATTTTATTACTACCCAGGAGCAGTAATGGCAGAGCCGAAAATTACACGTTGAAAAAAAGCAGTGGTTGTTTTATGCATCTGGATAAATGATACAATGTCTAAGGTCTCGGATAGGTTAAAAAAATATAAAAAAACATTTAAGGAAACCACATGATTCAACGATTTCATCTCAGCATGCTATTGTCAATATTGAGTGTCTTTTTGCTTGTTCCCGCAGCCTGGGGCGCCGGGCTCTGGCTCTATGAGTTGGTTGGTGCGCCGGACAATGGTATGGCGACGGCCGGGCGGGTCGCTCTGGCCAGTGATGCTTCAACCGTCAGCACCAACCCGGCCGGCATGACCCGCCTCGAACGTTCCGAACTCATGGTCGGTTTCGTCGGTCTTGATGTCAATGCCGAATTCGACATCTCTTCGGCAACCCACAGCGGCGGTAACGGCGGTGATGCCGGGGGCTTTGTCCCGGCCGGCAGCCTCAATTACGCGCACAAACTTTCCCCTGATCTCAGTATCGGCATTTCTGCGGGCTCCTATTTCGGTCTCGGTCTTGACTACGATGATGACTGGGCCGGGCGTTACTACTGCCAGGAGGCGAGTCTTGAAACTTTTGGCCTCAACCCGGGCATCGGCTACCGCATTAATGAGCAATTTTCAATCGGGGCCGGAATCACTATTGTCTACGGTAAGCTCTATCAGGAGATTGCTGTCAACAACCTGGACGGACCGGATGGCCAGATCAAACTGGATGAGAGTGATATCGATTATGGTTTTAATCTGGGGATTCTCTATGAGCCGATCAGGGGAACCCGCTTTGGTTTGTCCTACCGTTCGGAAATTGATCTGGACTTTAAAGATAGCGCTAGCGCCAGAGGGATTCTTCCTCCGCTCGATGTCCTGACAGACAAAAAGATTAATCTGGGAATGACTGTCCCCCAGAGCGTGATGCTCAGCGGTTACCATCAGCTTACCGACAAACTGGCCCTGACCGCCAACCTGGGCTGGCAGGAGCAGAGTGAGTTTGGCAAGCAGGAGTTTACGATCAAGGATCAAGAAAGTAACAGTCTGACCGCTGACAGGGATTACGATGACACCTGGCATTACGCTGTCGGCGCCCAGTACCGGATCTCCGCCCCCTGGCTTTTCTCTCTGGGCTTTGCCTATGACAGTTCACCAGTAGACGACAAAACCAAAAATTCACCCGATCTCGCCTTAGATAGCCAGTATCGCTATGCCTGCGGCCTGCAGTATGACTGGAATCAAGACCTGACTGTCGGGGTTGCCTATGAATATATTGATCTGGGTAATGGTGAGATAGAGCAGTCCGGCACCCTGTCGGGCGATCTGACCGGCAAGTACGACCCCTACCACGTCCACGTTATCACTCTTAATATGGCCTGGAAGTTTTAATGTGACTCCGGAGCAGTGTGTCTAGCCAATTATTGACTAGACACCAATCTCCGCGACCATCTTGCTGGAAACTTAACGGAATGGATTTGCTATCACAGGAATAAAGATAAACCGAAAATTCCAGTCCGATCCTAAATTGTCCGGCGCGATAACGCTGTATTGAATCTCAGCAACAATGCGGACCGGGAGTTTGCCCATTTTATAGACGTTTGACTATCCAAGGCCGATCGGCAACGTCAATTTATCGTCATCGTCATTCGCTTTCCAATTATAACGGATATTCGGTGTCATCCCTATCAGCTCCGTTTGACTGAGCCGGTAGTTGATGAAATACTGGATATCCGTCAGGCTGGTGTCTTCGCGGCCGCCATCGCCTCCATAGGACCACCAATGTTGCCCGAGTGCGCCGTAGTTCCATCCGCCAACATCTTTTGCAATGAACTGGAGTAAAATTGAAAACCGGAGCAAAGGCCGATAGATGAGGGTAATTCCGATCGTAACTATTCAGCTGCACTTCATCTTCGCCCATATTTGGCCTTCTCGAATAACACTAGTATGCTTCAAAGCCCAGGTAAGCGTAGACTCCGAAATGAACGAATATGAAGCACATCTGAACAGTTACAGACCGAGTTTTTCGGAATATTTTACCTACGCTGAATAGTTACTTCCGATCATAACTTCCCACCAGCCCAGAACGGGAAGAACAAATTCCGGCGGAAACAGATAAATTGTATGAGCGAGGAGTGAGGTGGTTGTCTTCTCCCCAAACGGTTTGAGAAGGCCAAACCAGACAAAGATCAAACCTAATGAAATGCGATGCAGCCTGTGACCGTGTCTGTGAAAAATGCCGAATATTTTCCGGTCAATGG
>JAYEPA010000076.1:0-4346 GCA_034723545.1 Thermodesulfobacteriota bacterium | reverse complement strand
ACGAATTGCCTTTCCGCCGCTCACGGACTTGAACGCAGTTGAGGTTGGCTATAGCAAGCCAAACTGCCCCATAAAGCAGGTATCCGTAAACACACTGCTTAAAGAAAAATTCGGGGCTGCCTGGCCTGATTCAGGTGATATCAATCCGTCGGTACGGGACATTCTCAATACCTTTCTCTGCGATATGGATGCCTCGCTTTTGCCGTTTCGCTCAAAATGCGACAATGATCTCTATCCGCCCGCAACCCGTACGGTGGATGACGCCCTGACAGCCCTCTGTGATATCACGGCCGAGCATATTGCCTACCAGGCGGATTGCGCCGACGGCCTATTCAAAAACTTCGTCGGCACGGTGAAACTGGCACTGGACCAAATTTGCGAGATCCAGGCCCAGCACGTAGGCTTCACAAAACCTTGCAATACCAGTCTCTATCAAGGCCAGACTGTATCCACCGTGCAGGATGCTCTGGCCCTGTTGTGCAACATCCGGGCCGATCACGTCTCGTTTACGGCCAAACCGGAGTGCACCTTGCTCGACCAGCCTGGCATCAATACCGTTCAAGACGCGATTGATAAACTTTGCCTACGTCCTTCGGGGGGCGGATGCAGGATCACAGTGGGTAATGGTGGACAATTTCCAACTCTGGAAGAGGCTCTGAAGGTCTTATTGGAAGAAGGGATGAGAGATATTTGCCTCTGCCTGCTTCCGGGAAACCATGAAATTCCTGATGCCCTGGAGATCAAGGATGCCGAGCTGAGCATCAATATATGCGGGTGCGGATCCAACACCACAAGGATCGGTCTCAGAAATAATTTACTGACGGAAGTTCATTCATTCAGTCTCAGCGGCGTCGAGGTGCATGTGGAGACTCCGGCGGCCGGACTCTCATTTACCGGCTGCCAGGAATTAACTCTGGAATCGAACCACCTAATCGGATTCACAGAGGAATCCGCTCTGGTGAGCCTGGATGCGTCCAGCCGTATCCACCTGGCCGACAACATCATTGAGGCTTACAACGTAAATGCCTTTGAAATGCCCAGTAAGG
The DNA here is from genome assembly GCA_034723545.1 of Thermodesulfobacteriota bacterium. Classification (GTDB taxonomy): domain Bacteria; phylum Desulfobacterota; class Desulfobulbia; order Desulfobulbales; family SURF-16; genus JAGHCC01. The sequence goes on along the minus strand of JAYEPA010000076.1, from coordinate 3,300 downwards.
TTTTTGAACCATTTGAGAATATTCATGCCCTTTTCGGAATTATAGAACGTACTGCTTTCATCACACAAACCCGGAGTGTCGCCAACGACCTCGCTGCTCTGAACGTGGATGCCAGAAAAAAACTGGTCGCAAGGCTCGTTGGAATGGTGCAAGCGCATGCAACCGACCTTAGCGAGTTGGAGCGGGCGAGTTATGAGATGTTCATCGAGGCTTTGAGTCAAAAAAAAACCGATGCTGAATTGCTGGCGAGTGCAATGTACAGGGTTCGCCTGTTCGCTGCCGTAACCCGGCCCGCCACGGCCGTGGCGATCCTGACCGCGCACGCGGCAACAATCTTGGAGAACAATGACATCGAGGGTTTTCTCAGCTTTTATGGTTTGCCTGCCGAAACATCACTGACGGGAGAAGAACTCTCTGCAATTCGAGAAAAAGTAAAGTCCCTGCGGTTTGTGCCCTCGCAAAACAACCTGCAATTGCGTAATAACAGACTGACTCGCGTGGTCGTAAGCCAGAAGATGATTGATACAATCAGGTCTTTTATTAACCAAGAAGAGGGCGAGCTGCGAGGCATTTTCGATACAGCTCTCCTTACCGATAACATTATCGAGCTTGCTGACAACCACTTTGTAGCCAAGGGTCACAGCTTGACCTCGACGCGCTTTGATTTTGGACAAATGAGTGGCGATGCGGGTTTCGTCCTTGGTGAAAACGCCGTTTACGTTGCCAGCTATGCGCCGGACGATTTTCGCCTGTTCAATCTCACACAGCTGGCGACAGAGGCAGCAACTCTTGGTCTGAATATAGTTGGGGTCTGAATGAGTTAAGGGCAGACACGGTAACCTCAATAAGTGGTGGCAATCGCCACACTGCAAGGAGCAATTCAAATAAAATATACTCCTAAAATGAATGGGGAGTAAGGTTTGAGCTATCAGTTCATCCACAAAACACGAGGCCTTCATATGAAGTCACTGGCAACAAAAACAAAATCCTCGACTTCCGGCACTAAAAAAACCGGTACGCAGCGCACATCATCCGTGCGTCCCATGAATGCTGCAACCCGGACACAGATACGTGACATCCTCCGGCCTTACGGCCTGCAGCCTAAACTCACTATCGGCCACCAGGGCGACCGCTACGAGCAGGAGGCGGACGCAGTTGCCGACAGGATTGTGGCCGGTCTGCCCATTCCTGAAATTTCCCCCCTTGCTCACGGCAGCCTGCAGACACAGCCCATAGAGGAGGAAGAGGAAGAAGAGTTGGTTCAAACCAAACCCATCAGTGATCAGGTTACCCCTTTGGTGCAACGGCAGGTTGAGCCGGAAGAAGAGGAAGAAGAGGAAGAAGAGGAAGAAGAGTTGCTTCAGGCAAGAGCTGAGGGGCAAACACCGCTAGTCACACCAAATCTTGAATCAAGAATAAACGCTTTACATGGTGGCGGGCAGTCTTTGGCAAATGAGACAAGAAACCTTTTTGAACCGAGGTTTGGACAAAATTTTAGCGAGGTGAGAGTGCATACTGACTCTAATGCCAACCAATTGGCAAGAATTGTCAATGCCAGAGCATTTACAAGAGGGAGTGATATTGTATTTGGGGATGGGGAGTATGCACCTAAGAGTTCAAGTGGGAAAAGATTGTTGGGACATGAATTAACGCATGTGGTGCAACAAGACTCAAATACAACAAGAACATTCCCTGTTCAGATGAAGAATAAGCATAATAATCCGGAAATTCCATTTTATACCAACATACCATCGGTTAGATTTACCCCCTGGACAGAACGTATTACTTTAAAAGACATCAATTGGTCACCAACTTATGTGTATGGGCATTTGCAAGAACATATGATAGTAGCACTTGAGAAACAAATGACGCATGATCAAAGAAGAGGTGCATTAATGGGGTGTATCGGTAACTCTAATCTAAAAAATATTTTCGATAAACTAAAGAAGAAAAAACTCGGCTCGAGTAAATTAACTATTGATGTAGTTATTAATCAAATAGCTGACGGTGATTTAAAGATTAGTTTTAAAATAGCTGCTGCACAAAAAATATTAAAACCAGAGGGGAAAAAATACAATAATGTGTTAGTAAAAATGGAAAATATATACAACACTATAAGGAGCTGGAGTGAAGCAGCAAGAGAGGGACACAAGGCATTGGTAAAAGTAAAAAAAGATCACCAAGTTGTTTCATTTTTTTCAGAAGTGGTAGGTGGGGCGGGGGATATGCCACCGATCGATATGTGGTTGGGGGCGGAAGGGCCTTTGGAATACCTTCATAGATATGAACATGTAAGGGATTATTTTCCGTATAAAGAGGAAAAGGATATACTTAGGATGGAAGTAGATTTGGCTAAAGCCTTCCATTATTTCGCACTTTGTGAGTTGAAATATAAAAAATATCGAATAAATACCATCGAAGGTGCCGATACAATAAAAACCATCCTAAAAGTAGCGGCTAAAATAGGGGAAATAAGTGCTAAAATAACTGCTGTAGTGATTCCTGGGGCCGGTGGGACAGTAATGTCTCTTATTGACGGTTGTTTAACAGAAATGAACCAACAAATAACAGAAATTGAGAACGGCATCAGGAATACTGAGTATGATTGGTGGGACATTGGGAAGGAAGGTTTTACTAGTGCAGCCACTAACCACATAATCGAAAAAGTAAAACTTCCAATTCAGGCTAAATTAAAGCCAACATTAATTAATAAGCTTGGTATCAAAGGTGACAGAGCCACAGCGATTATACACGCTGTGGGATTTTCGCCATTATACCCATCTACGCAAACCGTGATAGGACAATTAATTGATAATAAGAGAACAGCAAAGAACTGGGATGAGTTTTACAAGATGATCATAGACGAGTACGTAAAAAGAATACCCACTCGCATAATCTATGGAAAATAATAATGGCTTGAAAATTACATCTCAGGAAATGGGGGTAGTGAAAATAGGTCAGGTCTCCGTTTGACCTTTCTTTTCACAAAATCGGAGCCTTGCAACTGGCACTGGCCAATGTCATCTGTGTTAACCTTGCAGGCATTGTAACCTTTCTCATACAGGGCATACGCCCGGCAACCTGGTGGGAAAGCAGCAGGGCAAAAAAAGCGGTTAAAAAATCTCTTTTTATCTGGATTTCATTACTAATGCTCCTTGCCCTGCTTCTCGCGGTTGAGTGAATCATAAGAAAAATGGATGAGAAAATTCATCCGTCACAGCTGCTAAACAAGACACCTGCTTGACAGCTATCCCTCTTTTCGGTAAATTGGTCAACTTACCAGGTGCCTGTTCAAGGCTA
>JAYEPA010000075.1:0-4346 GCA_034723545.1 Thermodesulfobacteriota bacterium | reverse complement strand
AGCTCGCGCTATGCCCGTACCATACCGCTGGGACTCCGGGCCAGCCTGGTCTTTGAACAGTCATACGGCGATATCGAGGGTGACAGCGCATCCTGCGGTGAGCTCTGTGCCTTGCTTTCTTCTCTGGCCGATATTCCGGTCAGACAGTCCATGGCCCTCACCGGCTCGGTCAGCCAACAGGGCGAGGTTCAGGCCATTGGCGGCGTTAACGAAAAGATCGAAGGATTTTTTGATGTCTGCAAGCAACGGGGGTTGACCGGTAAGGAAGGTGTCATCATCCCGGCCACAAACGTCAGGCACCTGATGCTGAAAAAAGAAGTGGTTCAAGCTATTAGTGAGGAAAAATTTTTCGTCTATCCGGTGACGAGCGTTGATGAGGCCATTGAACTTCTTACCGGTGTACCGGCCGGTGAGCGTGACGATGACGGCATCTATCCGGAAGAGTCGGTCAACGGCCGGGTTGAGGCCGGACTGATCCGTTTTGCCCGTGATATCCAGAAATTTGAAAAGATTGACAAAAAAGACGAATAGAACGAACAGGAAGAAGCGGACCGGACAAAATCAGAATAGTGGCGAGTAAAAGCCAGCTTAATACTGCCTCATGGCCGGCTCAAAAACGGCTGCGCAAAAATCTGAAAAGGAGTGCCTATGAATGCTGGAGAGATTTGCAATCGGGAAGTTGTTATTGTCAACCAGGAGAGTTCAATTCAGGAAGCCGCAGAGTTGATGCGAAAATACCATGTGGGTGATGTTGTGGTGGCGGAAGAGAGAGGGGAGATGCGGGTGCCTGTGGGAATCATCACCGATCGGGACATTGTCATCGAAATTGTCGCCCGGAACCTTGAAGCAGACGAAGTGCTGGTGGGTGATGCTATGAGTTCTGATCTGCTGACCGCCACGGAAGAAGACGAAATTCTTGAGACAATAAAACAGATGCGGGGTAAAGGCGTACGCCGTATTCCGGTGGTCAATTCAGCTGGCGGCCTCGAAGGAATCATTGCAGTGGATGACCTGGTCGATCTTCTCGCTGAGCAGATGGCGGATCTGGTTGCTCTGATTACGAACGAACAGCGGCACGAACGTCGGAACCGCTCCTGACCATCAACCTGTTCCCGGCCTATGCCTCTGGAGCGGAGAAAATCTTGTCCATGACTAGAATGCGGGTCTTGCTTTCGGTCTCAGCAAAATCCTCCTCAGAGGTACCGGTGTCTTGACCGCTTTGCAATGAGGCAGGCAGGTATATTGTAAAGTTTGTTCCTTTGCCTGCCAATGATTCCACGGACATATTGCCGTCATGCTTACTGATAATTGAATGGCAGACTGCCAGGCCAAGACCGCTTCTGCTTTGTTTGGTGGAAAAATATGGATCAAAAATTTTATCAATATATTTTTCCGGGATACCGGAGCCAGTATCAGCAATGGTAATTTTGATGTATTTCTGACCCGGCAATGAAACTGTTTCCTTTTTGATGTCGGCAATATTTTCACATGATACGTCAATCACTCCGCCTTCAGCCATGGCGTGACAAGCATTTAAGATGATATTCTGAATTACTTGTCCCATTTGACCAATATCAACATCTACCTTCCATAAATCTTCCGGAATGTTGTAATCGCATACTATAGAACGGCCACGAAGTACAAACTCAGCGGAATCAAAAATAATTTTATCTATAAAAGATGTCTGCTTAACCGGATCTCCGCCTTTGGAAAAGGTAAGAAGCTTTTGAGTCAGGCCTTGTGCCTTTACAGACGCTTTTTTCGCATTTTGCAGGAGAAGATACGTCTCACTGGTGGAATCAATTGACATTCCAGCCAGTTCGATATTGCCGAGAATAACGGTAAGTAGATTGTTGAAATCGTGGGCAATGCCGCCGGCCAGCACTCCGACTGATTCAAGTTTTCTTACCTTGAACAATTCCTCTGCTGTTCTTCTTTCCTCAGTCACATCCCGAAAAACAAGGACTGTACCGATCATTTTATCTTCGTTATCATAAATTGGCGCACCACTGTCTTTAATACTATACTGTGTGCCATCTCTGGCAATAAGGGCAGTGTGATTTGCCGAGGCGATGTTCTTCCCTGTGGCAAGAACCTTGTCAGCTGGATTTTCACAGGGTTTGCCGGTTTTTTCATTAATAATATTAAAAACTTCCTGATTCAGACGGCCAACGGCTTCCTCCTGGCTCACGCCTGTCAGTTGCTCGGTGATTTTGTTGATTAAAACGATTTTACCATCAAGATCAGTGACAACAACTCCATCGCCAATAGAACGTAAAGTCACATCGAGACGTTCTCTTGCTTCATTTGCCTGTTTTTCTGCTTTCTGCCGCTCATCAATTTTCCTCTTGAGCAGCTTTTCGTTATTATCGAGAGAAACAATCATAGAGTTAAATGCTGCAGAAAAATCCCCCATAAAATCGACTCGTTGGCTAAAATCACCATTTGCAACTTCTTTAGCCTGCCAGGTAAGATGAAGCAAGCGGGAATGCAATTCCTTGAAGGGTGATGCAAAAAAATTATTTGACGCTGTTTTAATCTCTTCTAATTCCCCTTTTGATAAGGGATTAATGAAATCATGGGTTTCTTGCATGACATCAACAAGTTGGTTCATTAACCTTGCAAGTTTTTGTTTGCTTGCATCAGCAATCTTTCCATCGTCAATTTTATCCGGGATTTTGCCTTGTAAGAGTATGGACATTTTTTCAATGACTTCTTCAATCATGTGTCATCCTTTTTTAGCCTCACATCAAAACGGCAAACTCTCTCTCCGCTTGCCCAACAATCGATTTCTTTTGCCAGAAAGGTTTTTCCTGTATATGCCTCCAAGATTCCGGCAATAAAGCCTTCATCATATTGACAAACCATTTCATCCGTAAATGGCAGACCGGAACAATCTAAATCTTCAGCAACAGTCAACGTCATTTCCAGACGTTCCAGGTTAACCTTTTCTACCCTCAAAATTCCAATCTTCTGTTCCTTTAATGTCTGCTGTAATTCAGCGACAAAACCGTTAAAATCTAATTCTTTGTTCAACATGTTCTCACAGAAATGAAATCCGGCTAATCTTCCGGCCTTGATGATTACTTCGTTTGTTTTATCTACACCAAACTCTGTAATGAGCACGTCACGCAAGGTGTATTGGAGTAACCGATACGCTAAAACGGGAACTGACATCCCCAAATTAGGCCTACCCTGTTCAATATCGCCCAAGTCTTCCCATGCGAATTTGTTATAATTACGATCTTCTTGAAACATAGTTCAATCCTCCTCCTGGGTTAACTATCGCTTAGTCACCCCGCTATATTTACGCTAAACAACTTGCCTGTATTTCCTTCAAATCAGTGCAGGTTTGGGTTTTATGCCGGGAGACAGATCGAAGTCTGCGCTTATCTAAATTTTTCCTCCAGACCAAGGGGACTGAATTTTTTTCGCGTCTTTTGGCGAAAATTATTCTGTCCCCGACCTTAAAAGCAGGAAAAATAAAATCAGTCCCCTCAGTGCCGGAGACACGCAACCTTATTTTTCGTAATATTTTTACCTACCCTGAATAGTTACATTTGATTAAGCATTAAGCTTAAGTTGATATTTTCCGTAAATACCAAAAGATACGATATTGTCATATTTTAGGGGATAAAATATGAGTAGTCAAATAGATTTGCCAGTACGAAGATTAATCAGTTGGCAGGCAAGCAGCAGGTTGCTGCTTATTCCTAAGTATGCGTAATGAACAGATTTGCAGTTTCACCTCAACCTTACACCACAACAACCTCTGACTGAAATATTCTCAACCCCAGCGCAGCCATTTCAGTAAACCGAAAGTCAGCCACAAGGCCCATGCCAGCATGATTAAACGGCAGAACGGAAGACATGGACTGAATTCGGGGATAGGATGGTAACTTCTCAATAACTGGTGGCAACTTAAAAAAATCCCCCTTTTTCAAAGGGGGAGGCAGTCTGTACACCACCACTTATTAAGAAGAGTCAACGGATGCAGTCAACTTTAGAAAAACATTCGATTATTTCAAAATATCAATTGACTATTCCTCTATAATTATTCAAAGATAAATTAAGTCTTTTTAAATATTTTCATCACGACTCCCCATTCAGATCATCAGACATCAGATCAACGGTTCATCAACGAAAAGAGGTGGCCTGTATCATGCTTGAAAAACTTTTTAACCCGGAGAGTATTGCCGTCATCGGCGCTTCGAGAACCCCGGGCAAGGTGGGACATGACATCCTGAAAAACCTGCTGACCGGAGATTTCAACGGCACGGTCATCCCCATTAATCCCTCTGCCGACACAATTCTTGATCTTCCCTGCCATACAAGTCTGGCCGAAT
>JAYEPA010000074.1:0-44725 GCA_034723545.1 Thermodesulfobacteriota bacterium | reverse complement strand
TGATCTGAAGAGCTAAAAACCGGAGCATAGCTGGGCTCTGTGAGGATTTTTCGCTCTTCAGAGCAATCAAAGATGGCCTGAAGCTGGGATTGCATAGATGTGGAAGTTATTTCGTCCTCGTTCCTAATGGACTTATCCTGAAAAACATGATGTTTTATTCCACTTTAGTGGGTTAGGGAGGATAAGGGAAGATACCTTTATAAGGATGCAACAAAGTGACGAGTGACGGGGCAAGTCTGCCGTTGACTTTTACCGAATTTTCTCCCTGTCTTTTCCGGGCGCTTTTGCATAAATCGAGGGTACGGGGGTAGGAATGACACATGGACTCAGAAAAATTTAAAAAATCAATTGGTAACGACTGCCGGCGCCGCTGCCAAGGTGCTGTAAAAAATCCATATCTTTCATTTTTTTAAGATTGTACTGAATCGTCCGGCGTGGAAGTGCTGTCTGCCTTTCAATATCAGATACCTTCAGGAGTTTTTCAGGGCTGGATTTGAAACAGTCCAGGACTCTTCTGGCAGATTCTGAAAGTTTTTGAAGATTTGCGTATCTGGTTCGATAAACGACAATATCCTGTAAGCCATTCTCCATTATCCTGATGAAGAAGCGGGCCAGGGAATTATAGTGATACCGTTTGTAGTCTTGGAAGAATTCTCCTTTAGAGGCCTGATGCAGGACTTTATAGTAGAGGGCCTTGTTCTTTTCGATCTGCCGGTCAATGGCAAGATACGGTACGATCCGGCACAAATATTTGTCATCGGATTGCAGGAGGGCTAGAAGAAAAAGACCTCTACCCAGGCGGCCGTTGCCGTCTTGAAACGGATGTATCGCCAAAAACCTGAAAACAAACTCTACCGCAACCAGCACAGGCCAGACAGATCCCCTGATTGAGGCGGTGTACCAGTTAATAAGATCTGCCATGGCGGTTGTGGTTATAATGCCGGGATCAGCCGGATTGAGGACGGTTAAGCGTTGCCCTGTCTCATGATTGAATGAAACAACTTTATTGATTGTTGTTTTGTAGCACCCGGCATATCGTGACGCCTGCGGGTAATAACGGAGCAGGTCATGGTGCAGTCCGCGCAGATGTGTTTCGGTGAACGGGAAAAGTTCTGCGGCCTGCTGGTAGATTGTTGTCAGCACCTCGCGGCAGCCGGCGACCTCCTCAATGCTTCTTTGCCGGTCTTTTGACAATTTGTCGAGAATAAAGCCTTTCTGGGCATCGAAGGATGTTGTTCGACTGTCCTGGCTGAGAGTGGTGTCCACCCAGTCAATTTCTTCATCTGTAAGGACAGCATTTTCTATCCTGGTTGAAGCGCCAATGGTACTGACAAGTGCCTGACGGTGCAGGTAAACGAGTTCCTTCTCGGAGAGTGCTGATATACTGTGCCATGTTTCAATGAGGCGGCCCTGAAATCGCACCAGATCTTTTTCTGTTTCTATATCTGGGGTGAATGAAAGCATATCAACCGGGACTCCGAATATTTCATGAATAATTTTGAAGCTCGCCGCAGCAAATAGCGAACAGTGTGAGACTTTGAGCCGCAAGGAATGTGCTGAGAAGCGAATGCCATTGGGGTACGCTCGTTAATCATCCGCATAGGCCACCATACAATATTGCGCAATATTGCGCAACACAGGGCATGCCATCATTGCGCAATATTGCGCATTCAGCAATTTTTCTTTGTGGGAGAAGGGATGAGAGAATCTTCGAGTGAAGGGCTAAAATCGCCGTTTGACTCAGGTTGTTAGGTTCATGGGTAGACCCTATGCTGTGCAGGAATACCATTCGCGGCGAGGGCGCCTCCCCTGCCATACGGATTATTCTTGAGTTGACGACATTGGGAACATAGTGCATATTTCAATTCAGGAGGAACGCGATGAGTAATATAATTGTTTGCCCCAGCTGCGGAGCGAAAAACAGGATTCCGGATGATAAGCAGCACCTGACCCCAAAATGCGGTCGCTGTGGCACTCGTCTCTCCGCGTCTGATGGAAACGTGATTGAACTCAGCGACCAGAATTTTCAGCAGGTGGTGAATAACTTCGCCCTGCCGGTACTGGTCGATTTTTACTCGCCGACCTGCGGACCCTGCCACGCACTGGCGCCGGTTATCGAGCAATTAGCCGGTCAATATGCGGGTCGGGCCGTTATCTGCAAACTGGACACCAGTCGTCATCAGATGACAGCAGCTCAGTTTCAGATTCGTGGTGTGCCGACCCTTATCTTTTTTAAAAACGGACAACCGGCAGATCAGGTGGTGGGTGCTGTGCCCGGCCAGGAACTGGAACAACGGTTGAACAATCTTTTGTAACCATTACAGGCCTCGTTAAAACATCGTAAAATTGGTGCTGTTTTCTGGACATGCTGCTGCAAATTTGCACAGAGTTTCGTTCAAGGTTCAGAATTAAGAGGGGAGCCGTTATCTCAAAAGCACCAGCAACCTTGAACCATGAACTTTGAACCTTTTAACTCAGACCAACTGGCCAATTTTGATCAAATTCCTAGCCAGTAAGGGGTTTGCAGTCAATAATAAAAAGTTTTTTACGAGGTCTGCATTATGTCTCTTGTCAATATTAATTCGGTACGCAGCCAGGTTCTGCGTCTGCTTAAGAGGATCGAACCTCCGGGCGGCATTGAACTGCTCTCCTATAAACGTAACCGGTCGGTGGCAATTGCTTGTCTCCATGATGGAGGCTATCTTGTCCGGGAAAAAGGCTATGAAGAGCAGGAAATTTCACTTACGCGGGATCAACTGGGTAAAGCACTCAAAACAATGATCAAGAGAGAATTTCCCCGTAGCCGCAAAGTGCGGCTATTTAAATTCCAGGATCCGGCGGAGCTTGATCGGCCTCGCCAGAAAATCTGAGACAAGAGACCATCAGCACCACACGAAGATGAGTCTAAGCCCAATTTTGAAGGGTGCTTATCGGCTCCTCATCTTAAGGTATGACATTAAAATTGACACGGCCATTTAGCCCTTTGTCCCTTTGAACCTTTGAACCTTTGAACCTTTGAACCTTATAAAACATGCTCCTTCAAATAAACAATCTAAGCACCGGATTTCATACCGAAGAGGGTTTTTTAAAAGTCCTGCACCAGGTTTCTCTTAATGTGGACAAGGGAGAAACCGTTGCCCTGGTTGGAGAATCCGGTTCCGGCAAATCGGTCACCGCCCTTTCCATCCTTCAGCTTCTCGAGCGGGACACGGTTGAAAGTCAGGGAGAAATTCTGTTCGAAAATCAAAATCTACTGAATCTGCCGGAAGAAAAAATGCGGGCCATCAGGGGAAACCGGATCGCCATGATCTTCCAGGAACCCATGACCTCCCTAAATCCGGTTTATCCCATCGGTGACCAGATCATCGAGCCGTTGATGCAGCATCAGAGCCTCAGCAAGGATGAAGCTCGGCAACGGGCCATTAAGTTTCTGGCCCGCACCCGGATACCTGATCCTGAAAACCGGATGCAGAGCTTTCCCCACCAACTGTCCGGCGGCCAGCGTCAGCGGGTGATGATCGCAATGGCCCTGGCCTGCCGTCCCGGACTGCTCATCGCCGATGAACCAACCACCGCCCTTGATGTCACCATTCAGGCCCAGATCATGGAACTGCTCAAGGAACTGCAACAGGAATTGAACATGGCGGTCCTGCTCATCACCCATGATCTCAACATGGTCAAAAAGACAGCAGACCGTGTTAACATCATGCATCAGGGAAAAATCGTCGAGCACGGCCAAACAGAAGAAATTTTTACGGCGCCGCAGCACCCCTACACCATCCATCTTCTGGGCAGTGTGCCCCATGGCGAACCTGCTCCCCCAAAAAAATCACGACCACTTATCACGATCAGCAATCTCCATTGTCATTTTCCGATCAAAAAGGGTTTCTTTAAAAGAAAGGTGGGAGAAATCAAGGCGGTAAACGGAGTGAACCTGACCATCCGGGAAGGATGGACTTACGGGATTGTCGGAGAATCCGGTTCCGGGAAAAGCACCCTGGGAATGTGTATTCTGCGACTGACAAACTGCCACGGCAGCATCGACTATAACGGTCGTGACCTGCTGGCACTGAACACGAGAAAATTACGGCCCCTGCGGAGGGAACTACAGGTGGTCTTTCAGGACCCATTTTCCTCTCTTTCGCCCCGGCTCACCATTGCCCAGATCATCAGCGAGGGTCTGGAGGTGCATGGAATCGGCAAAAACCGGGCGGAACGGCAGCAAATTGTCGAACAGAGCCTGGAGGAAGTTGGTCTTGAAGGGTCGATGGCCGACCGTTATCCCCATGAATTTTCCGGTGGCCAGCGTCAGCGCATTGCCATTGCCAGGGCCGTGGTTCTCCAGCCGAAATTCATTGTCCTTGACGAGCCCACCAGCGCCCTGGATATGACCATCCAGGCCCAGATCATCGAACTTCTGCGCGACCTGCAGCAAAAATACAACATGACCTATCTCTTTATCTCCCATGATCTCCAGGTTGTCCGCGCCCTGGCCAATGAAGTGGCGGTCATGAAGGACGGCATGATTATCGAATCAGGCCCGGCCCATGAAATCTTTACCGCGCCAAAAGAGGAATATGCCAAGACATTGGTGGGTTGTATTTGAATGTCATTAGCTTAATTTCCAAAGTCCCCCTTTTTCTAAGGGGGACTTTGCGGATGCGGTCTGTCAAAACATCTAACCTGCCTTGGCAAAATTCAAACTTCGACCATCATCGGCAGCATCGATGAGAACAGTGTCCCCTTCCTGAAACCGGTCGTTCAGAATTTCCATGGCCAGCCCATCGAGAATATGCCGTTGAATAGCCCGTTTCAGAGGCCGGGCGCCAAAGGCAGGATCATAACCCACCTCGACCAGAAAATCCTTGGTCGCCCCGGTCAATTCAACGTGAAATTTCTGTTCCTCCATTCTTTTCCGCAAGAAGACAAGCTGGATATCAACAATTTGGGCCAAATCCTCCTTTGACAGGCTGTGGAAAGTGATGATCTCGTCGATTCGATTCAAAAATTCCGGCTTGAACTTCCGGTGCATCAATTCGTTAATCTGATCTTGCAGTCTTTCCGGGTGGCCGGCGCCATGTTCCATGATCAAATCACTGCCGAGATTTGAGGTCATGATCAGGATTGTGTTCTTGAAAATAACCGTCCTGCCATGACCATCGGTCATCCGGCCATCATCCAGAATCTGCAGCAGAACATTAAACACATCCGGATGGGCTTTTTCAATCTCATCAAAGAGGATAACGGCATAGGGACGTCGCCTTACCGCTTCAGTGAGATGCCCACCCTCATCGTACCCCACATACCCCGGAGGCGCGCCGATAAGCCGGGACACGGAATGTTTTTCCATATATTCCGACATGTCCAGACGAATAATGGACTGCTCGCTGTCAAAGAGAAATTCTGCCAGTGATCTGGCAAGCTCGGTCTTGCCGACCCCGGTGGGACCGAGAAAGATGAATGAACCTAAAGGCCGATTCGGATCCTGCAAGCCAGCCCTGGCCCGGCGTACCGCATTTGCCACCGCCGTAATGGCTTCTTTCTGGCCCACAACCCTTTCGGCCAATTTATCCTCGGTATGGACCAGCTTCTCTTTTTCACCTTCAAGGAGCTTGTCAACGGGAATACCGGTCCACTTGGCCACAACGGCGGCAATGTCCCCAGCCGAGACCTCTTCCTTCAGCATCTGCCGATCCTTCTGGATCTCGGCCAGCCTTTCGTTATTTTCAGCCAGCTTTTTCTCCAGATCGCCAATTCTGCCGTAGCGTATTTCAGCAACCTTGCTCAGGTCTCCAACCCGCTCGGCCTGCTGCTCTTCAACATGGGCCTCGTCAATGGCGGATTTGATACTGCGGATATCCTGAATCACATCGCGTTCCAGGGTCCAATGCCCCTTCATGCTGCTCAGGTTTTCATTGATGTCAGCCAATTCAGCCTCAATCTTGGCCAGCCGCTCCCTGGAGGGTTCATCCTTTTCCTTCTTCAAGGCCTCGCGCTCAATCTCAAGCTTGATGCGCTGCCGGTCAACTTCATCTATTTCAGTGGGCATGCTGTCAATTTCAATGCGCAGCCGCGAGGCTGCCTCATCAATGAGATCAATGGCCTTGTCCGGCAAAAAACGATCGGCAATATATCGCTGGGAAAGGGTAACTGCAGCAACAGCGGCTGAATCGCGGATACGGACGCCATGATGCACCTCATACTTCTCCTTGATGCCGCGCAGAATGGCAATGGAATCTTCAGTAGAAGGCTCAAGCACCAGAACCTGCTGGAATCGGCGCTCAAGGGCTGCATCTTTCTCAATAGTGCGGTATTCATTTAAGGTTGTGGCGCCGACACAATGCAACTGACCGCGGGCCAGGGCAGGTTTGAGCATATTTGAGGCATCCATGGCTCCTGCGGCTGCTCCAGCGCCAACCAGGGTGTGAATTTCATCAATAAAAAGAATGATCTCCCCTTCCCTTTTCGCCACCTCCTTGAGAACCGCCTTGAGCCGATCTTCGAACTCGCCGCGATACTTGGCTCCGGCAATTAATGCGCCAAGATCAAGGGTAAGGACCTGTTTATTGCTCAGGGTATCAGGGATGTCTCCCATGACAATGCGCTGGGCCAGGCCTTCGACAATGGCGGTTTTTCCGACCCCGGGCTCACCGATCAAAACCGGATTATTCTTGGTCCGGCGGCTTAAGACCTGAACAACCCGCCGCACTTCATCATCACGGCCGATCACCGGATCAAGCTTACCCCGTTTCGCCAAATCAGTCAGATTCTGGGTATATTTTTCCAGAGCCTGATATTTTTCCTCGGGGTTGGGATCCGTGACCCGCTGAGTGCCGCGAATCTCCACCAGGGCCTGCAAAAAACTCTCTTTTGTCACCCCCCTGTTTTTGAGAAGATCAGCCGCCTTGGAACCACTTTCGTCCAAAATGGCAAAAAACAGATGCTCCTGACTGACATATTCATCCTTCATATCAGAAGCAATATTAAAAGCCTGATCAAGCACCTTTTTTAAACGCTGGGAAGCATAAACCTCGCCAAATCCACCGCCGCTGACCTTGGGTAGACTTGCCACCAATTGATCAACCTCACTTAAAACAAGATGGGGGTCCACGCCAAGCTTGCGTAGGACCGGACTGACAACACCATCTTCCTGTTGAATGACAACTTTCAAAAGATGCTCCGGCAGAATTTCCTGCTGCCCGTTCTGTTCCGCCAAACCCTGAGCAGCCTGGATGGCTTCCTGGGACTTCATTGTAAATTTATCAAATTGCATCGCTTATCCTCACAATTGTATATCTTTTAAAAAATAAGTTTTTAGTAAATACAAGATCCACCGTTCTCTGTGGGAACCGTGGTAAAACATGTTCGTATAAACTGATAAGTTTGCGAGGAATCGTTGTCAAGCAGAGGGAAAACAAAGAGGGCGGGTATCTATTCAGCTGCACCCCATCTTCGTCCATTTAAGCCTTTTCGAATAGCACCAGTATGCTTCAAAGTCTTAAATAAACGAATATGGGGCACATCTGAATAGATACATTCGGTGGTTTTGGTCATTTTGAGATACTCGCTGAATAGTTACGAGGGCGGGAGATGCCTTGGAGGATTACTGAAGGACCGGAATTGAAAGAAAGAAAATAAAAACCCAGAGAAGGACGGCGAACTCTGGAGGTGGAACGAACTTCTCTAATAGGTTAGCCCGCAGGACTTCTGCGGGCTCACCCATCAAAGGTGTGGTGATATTTCCGGGTTACTCCATGCACACCCGACAACGACCGTTTTTTTTGGCCTGATAGAGAAGTTCATCGGCTTTTTGAATCCATTCTTCTTTTGATAAATCAGAATGCCATTGCGCAAGACCGATACTGACCCCTAATTTTTCTTCAGGTTTTGAAAAAATATCGAGCTGATCCACAGCATTACAGAGACGTTGGCCAAGATGATGAGCCGATTGCAAATCAGTATACGGGAGAACAAGAAGAAATTCATCTCCGCCCATTCGAACAAGAATATCACTGCTACGCACCATCTTCGCAAAAGTCAGGGCAACCTGGCGCAGGACCTTATCCCCTTCGGCGTGCCCGAGTTGATCGTTGACCTGTTTAAACTTATCAAGATCCATGCTGCACAGGGTCACGGGAAACCCGTGGCGTCCGGCGCTGGCAAGCAGGGGAGGAATTTGTTCATCAAAAACCCGCCGGTTTGCCAGTCCCGTCAAGCTGTCCTGTCGAACCTGATCAAAAAGATCTTCATAATCAAGAGCCCGTTGCAGGGGCTCACTTAAAACCTCCAGCACATTATCAAACATTTCTGCTTCATCCGTGCCGATCTTTCGATGTTTACGGACGAGAAGAAGCCTGCCGCTTGTTTCCCGGGAACCAAGAGACCGACTATGGACAAAAAATTGATTCTGATGCCTGGAAAGACCGTCGTTTTGTTTTGCAGGATCATTAAATGTTTCTTCAGCAACCTTAATCACCCCTCGCCGATCCGGACCGTGGCCCGAACAAAACATATACTTTCGCTGACGGTCTATGTGATTATAGCCGATAAGATCATGCTTCAAAAACGGCGTCAGCCAGACAGAAAATGTTTCTATCATGCTGGTCAGGTCAAGGGCGCGGGCCAGTCTGGCATGTAGATCATTGATCTTTGCGAGCCATTCCGAATTCTTTTTCATCCGGTTCAGCTCAGCAATGAGGCTGGTTAAATCACCGGGATTGTTCTCAACATGATTGATTGTATCTAGAAAAGAGACGGCAACATTCATCTTAAAATTCCTTCTCCCTTTTTTTTCGGCCCTTTAAGAGCCATGTGAGCCTTTTGCAAAATGAGCAACTTGGGCGGTAACGACACACCAGTGGTATTGGCTTAAAACCGACCGAATGGGTCTCATTAGCTCTCCATGTTCATTTTATTGAATTTTCGTTAAATTTTATGGCCACATCGGCGCACGTCTCCTGTGATGAAGCTGTTTGTCGTTCTTTGAAAATTTTATCAGAGCAACCGTAAGAGCTGATCAGCGAATAAGACAATCACTCCAAACATCAAATGCTGAGTCACTTTGCTGTGCCCTTTTACCATGACGTTGTTGGCTCCAAAGTCTTCTTTCAACCGGCCGTTTGCCCGTTCAGCAGATGATCTCTCTTTGTAGCGTTCCGCTTCATGGGGCGCCATTGGAATGACTTCTTTGCCACGACCATTCTTGTCAATGATTGCTACATGTCCAAACTGCTGGCTTGTTTCTCTAATCCGTTTGGCATCGTAGGCAGCATCCATCAGGTCATAGAGATAGCTGACTTTGCTACTGCTTAGCTTGATCAGAGGAATGGCAACCTGGCTGTCATGTAATGAAGCAGAGGTGACAAGAGCACTGATCGGCAGGCCCGCGTCATTTATATCCAAGTGCAGCTTGTAACCATTCCAAGATGTTTTGTAACCCTTGGCATTTTTCTTAGTGCCGCGATTACAGCTGGTCGGCAGTTCCCGGACTGCTTCCTCTGCAGACAAAGCAATCTGACGATCAAGTCGTTTTGGGGCAGCCGGTTCCCGTTTTTCGCCCTTGGCAGGACGGCCTCTCTTACGCGGCGTGTTTGGTTCTTTCACTTTCTTTGCAGGTTTCTCCCTGCCAACGATTGCAGTAGAATCCCGGCTGATATGTCCGAGCAGTTCATCTGCCAAATAGTCCTGCACCAAAGAATCATGTGCCCTGGTTCCAAGTCCACTGACGGCAAACTCGGCGAATGCTCGAGAGAATGTGGATTCTGATGGTATTTCACATGTGGTTGCAAATCCACAGATACGCCTCAGATTCCTGGTTGCCCGAAGTGCTCGGATTAAATCACTGGTTGTGGGAACACGATACAGCGTCTTGGCCACAAATGCTCGTGCCAAGGATTGTCGGTCAAGAGGCTTGCGACCTCTCCAGTGACTTGTTGCGCTTTTAGAAACATACTTTTCAATCTGGACAATCTCAAGAATTGAAACCAGCCTTTGTTCCTGCTCTGTGAGAGGGGTGTCAAAGCATTCGTTCAGATGAGGGAACAAACTTTTTTGGACACGACCCATTAACCATGATATCTTGTCTGTGAGCTTCATTGGCATCCTCCTTGGTTTTATTTTGGTGGTACAAAACAATACCATGGAATGCCGTGAAGCTCAATTATTTCAATATGTTATGTTGACAAAAAAACCTCGGTTAATTTTGCAAGAGGCTCATGTGTCAATATAATTTCTTTCTAAACAATCATTGCTATTTTTATACCGAATCAAAATACTCAGAGATCTTAACGACAAGAAAACAAAAAAATTTACGTAACAAACTAAAATTGCACATATAATTTTAGTTTGTTTTTTAGATAAAAAAATTATTGAAGGCATAATTATGTCTTGATGGAAGGAATTTTATTCCTCCTCCTGCAGTTTTTGCCCGGCATTTTTTCATTTGATGTCAATAAAATGACAGACTTTATTCATCTCAGCAGTGGTGATTCCGATTGCACAGAAAAAGAAAAATCAGGATGAAAAAAAGTAAGGATGAATCAATGATGGAAATCAGAAGAGAAAATCAAATGTAGCGGGAGAAAAATGAATATGACAATAAAAAAAGGTCACTCCCCGTACGGAAATGACCTTAAAAAAAACGACTAAATGATGAAAAAAACTAATTTAAGTAATCATCTCAATGGAGGGTTCCCCGTCATTTCTGGCGGTAATTTCACCAATCACATAAGGAACTTCCCCAAGGGCAACAAGCTGTTGCGTCACATCTTCAGCCTCTTTGGCATCAACAATCGCCACCATGCCTAATCCACAGTTAAACGTGCGCCACATTTCTTTCGTGGAAATATTACCATTGTCCTGTAAAAACTTAAAGACAGGCAGCATAGGCCAGGAATCGGTATGGACGATGGCCTTGCAGCCATTCGGCAGAATTCTGGGAATGTTATCGACAAACCCTCCGCCGGTAATGTGAACTAAACCTCTGATCTCAAAATTTTTAATGATGTTCAACAAGGTCTCGGTATAGATCAGGGTAGGCTTCAGCAGTTCTTCACCCAGGGAACAACCCAGCTCTTCGACATAATCATCAATGCCAAGGCCAAGCTCTTCAAAACAAATTTTTCTGACCAGGGAAAAACCATTGCTATGCAGACCGCTTGAGGCAAGTCCAACAAGCTTATCCCCAACCTTGATCTCGGAACCGTCAATAAGTTTATTCCGCTCGGCAATACCAACGACAAAACCGGCCAAATCGTAATCACCTGGCTGATAGAGCCCGGGCATTTCAGCTGTTTCACCGCCAATAAGGGAACAATTCGATATTTCGCAACCCTTTGCAATGCCTTTAACCACATCCGTAGCAACATCAAGATCCAGTTTGCTAATGGAAAAATAGTCCAGAAAGAAGAGAGGCTGCGCACCCGAGACAACAACATCATTCACGCACATTGCCACTAAATCAATACCAATGGTATCATGCCGATTGCACATCTTGGCAATCTGTAACTTGGTGCCTACACCGTCAGTTGAAGAGACCAGCACCGGATCTTTGTACCGGTCATTGCCAAGGGCAAAGAGTCCGCCGAAACCGCCAATATCAGTCAACACTCCTCTTTTAAATGTTGCGGCCACTAGAGGTTTGATATTTTCAATAAAATCGTTTGCCTTGTCAATGTCCACGCCTGACTCGGCATATCTTGAGCTGTCAGATTGATCCATTTTTTTATTTGCTTTGAATTAAAGTCTGATTAAAAATCGAAGAAAACTACTGATTGTCAATATTGAGTCAGCGACTGACCGGACCACGAAAAATCCGGATCTTGACTCTATCCAGACAAGGAGAAATTGTAACTTAATAATAGCACATTATTTAATGTTCATCCTCAAAAAAGTCAATCTAAATGTCTTTGTCCGGCTGTGGGACAGACATCCAAGAAAACTTTTGTCTCATTCATTGACCTCCCTGATAGAATGCTTATTTTTCTTCCATGAAAAAAACTCCCAATTTACCTTTGTTCGTGTTGATTGCCGTGTCACTGTTGATGCTGTTTTCCTATTTTTCAGGTGGCAGCCGGCCTTACTCCTGAAAAATTCCAGTTACACAGCCCCAGGATGGGGTACAGAATTCACATCTTTTACCATCTTCCCGATAATATCGAGAGGTTGACTCTTTACTAACTGACAAAATTTTTTTTAATATATCAATTTTTATCTGGAGAAATAGATTTATGCTGTCATGTGACGATTGTTTAAAATACGCGGAGAAAAAATATTACTGTCCCCATTGCGAGTCACTTCTGTCCTGTTGCCATGTTCCCCCTTTCCATGTTGGTGACGGTCTTGGCTGGGGCACTGAAATCTTTTACGTCTGTCTAAATGATGAGTGCAAACTGTTTGTAAACGGCTGGAAAAGCATTGAAAACCTTTACGGCCATGTCGGATCATATCGTTATGTGCTGCTTCCAGGCAGTAAAAAGGGAGAAGCAATGATGGTGGCCGGCAAGCAGGCCTTCAAAGGCAGCGAAGTCAACATCGAGGAGATGAAAGCTACAAACGTGCGTAAGCAGAAGGAAAAAGAAGCTGTGGCTCAACTTGACAGCTGTGTGGCTGATAAAAATCTCGAACCTGTCATGCTTCTGATCCTTGACGAACATGCCAATCCCGCAGACAGGGAAAAAGCCATCAGATTGCTCAAGGATTTCAATGACCTTTCCTGTATTGACCCGATACGCAATCATTCATTCCTGAAAGCGGACATGGAGCACATGGTGAACATGGTCATCCTTGATCTTCTGAAGGCAAATTTCAAAAAAGAATGCCCTCATTGTTCCGAGATTATAAAATTACAGGCTAAATTCTGTAAACATTGTCAGCAGAAGTTTTAGTTTTTTACAAAACCGTCAATCTTCCTGCTTCGGGCAATTGATCCAAAAAAAAATCAATTTAAAACTTGTCAAGAGACAAGCAATTGATTATAAAATTTTGCTTGTCAGTTGTCTTTATTATAAATGATAAAGATAACCTGCATGGTGAGCGTAGCTCAGTTGGTTAGATCGCCTGGTTGTGGCCCAGGAGGCCGTGGGTTCAAATCCCATCGCTCACCCCAGTAAAAAACAAAGGGATTCAAGTGATTAGCTTGAATCCCTTTTTTTGTTTTAGCTCTGTGTCCCCCACCATGTCCCCCCACAATTCACCATCCCTTTTTAAAATTCTCTGGCATGACGGCCACAAAAAAGCGACCACCATCTCTGGCAGCCGCTTTTTGTCGAACAATATTTTTCCAGGATTATGCCGGACAGCAATCAGGGAAGCAATTCAGCCACTCTTGAGGATTGAGAACAAGTTCCTTGGGCTGGTCAATTTTCTTCCGTTTAGCCGGTAACTCTTTAAACAGCTCAACACCGCCGCATATTATGTGATTTGCCTGCTCCGATGCATACATCATGAAGATTGACCGTAAAAGCCGATCATACGGTTCGCCTATCTGTTTTTTCCCGTTCTCCCATCTTGAGATGGTGGAAGGAGTAACGCCAAGCAAATTCGCAAGCTCTTTAGACTTCAGCTGTAAATCTTTTCTGAGAAATTTAATCTCTTCAGGCTTAAGCAACGCTCTCCTTTTCTGACAAATATGCGTACCGATAAACCTGTGTAGTTTTTGCATGTTTGGGATAGAAGCATATTTTTCACCGCACGCCGGACAAACATATTGGGTTATACCGCACAAAACAACATCAAGTCCGCATTCAGTATAGTGATATGGTTTATCTTTTATTACCTGAATATTTTCACCGCATGAATAACATTTATTCATTCGTGCTCTCCTCTCATCCTAAAACAGTTATTATGACGCAAGCCTGACGGCTGATAATGGCAGTAACAACACCGCCCTCATCACCTTCAAGATCATCTCCTTTTATCTTGTATGCCCAGCTCTGTGTTTTGTCTTTGAACTCTGTATTTATGATTTCGCCCCGGATGAGAATATGCTCAACATCATGCGTTGAATAGTCCCTTTCTTTCATCCTTTCTTTGGCATGGTTGCTGAAAATAATTTCCCCGTCTTCCACAATCTCACGGATTATGGAGTGAGCCTTTTCAGCGTCAATCTTTTCAGCGGGATCAAATTTCATATTATGACTATAAGGTAAAAGTTGACTCAAGCGCAACTTTTTTGTTTTTGCTGGACAAAAAAATCGGCCACCATCATCCTTGTTTTCTATTCAATCACACACAAAATCTCAATGATGATTCACCTTGCCTGATTTCTGCCCAGGGGTCAATATTGAAAGCTGATTGACATAAGTGCACAGAAAATTCATAGGACCGACCAGGGTGATAATTTTCTACCTAAATCAACAGCCCCCGAGCATGCCTACTGCTACCAGATTGATGGAGCCCGCGCAAAATGGACAAGGCCGGCTGGGGAGAAGATCTTCACTTTTGCCGATCTGGTGAAGAATTCGTGGTGAAAGTTTTGACCAAGTGTTTTCTGCCAAGACGACAGAAATTTAATGGCCTTTCCCACCATCCTTACTCGTTACATAACATGCCAACCTGTCCCCCTTATTTGAAATCTCTGCTGTCAGATTTTAACATTTTTCTTTAATCCACCGATTCAATTATGATATTCTTTAGAAATAAATAAATTATCGGCTTTTAATAAGTGAGGAGATTCCCCGCTCAATGACAAAACCATCGCAACCTTCAGCTTCACTGGAATTAATAACCCGAAAAAAAAATCAACCCTATTTCTGGGCCATGGAAGAAAAAAACACCTATCGTCTGGGTCGAGGCAAGGCCAATGACATAGTTTTGCCTTTCAACTGGGTTTCCCGCCAGCATGCCATGCTGCAGATGGAAGATAACGGTTGTTTTAATTTGATCGACCTGGGCAGTTCCAACGGCACCTGGGTAAACAAGAAACGAATCTACACCCCTACCCGGCTCAAAACAAAAGACCAAATCAAAATCGGTGATTCCATCCTCTTTTTTTTACAAAAGAAAAGTCAAAAACAGCCCTCCTTAACCGACGTCGAAACAGAACCGGAGGACGATCAGACCGTCGCTTTTATTCAGACGGAACTGGTCACGATTTTGGTCTGTGATATCCGAGGATTTACAAATTTATCAGAGGAACTTGGTGAAACTCGAATTTCCCAGCTCCTGGGATACTGGACAAAAAAAGTTAATGAGCTGGTTCTGAAAAACGGCGGACAGGTTGATAAATTTATTGGTGATGCGGTTATGGCTGTCTGGACAGAAGAGAGTGATTATAAAAACATCCTCCAAGCCCTTAAAACAGTCATGGAAATATCGCTTTTCAGCAGGAAGCTGGGGGAGAAAGTACCGTTTTTAAAACATCCGCTGAAAATCGGCGCCGCTCTCAACACCGGCCGGGCTGCCATGGGAAATATGGGAGTAGACGGCCAACGGGATTATACCATTGTCGGCGATGTGGTGAACGTCACATTCCGACTGGAAGAAATGACGGTTCCCGACATGTTTGATGTCATCCTCGGCTCTGAGACATACACGCATCTGCCGGGAGCCTCAAAATGCTTTCAATCCAGGGAATACAAGGTCCGGGGAAAATCTAAAGAAATTGTGGCCTATGGCGGTTCACTGCCGGACTTATTTCAGTAT
Source organism: Thermodesulfobacteriota bacterium (assembly GCA_034723545.1). Lineage (GTDB taxonomy): Bacteria > Desulfobacterota > Desulfobulbia > Desulfobulbales > SURF-16 > JAGHCC01. The sequence goes on along the minus strand of JAYEPA010000074.1, from coordinate 29,083 downwards.
CTAAAAAGGATGACTCCATCCACACAGACAAAATAAAACCTTTAAAATTCATCTCACAAACATTTAAATAGTGCTCAATTTTCATGCAAGGAGGACCTGATGTCTCATTGGTCGATAACGCTCAACAATAAAGTCATAAAAAATTTCAGCATCGATGAAGGGAAAAGAGTTGTAATCGGCAGGGGAAGTGATGCCGACATTGTAATTGACAATACGGCAATTTCCCGTCATCACACCGCCTTTGAGGTTGTTCCCGGTGCCTGTTTTATTGAAGATCTGGGTAGTTTGAACGGCACCTTTGTTAATGGCAACAAAATTTCATCCCGATCCCAGGTCAGTGAAAAAGATAACATTCAAATCGGCAAATTCAGACTGTCTCCGGTCGGTGCAGGCGGCGGGAATTTTGCCTTGTCCAAAAGCAGTGCCGTTGAGATGGATATGGATGAAGAAACAGTTTTTGTCAGCCAGAAAAAACTCAGTGCTGAACAGAAAGCAAGCATGCCCAAAAAAGGTGGGCATCAACTTTCCGTCATTGGCGGTCGAAAAAAAGGAACTGTAATCAACCTGGATGGCCTCAGCTCAATTAAAATAGGCAAAGATATTACCTGTGATCTTGTTGTGACCGGCTGGTTTATTGCCGGGGCCCAGTGTTACATTATCAACCGCGAGGGAAAATTGTTTATCGTTCCACAAAGAAGTTGGGTAGCGACAAAGATCAACGGGGTAAAAATCAAAAACGAAGTCCCTCTGACCAAGGGTGATATCATTGAAATTCGCAGTCACCAAATCCGTTTCGAATAAACAGACGATAGCACAGTAATCGACCACAGGTGCCGTATAGCCAATATTGAAGTATGCTGACAAGATTCTTCGGAACAAAAAATAAGCCTCCCCTACCGACGGAAACGGCCAAAAAACAACCCCGCCCTGATCCGACCGGCTCTGCTCTGTCCGTACCAAGTTGGCAGCGCGGTGATGTCATTGACAAACGATATCGGGTGGAAGAGATTTTTTCCGGGGCAATGGGGAAAGTCTATATCGCGGAACATCTTGTCTGGGGAGTCAAGATGGCTATCAAGTCACCGCGGCCAGAGGTTCTGGACGACGAGGAAGGTTTAAAACGCATCCTTGCCGAATCCAACGGCTGGGTGAAACTTGGACTCCATCCTAATATTGCCGCCTGTTATTATGTTCGCAATATCGCTAAAGTGCCTCATCTTTTTATTGAATATATTGACGGAGGCACCCTGGAAGATTGGGTCAAGGCGGGAAGATGCCGCGATTTCAGGACAGCTCTTTCACTGGCCGTCCAGTTCTGTAACGGTATGGAATATACCCATTCCAAGGGAATAATTCATCGGGATATTAAACCGCTCAACATCCTGCTGACAAAAAACGGCATTCTTAAAATAACGGATTTCGGGATCTTACGAAAAATTTCCGAGGAAAAAAGACCGACTGATCCGGATCAGCCCCCCCCATCCTCGCCGGATGCCACAATGGGTTTTCGCGGCACACCGAAATACGCTTCACCCGAACAGCTACGAGATTCTCATCATGTTGATTTCAGATCAGACATCTTTTCTTTCGGGATCTGCCTCTGGCTCCTGTTCTGCGGGAAAAGACCGTACAAACACAATGCCGAAGGAGGCGACCCACAACCGACTCCCACCGATCCCACCATTGTTTTACCCAAATCACTGCAAAAACTTCTAAAAAAAAGCGTTGCCTATCATCGCAAAGACCGCTATCCGGATTTCGGGGCTCTGCGGCAGGCGTTGAATGAAGTCCACCTGGAACTTTTTCATGTTGCCTGTCCCTATGCCGTCATGGAAAATGTCAACCTCCAAGCGGAAAGTTATAACAATCGGGCTGTATCGCTTGCGGAACTGGGTAAATTTAAAAATGCGATGGCTCTTATCAACCGTGCCCTTGAGTGCAATGATCTTCTCCCCGAGGCCATCCACAACCTCATCGTGTTAAAATGGTGTAAGACTCATGAACAACCGAAACGAATCCAGTGCCTGATCAAGGCTGCAAAAAAAAGATTACCGCAAACAAATCTCCTTGATGAACTGGAAAACACTGTAAGAGAACACATCAAAACAGAAACAAAGAACAGGACGGATAAACGCCATATCCAGCCACAGCTCCTTCTCTGCTTTCCCAAAGCTCCCATGGAAATATTCCGGCAAAGTCAGCTGCTCTTGTCTATTGAGCAAAATGTTCTTGATTTATTGAAAAACAAAGAACTTTCCGCCTGCCACGACACGCTGATGAAGTCCTGGAGCCATAATAACTTTACAAAAAACAAAACCTTCAATAAGGTGTACGAACAACTTCTGCACAGGGGGAAAAAGGTCCGGACAGTCGCAGCCCAGCGTATTTTAACTCATCCAGGTTCAGAAAACCCGGCTACGTTTCTTGCTTTTCTGTCCGCAACCAAAAAAATTATTTCTGCCGGGGAAAAAGGACCTGTTCTGATCCGTCATCTCGGTTCCAGGGCAAAAAGCAAAATTTTGACGGAACCTGCCGCGCCTATCACCTCACTGGCTGCCGGCTCCACTGCAAATCTCATTGCCACTGGTCTGCAAAACGGCACCATTCTCCTGTCTTTTCTGCTGAAAAACAAACAATCAATTTTAGAGACTGGAGACAAACCGGTCTTTAGCATTGCTTTCAGTCCGGACAACCGCTGGCTGGCCGCCGGAACCGGTGCTGGAGAAATAAAACTATACAATCTTGCCAGTGGAAAAAGCAAAAATATCGCGACCCGGCAAAGGATTGCAATTCGATCTCTTGTTTTCTTAAATGACAAACCAGAACTGCTCAGCGGGGATGAAAAAGGCAATATCCTGCTCTGGAAAAATAGCGCAAATGAGCATGACCGTTCATTCGGCGGTCATGTCCTGCCGGTTCATTCACTGTCGACAAGTCAAGACGGCGGAACCATTGCCTCGGCTGGTCAGGACCGGATTGTCCGCGTCTATGACAGCGGAACCGGCCACTGTCAACATTCAATCCAGGCCCACGACGATGCTGTCACAGCCGTACTCATCGCGGCCGATAACACCAGCCTGATCACCGGCAGCGAAAACGATATCATCAAGGTTTGGGATCTGCGGACAGGCGAGGAAAGGCTGACTCTTGACGGCAGGGGGGGCGGCATTCGCAGTCTGGTCCAGGGGCCGAGACCCCACACCTTTCTGGCGGGAAGGCAGGACGGCGCCATTGTTTTATGGATGATTATTTATCAACTCGATTTTTAACCATCCAGGAACACCCGATCTTGTCCCGTCCTTCTAAGTAACAAGATTTTGAGTAGCCTGTATAAAAACCGCAAAATCAGCCCTGGATCGAAGTCTGCGCTTATCTCCGGCTAAAAACATGCCGGAATGACGATATAATTCTTTTGTTATTCTTATAATAATCGCCGGTATTTTCACCCCCGGTTAGGATGCTGAATAGTTACCTAGACTTTTAAAGAGCTCTTATGTTGGAATTTATAAAAAAACTTTTTCGTTTTTCTTCTCTCCATCTTTCCCCTTTCGGTCGAACAGAAACAGGCATGGTCCGTAAAAACAATGAGGACAGTTTTTCCGTTCTACCGGACAGGAAAATCTTTCTGGTTGCCGATGGCATGGGAGGACATCGGGGGGGCGAAGTGGCCAGTCGGGTTGCAATTGAAACTCTGGTGCGCCATTTTTCTCACAGGGCGGTCCGAAACATGAGCAGCAATCCAGAAGAAATTCGTCATGCACTGACAAGTTCTTTTCGTCATTGTAATCAGGTTGTGATGGATCAGGCGGCTGAAGATGACAATCTGCAGGGAATGGGTTGTACTCTTATAGCATGCCTGATTGCCAGAGACACCGCCTATATCTGTCATGTGGGCGATGTGAGATGTTATCTTGCCCATGGCTCAAAATTCACTCAAGTCACCACCGATCACACCTATATGGCGGAACTGGCAAACGACGAATTCGCCACACAGGGACCCAATTTATCAAGAAGCGTTCTCAGTCGGGCCATTGGCTATCCCTTTGCGGAAGATCCGGAATTCCACGCGTTTGATCTGCACGAGGGTGACAGGATCCTGCTCTGCTCGGACGGTCTCTGGTCCATGGTAGAGGATGCGGAGCTGGAGAAAACTCTTCTCCAATCCGCCACATCTGAAGAAGCCTGCGGGAATCTGGTTCATCAGGCTAATGAGGCCGGCGGCAAGGATAATATCACGGCAGTGACAATTTTCTGTTAAGACCGCCTCCCTGCCTTTTCAAGCTTCAGCCAGAGTCGTTCCATGGCCTTCCGCATCTCCTCATCTTTCAGGGTAGAAATCATCTTGTCAAATTTTTCTTTTCTTTGAGGATCGGGCTGAGTCGCTTGGGGTTCGGGTGATTGCTGTTCCGGCTGCGGCCGGGACCGGCCAAGAGAAGTGTCGAGCTGAAAGCGAATATCATTGATTGAGCTGCCGGGCAAAACCTGTTTCACTCTCTCCAGAATGGTCATTTTCTGAAACTGAAGCTGTTGCATCCAGACCGAATCCGAGACATTCAGCCAAAGTGTCTTGCCCCTGACAACAAAAGGCTGGGCATGGACGGCAATATCTTCGCCCACAATCCGATCCCATAACAGGAAGACCCTGTTGCGGGTAATCTGCTTTTTCCAACCCTTTTTCTGAATAAGAGAATTGAGCAGCTCGGACATTTGAGTGGGGGATTTTTTACGTGACATGGCTGTTGGCTGATGTTTAATGGCTGTTAAAAGAATACCAGTTTTGCCTGTTCCTTCAACTCATTTCATCTCTAATTCCATCTCTGCTGAGAAAAAAACAATCAACTCTTGCCCCATTGCCAAGAACTCATTATAAAGGGTGCCGGCAAGACATAATCGCCCTCATCAATCAAATTACTAAACACCACAGGAGATCTCATGGGTTTTTGCTGCGGTATTGTCGGCCTTCCTAATGTGGGAAAATCGACAATCTTTAACGCTATGACATCCGCCGGAATCGAGTCGGCCAACTATCCGTTCTGCACCATTGAGCCCAACGTAGGCATGGTGCCTGTTGCCGATCAACGTCTTGATATCCTGGCGAACATGGTCAATACCAAAAAAAAAGTGTATGCCCAGATGGAGTTTGTCGATATTGCCGGTCTGGTAAGCGGGGCCAGCAAGGGGGAAGGACTTGGCAATCAGTTCCTGGGCCATATTCGTCAGGTGGATGCCATCGCTCATGTGGTTCGCTGTTTTGAAGATAGCAATATCGTTCATGTGGATGGCAGCATTGATCCTCTGCGGGACAGAGAAATCATCAATACCGAATTGATCCTGGCAGATATTGAAACGGTCTCCAAACGACTGACTAAAACCACTACCCAGGCAAAATCAGGGGACAAACTTTTCAAAGCCCAGGTTGTTATCCTTAAAGAACTGGAGAATCTACTGAATGAGGGCAAGCCGGCCCGTCTTCTTGAAACCGATGACACAGGAAAAAGCCTGCTGAAGGAACTCTGTCTGCTTACATCCAAGCCAGTCTTGTATGTCGCCAACGTCAGTGAAGATGACATTGCCACCGGCAATAAATGGGTGACAGAGCTTGAGACGGCGGCAAAAGAAGAAGGTGCCCCGGTTGTCGTCATCTCCGGGGCCATTGAAGAGGAGCTCAGCACACTTGACCCGGAAGAGCGGCAGGATTTTCTTGCCGACATGGGAATGACAGAATCCGGTCTCAACCGGCTGGTCAAGGCCGGTTATGAGTCGCTGGGACTGATCAATTATTTCACCGTGGGCGAACAAGAGACAAAAGCCTGGACTATTCCTGATAATGCGACAGCTCCCATGGCGGCCGGCGTGATTCATACGGACTTTGAACGGGGCTTTATCAAGGCTGAGGTCATCTCCTATGATGACTATATTGCCTGCAATGGTGAAGCCGGAGCAAAGGAAAAAGGACTTCTCCGCCTGGAAGGCAAGGAATATATTGTTAAGGATGGCGACTGCATTCTTTTTAGATTTAATGTATAATCTGTTTTGTTGGTTGAGCTGGTTAAATTGGCTAAACTGGTTGAACTGACAAAACCAATAAAACCAGTTGAACCAGTTGAACCAGTTTAACTAATTCAAGGACTTACACATGGACGACAGACAACGTTTAAAAGAAATCATCCTGGAAAAATCATACCGCAAGGGAAAATTCAAGCTCTCCTCCGGCCGTGAATCCGATTTTTATATTGACGGCAAGCAGACCACCCTGTCAGCGGAAGGGGCCTTGCTCTGCGGCAAGCTCATTTTTTCCATGATAAAAAATCATTCTGAAAATATTCTTGCTGTAGGCGGCATGACCCTGGGAGCCGATCCGCTGGTCACCGCCGCATCCATTGTCAGCTATCTTGAAAAACAGCCGATTCCAGCCTTTATTGTCAGAAAGGAATCAAAAGGACACGGCACCGAGGCCTATATTGAAGGCCAGAAAAATATGGAACCGGGTTGCGCGGTCACCCTGCTTGAGGATGTGGTGACCACGGGCGGCACCCTCTTTAAAGTTATTGAAAGGGTTGAGGCCCAAGGCTTTAAAGTGGTCCAGATCATCACAATGGTTGACCGCCAGGAAGGGGGCGCCGAAGCCCTGAAAGAAAAAGGCTACACCCTGGAAACGATCTTTACCCGAGAGGAACTGCTGGCGGAATCATAAGTATTTAGTGCAGGAGGAATGACAGATTATGCAGTGCAAGAAATGTAAGGGTGAGCTGGAAGTGGCCAGAAGCTGCCGCCGGGTACGAATGCGGTGTACCTCTTGCCAACAGGAGTACCAAATCCACGAAGTGGCAAATGAACTCGACGACAAAACAGTTTCCGTCCTGGAAAAATACACCGCTATCATTTATGATTAGCTGATAACTATTCAGCGTCACAACCGGGGGCTTTAAAAGTAACATTTCCCCCTCACCCCGCCCCTCTCCCACAGGGAGAGGGGGGCAGCCCTAAATAATGTATTTAATAATTGTAAATTTTCTACTAACTCGGATATTCCCTCTCCTGGGGGAGAGGGTTAGGGTGAGGGGAGTAACCTAGAATGTGGTACCACATAATTGGCAAAATCGCTAAACAGTTACATTAGCTGAACATCAACTACCACTCCAGCCGCAAAGTATTATCCAGTGCATTGGCTTTTGCCAGTTTCACCCTGATCACATCACCGGGCTCAACCCGTACTCCCTGGTTGAGCGGCAGATCACCTTCCAGCAGTACATCTTTAATGACAACCTGAATCCGCCTCGGCTGAATTTCAAGGATCAGAACGCTCAGCTTTTCACCCACCCTTTTTTCCAGATATTTAAGCAGCCAGTAACGATGACGCTGATAACGAACCTGGTTGGCCCGTGATAAAACCGCTAAGGTCTTCCCGCCAAACTGTTTACATTCGGCCAAGGTAAAAAGAGGGCCATCACCCTTGAGAACATTTGTCAGCTGATGCTGCATGAGCATATCCAGTAGACGCCGGATGGGCGAGGTCAACGTGGTGTATTGCGACACCCCAACCCCGCTGTGCAGTTTGGGCTTGGTCGACAGTTCACCCCGGGAAAGATTCCTACGCTGGCGGAAATTAAGGAAAAGATCTTTGTCATAGCCATGGATCAGCCGCCTGCGGGGCAACGCCTGGGAACGATACAGGGCGGAAATTTCACGATCGCAGAAATAGCTCGCTCCCACGCTGTTGGCCAACACCATAAATTCCGCGACCAGGGTTCGACCCGGCGTATCAACCTCGTTTAGCCTTACATCAACATCGTCATCACAAACCGTGACATTCACATCGGGAATCGGCAGCAACATGGCGCCGTTATCAATCCTGCGCTGCTGTAATTTAAGACTGAGAAGGGAGAGAATTTTCAGTTCCTCGTCATCTTCCAGCATTTCGTCAACCTGGCCATAGGTTAAACGCCGCTTGACCCGCACGACACTACGCTGCACACTATGATCAAGAATCTCACCCTCGGCAGAGATCAGCACCATAAAACTGAGAGCGGGCCGGACCCGATCGCAAATCAGGCTGCATACTCCCTCGGACAGGGATGGCGGCAGCATGGGGATCTGCCCTTCAGGAAAATAAATGGAAGTTCCCCGTTCCACGGCAGAGGAAAAAAGCTGGGAGCCGGGCGTGACCCAGGGAGTCACATCGGCAATATGAATGCCCACCATAAAACCGTTTTCCCGTTTTTCCACATGCAGGCCATCATCAAAATCTCTGGTACTTTCACCATCAATGGTCATTACAGGAAGATGAAGTAAATCAAGGCGGCCGTCGGCCAAAAGTTCAGCCGTCGATGGCTCATCGACTTCAGCCTCAAGAAGAACTTCCGGTGAGAACTCAACAGGAAGATCCTGACGCAGGAGGGGAATGTTTTCGTTTTTATCCCATACTCCGGCTGTAACAAGCAAATGAAAGGCGTCATGGGGCCTGGTCAGCCTTGCCCTTTTTAAAATCTCCCTGGCAACAGCGCTTTCCGGCGCGTCATTTCCCTGCAGATAGTATTCCCGCAACAAAGCAAGACATTTTTCTCTCTCCGGCCAGTTCTCCGGTTCCCTGCCCTTTTTGAGAATTTCCAGGGCCCGGGCTCCCTGATCAAGGAGCTCCTCCCTGGCCTTTTCTTTTTCAGCTTTATCCCTGAGCTGCTGGACAGTCTCCGCAGAATGGACAAGCACCTTTCCCGCCTTGTACTTAAAAAAAAGATGGTCCTTGAAAACGCAACGCAGGAAAGAGGCAATATGGTCATCACTGGCATCCTCGCCAAAACTTAAACCAGCCAGAAAATCGGGCGAGAAGGAGGATTCATCCTCCTCGGAGGCCAGCTCCCAGATCTCTTCAAGATCAACAGGTTCGGTCAGTGCCTGACGTTTCTCGGCAGTTTCCTGCAACAAACGCTGGACGTCTTCCCGGGATTGTTCGACAGCATATGAAAGACCGGTATGGTGAACAACGCGCGACAGGGGCAAATTCATCTCCCTGCCCTTTTGATTCAAAATGCGCAGACGCTTTCCACTGTCCTGGGTCACCAGGGCGCAGATAAATTTTGATTGATCAAGATATTCAATTATTTTCCCTTGCAAAGTCATGGGTATTCCTTATAATTTTCTCCTCATTTTAAAAGGAAGAAAGGTAACATTAAGATTTAGCGTACATGTTTATACATGATTTAGGTTATAATCTCTTGAATTTTTTGAGACATTGACCCAATTGTCAATTTTTCGTCATTCCCGCCTCCGCAGGAATAACGGAGTAGGGACTTTTTACGAAGCCATCACTTTGTCGAAAGGCATAGATCAAAGAGGCATAATGACAAAAACACACATGGAAGATTATCAGGAAAAACCGATCAAATCAGGAGTTATTTCCCTGATCGGACCGCCCAATGTGGGCAAATCGACTCTGCTCAACTGTCTACTCGGCCAAAAAATTTCCATTGTCTCGCCCAAACCGCAAACCACAAGAAACCGGATTCCCGGCATCCTGAACGGGCCGGGTTACCAAATTGTCATTCTTGATACGCCAGGCATTCATAAGGCAAACAGTCCCCTGAACCTGGAAATGGTAAAAATCGCCCTTGGTTCCCTGTCCGAGGTGGATGTCATTGTTTTCATGATTGATGTCACCTTTCCTTTGCCGGAAAAGATCCCTGACGCAGCCTCCTATCTTGAAAAGGCGGGCAGACCAGTTATACTGCTGATCAACAAGGTGGACCTGATTCCGAAAGAACGACTACTGCCCATCTTCAAAGCCTATGAAAAGCTGTACCCGTTTCAGGCCATGATCCCGATTTCCGCCCTGCACGGAGACGGCGCCGACATTCTGCTTGAAACCCTCCTCCCTCTTCTGCCATCGGGACCGCCTCTTTATCCCATCGATATTCCCACCGATGCTACCGAGCGTTTTATTGTTGCCGAGATGATCCGGGAAAAAATCTTTCTTCTGACCAGTCAGGAGATCCCCTATTCCACAGCCGTCACAGTGGACCGTTTTAAGGAAAATGAGGCGGCAAACCGGATTACGATTCATGCCACTATTTTTATAGAAAGGAAATCACAGAAAGGAATTTTGATCGGCAAAGGCGGCAGTATGTTGAAAAAAATCGGCATCAGGGCCAGAAAAGATATTGAAAAGCTGCTCGGTGCAAAGGTAAATCTGAAGCTGTGGGTTAAGGTGCAGAAAGAGTGGACTCGGGATATGCGTTTTTTAAAAGAGTTGGGTTTCTGAACGGCTGAAAAATCTTCAAAGTTCTAAAGTTCAGGGTTCAAGGTTGATGATGCCCCTTGAGGTAACGGGCACCATCTTAACTTTGAACCTTGAACGAGGTCTGTTCTAAGCCTATTTTTATCAAATAACCAGATCCAACTGACCTTTCTGGTATGAGGCAGGCAATCCTTTTCCGCCCTGCTCAGCCATGGCCGAATTGACTTCTTTTTGAAAATTTGCCATGGGATTCTGATCGGCTGTCTGCCCAGCAGCGCTTATCCCCCTGGAAGTCTCCAGTCCCGCAGAGCTCAAGTCGGCAACAACGGCCGGACCAACAGTGGTTTGACCACTCGTGGACGGGTTACTTTCCCGATTATCTTTCGGACTTTCCGCTGAAGATAAACCTGGAGTTCTGTTCTTGGCATACAGAGCCGCAATATGAGTCGAATCAACGATCACAACACCACCTCCCTTATTTCAGATCTCGTAAAAAAACATTTTTTTGACTGCAAACCCTTTACCGACAAGGAATTTGATCAAAACTGGACAATTGGTCTGGTTTCAAGGTTCAAAGTTCAGGGTTCAAGGTTGCTGGGACTCTTGCGATAACGGGGATACTCTAACCTCTGAACCTTGAACCTTGAACCTTGAACGAGACTCCGTGTAAACTTGCAACGGGGTGTCCAGAAAACAGTATCAATTTTACAATGATTTAATGAGATCTGTATTTTGAACAATCAATGACATTATTGTATGTTTTATTTCCTGTTTTGTCTAATTTTCAATTCGTAAGGTGTGAAAACAGGTGAAGCTCGAAAATTTATATGTTAATCTGACATGTTCAATTCAATATTATTTTCAGCCACCAATACCACAAAAAAACATACTTTTGTCTCTCTTGTTTTCGTGGATTTCGTGGCAAAAAGAACGATAGAGGTATTTAAATGAAAGAGGTCAGAGTCCGTTTTCCACCCAGCCCAACCGGGTATCTCCATATTGGCGGCGCCAGAACCGCCCTGTATAATTGGCTTTTTGCTAAAAAACACGGCGGAAAGCTTGTCCTGAGAATAGAAGATACCGATGCCGAACGATCCACCAAGGAATCGATTGAAGGTATTCTTGACGGCCTGAAATGGCTTGGTCTTGACTGGGATGAAGGCCCCTATTTTCAGACCGATTTTGCCCAGGATCATATTGAAGCGGCAAGCAGACTGATTGAAACCGGTCATGCCTATAAATGTTTCTGTACAAAAGAAGAGCTTGATACTAAAAGGGAAGCCGCCATGGCGGCAAAAAAGGACATCAAGTATGACGGGACATGCCGGAATCTGACTCCTGAACAGATCGCTGATAAAGAAAGCCAAAAGATTCCCTATGTCGTGCGCTTCAAGACGCCAAAAGAAGACGGAGTGGTGACCTATGAAGATAAGGTCCTTGGAAAAATCAACCGGTCCTATAAGGATATCGAGGATTTTGTTATTGTCCGCTCCAACGGCAAGCCCCTCTATCTGCTCTGCAACGTGGTGGATGATATCCGGGACCGCATCAGCCATATCATCCGCGGCCAGGACCACATGAGTAACACCACCCGTCAGGTTCTGCTATACCAGGCCCTTGGCGCCGAGGTCCCGGTTTTTGCTCACATGCCACTGACCCTGGATCTGAAAAAAGCCAAGATTTCAAAACGGAGTCATGGAGAGATCGTAGCGGTCCATTTTTACCGCGAACACGGTTTTCTGCCCTGGGCCCTATGTAATTTTCTTGTCCAGCTCGGCTGGTCAACATCCGATGACAGGGAGTTCTTTTCAAAAGAAGAACTGATCCAGGCCTTTTCCCTGGAGCGGATCAACAAGGCTAATTCGATTTTTAATTATCGTAAGGGCGATCCGAAATTCTTCACCGATCCCAAGGCCATCAATATGAATGGTCACTACCTGCGCACCATGCCCATTGAAGAAATCGGCGGACTGGTCAAAAAAGAATTTATAGAGGAAGGTATCTGGGATGATGCGTATGATCATGATAAAAAAGAGTGGTATCTCACAACCCTTGATATGATCCGTGATCGTTTTTTTACTCTCAAGGATTTTGCCTCCCAGGGCCGTGCCTTTTTTGCCGATGATTTTGACATTGACCCCAAGGCACTGAAAAAAAATCTTCGCAAACATCCAAACCTGAAGGAATGGCTGCCACAATTAGCCGATCGATTTGAGGCTGTTGCGGACTTCACCAAGGACGAGGCTGAACGGGTTGCCAGAGAATTTGCCGAAGAGATGAATGTCAAGCCGGGAATTCCCATCAACGGCTCCAGAGCCGTTATCACCGGTCAGATCAAGGGCCCCAGCATGTTCGAGGTTTTTGAGATTATCGGCAAAGAGAGGGTGGTGGCCAGGCTGCGTGATGCGCCGAAATATTTTACTGAATGATCAACAAAATTATCATCTCAGCATTATTCATGATGAATCCGTAAAAAGACTTTTTTTCACCACAGAGCACACAGAGAGCGCAGAGAAATTCTTTTTATTACAATTAGTTACCTCTGTGAATTGTAATTTCTCAATAAGTGGTGGCATACCGACAACCTCCCCCTTTTGCAAAGGGGGATTGAGGGGGATTTTTTTTAAGTTGCCACCAGCTATTGAAAAGTTACTGTGAATTCAGTGTGATCCGTGGTTAATTTTTAATTATTACGAAATCATCATTCATTACTTTCATAGAAATACTGACAGCAGAATAATATCTCTGTGAACTCAGCGTCTCTGTGAGATAAACTAAAAAAATGACCAACATGAAACCAGAAAAAAACGAATCATCTTCAACCGACTTTATCCGGTCAATCATTGCCGAGGATTTGCGTAATAACAAAAGTGACGGCCGACTGGTGACCCGATTTCCACCGGAGCCAAACGGTTTCCTTCATATCGGTCATGCCAAATCCATCTGCCTTAACTTCGGCATTGCCTTGGAAAATCAGGTCGGCGTCTGTCATATGCGTTTTGACGACACCAATCCCTGCAAAGAAGAGGATACTTATGTACAGGCCATTCTGGAAGATGTCAGATGGCTGGGATTTGACTGGGGGAAAAATCTTTTTTACGCCTCCGACTATTTTGATCAACTTTATGAATATGCCATAGAGCTGATCAAAATTGGCAAGGGCTATGTCTGCGACCTCAATGCAGATGAAATGAGACAGTTTCGGGGCACTCTCACCGAACCAGGCAAGGACAGTCCGTACCGGGAGCGGCCGGTCGAGGAAAATCTCGACCTTTTTACAAGGATGCGGGACGGCGAATTTCCAGAAGGAAGCCACATTCTGCGGGCAAAAATCGATATGGCATCGCCAAATCTGAATATGCGTGATCCGGCCATTTATCGAATCCTGAAAGCTCATCATCACCGCACCGGCGAAAAATGGTCCATCTACCCGATGTATGACTTTGCCCATTGCCTGTCGGATTCAATTGAAAAAATAACCCACTCCCTCTGCACCCTGGAATTTGCAGATCACCGCCCTCTTTACGACTGGTTCCTTGACACACTCAAAGTCACCCATCCCCAGCAGATCGAATTTGCCCGTCTGAATCTTGATTTCACGGTGGTGAGTAAAAGAAAGTTGCGGCAACTGGTGGACGAAAAAATGGTCTCAGGCTGGGATGACCCCCGCATGCTGACCCTGTCCGGTCTCAGGCGCAGAGGCTATACGCCGGCTTCAATTCGCAATTTCTGTAAAACCATCGGCATTGGCAAGCGGGAAAACAGAATCGATATGGGGGTTCTGGAGAACTCTGTCCGTGACGATCTAAACGAGACGGCGCCAAGAGTCATGGGAGTTCTGAGCCCCCTCAAGGTAATCATTGACAATTATCCGGAAAATCAGGCGGAAGAACTGGAAATAGCCAATCATCCTAAAAAACCGGAAATGGGAACGCGCAAGATCCCCTTTAGTCGAGAGATCTACATTGAAGAGAATGATTTCATGGAAGATCCGCCAAAAAAATTCTTCCGCCTCGGACCGGGCCGTGAAGTGCGACTGCGCAATGCCTATTTCATCACCTGCACTGAGGTGATCAAGGATAAAGACGGCCTGGTGACGGAGCTGCACTGCACCTATGATCCGGCCACAAAAGGCGGCTCCGCGCCTGACGGCCGTAAGGTGAAAGGCACCCTGCACTGGGTTTCGGGCAGACATGCCCTGGAGACTGAGATCAGACTCTATGACCGGCTTTTTTCAGTTGAAAATCCGGAGGCCGATAAAGAAAAAGATTTTAAGGACTTCCTGAATTCCGACTCCCTGATCAAGTTGAATGGCTGCCGGGTGGAACCAGGTCTTGGCGAACTTCAACCGGGCCGGCAGGTCCAATTTGAACGGCAGGGTTATTTCTGCCTGGATTCGGTTGATTCAAAGCCGGGGAAACCGGTATTCAACCGCATTGTCACCCTGCGCGATACCTGGGCCAAACTCAAAAAAAAGAAATAGCTTTAAGGAGCAGATAGCAAGCTTGCGAGATCTTCGCAGGCTCAAAGGTGCAGAGGGGCAGAGGTCATAGCCGTCAAGCTAAGGGCTCGCCCAAAAATAACTTAGGATTCTGAGCCGACACTGCAACCTTTATTTCAACGATCAGCAGCTGAAAAAATCCTCGAAATAGCCCTGCTATTACTGTGGTTTTTCCATCTGCTGCTTGTCAAACTAAATGTCCCATTGTCAACTCATAATTACTAAATTATTTTTGGGCGAGCCCTAAGAAAATTTCAACAACATAGCTGGTTATACCCTGTAGGAGCCCGCCCCTGCGGGCGATTGGTGGCAAGAACTCAAATCAACGCATTATCGCCCGCAGGGGCTGGCTCCTACGGCAGAGCTATCCCGCAATATTATCGTTTTTGTCATTAGCTTGCCGGCAATGGGTCAGACGTTCAGAGGACAGAGAGGAAGCAATTCAATAAATCCAGTACAAAGGAGGCGGCCATGAAAATTCTGAAACAATTTGCAGTATTACTTTTTATCGCATTTTTAGTGATCGGTTGCGCTGAGAGCCGCTCCGGCAAAGTTTACAGCCGGGACGAAGCACGCAAATCACTTGCAGTTCAATACGGCATGGTGCTGGAAATTCATGCAGCCACAATCGAAGGGACCAAAACAGCAGCCGGTCCCCTGATGGGCGGCGCGGCCGGCGCAGCAGTGGGCAGCACTGTTGGCGGCGGTTCCGGTAGAACGGTGGCGACCGTTCTCGGTGGCATTGCCGGTTCTCTGGGAGGAGCTGCCGTTGAAGAGGGGGCAACGCGTAAAAATGCCTTTGAAATCACTGTTCGATTGGACAATGGCAAGACTCTAGTTGTAGTGCAGGAAGCTGATGAAATTTTTCAAGTCGGTGACCGGATCAGGGTCATCAAGGGACCTGACGGTACAACCAGGGTCAGACAGTAATAAACAAGGTTAAAGAAATAAAGACAAAAAAAACGGCGGGTCAAAAGACCCGCCGTTTTTTATTTAACCAAAATTGAGATGAAAATAAATCTCAAAACTAAAAATTATTTCATCTCAATTGACTTCTCTACTCTCGAAAACTATCTCCAAACCCACTCTGTTTTCAGATCAATTTTCTTTTCTTCTTCAAACCAAAGAACCTCATAGCCGTCCATTTCTCCAAAAGGAACATACCAGAGTTTGACGCTGACAACGAGTTCATCATTAATGAGCTCACGATGTTTTTTGCCATCTTTATAGGGGTAAGGAATCTCAAATGTCTCATGGACATGTTTCATGGGCGGTAAACTTGTTTCCGCAAGAAGTCCACTCTTCTCATACGGTCCCCTGCCCATTTCACTGCCTTTACCCAAACGACCGGGGTATGGCATATAAATTCTCTGATCATTGTAAACTTCTTTCCCATCCGTTGTTTTCGCGGTCACATCCAGGACCAGCCGGTTAGGAGTCGGTCAGCCATCCGGGATAACATGACCTGTCTTGTTGTAGAGATCAACCTTGATAATACCCTTGGGAATAACACCTTCCGCCTTGTTCTTCCTCCAGAACAGGGAGCGTGCTTCCACTTTCACATCCACTGCCATTTTGATCATGGTCTCATCATTATAGGCCTGCATATCATGGCCGAGACCGGACTTATGCATGTGACATTCCTGGCAACTGTCAGAACCGCCGTGAGCAACATAGGCATAAAGATAGCTGCCGTATGCGGTGGCGCACTGGGAAGGATTGTCTAACTCAAAATTGGGTCCCAAACCGTGACACTGACCACAGAAAATGGACTCGCCCAAAGCCGGAGCCGTGGCCATTTTCGGGAATTTTTCATCATCATGATCACCGTCCTGGGAACCATAGACCGTATCCGGCTGGGGATACCCGTCAGTCCATTTATGGATGATGGCCATCTTGTTGTGGCAGACCATGCAGCCAATATTGAGGCTGGCGATCGTTTCTTCCAGCTCATCGTAGAGATCTTCGTTACCGTCCCTGCCGGCCTTCTGCCAAGCCCTGATGGTTGAAACAATTTCCCGGGCCACATCATCAGTGGCCTCATCAAGCTGGGGCAGATGACACTTGGCGCAAAACATCAGACTTTCCACAGTGATGTCCTTATCATCTTTCACGCCGGAATGAGGGAAAAGCTTCAATCCCTTGTCAATGGCAGTGATAATGGTCGGCGCTGTTCTCGGTGTGCCCAGGACTGAACGCGAATGCAGTGAACTCTCCCACTCGTCATAGGCATCTTCATGACATTCAATACATCCGCTTGAATCATAGCGGGCTACAAGTTCTTTGATGGTCTTGGCCTTTGGCTGTGCCGCCGGCTCAGGACCGCCGGCACATTGCGCACCGGATGCCCACAATGCCGTCATGGCAAACAAAGACATACCTATTTTTACTACCTTTTTCATGGCTCCCCCTTTTAAAAAATCCATCTCGTTCAACATGGTTCTTTTTTCACTATTAAATTAAATACTTAATAGCCTTTTTTCCTATCGATGCACAACTTAGTCAAAGGTTTACCCGATCGTCAAGAAATTTATCAACCATGCTCATTTTTGTCGATCTTTGACTCGTAACTTCAGGTGGGCCACCAAATTGGCCTAACCACAGTTCTGTAACTGTTGATGATTTCGTAAAAACTACAAATTAACCACAGAGCGCACAGAGCACACAGAGACAACTAACTGTAATAAAAAGAATTTCTCTGTGCTCTCTGTGTGCTCTGTGGTGGAAAAAAGACTTTTTACGGGTTCATCACTGTTAGGAGTGCACAATATCGGAGTCTCGTTCCTCGCTTACCTGGGACTTCGAACGGTAAACGGAGCAAAAGCGTAGACTCCACACTTGTCTATTCGAGAAGGGCCTAATGGGACAAGATGGGGTGCTCCTGAACAGTTACCTTGACTCTATCTCTCCCCTTTCAAAAACGCTTCCGCCTCGTCCACCGCGTTCTTACTACCGATAACCAGGGGCACCCGCTGGTGCAAACTGGTGGGTGTGATATCCAAAATATTCTGGCCATCGTCGGTAATGGCCCGGCCTCCGGCCTGCTCGGCAAGCAGGGCTAAAGGTGAGGCTTCGTAAAGAAGACGAAGTTTTCCTTCTGGTTTTTCAGGATCCTTTGAGTCCTTTGGATAAAGAAAGATGCCGCCGGTGATCAGGTTTCGATGAAAATCCGCCACCAGAGAACCGATATAGCGGGCGCTGTATGGCCGGCCCGATGGTTTGTCCTCCTCCCTGATGTATTCCATATAACGGCGCATGTTATCGCTCCAGTAACCATGATTCCCTTCATTGATACTGATATATTTACTTTCATCCGGCATTTTGATATCCGGATGAGAAAGAAAAAACTCGCCCACGCTGGGATCAAGGGTGAAACCGTGTACGCCTTCACCAGAGGAATAGACCATGATCGTACTGGAACCATAAATGATGTAACCAGCCGCCACCTGCTCCCTGCCCCTTTGCAAAACATCACTATCAATGCCTTGGCGCCATTGGCTGACGCGTCGGTGTATGGAAAAAATTGTGCCGACATTGACATTCACATCAATATTAGATGAACCGTCAAGAGGGTCAAAAGCCAGGGTATATTTACCTTCATAGCCCTCGGTGACAGGAATGATGTCATCATTCTCCTCCGAGGCCATGACACAGAGATAACCAGAGCGGGCCATGCGCTTTATAATGGTTTTGTTGGCAAATTCGTCAAGCTTCTGCACCTCTTCGCCCTGGATATTTGTTTTCCCTGATAAACCGAGAATATCGGCAAGGCCGGCCATGTTCACCTCGGCGGAGATAATTTTTGCCGCAACAATCAACTCGCTGAGCAAGCCGGACAATTCACCAGTGGCCTGGGGATGCATGCGTTGACTGTCCATGATCTGGCGACTGACAGTAATACCAAGAGGTCTATTCATTGTTTTTTCTCCAAGGAAGTTATCTGACATGAGAAAATACCGTAATTCGTAATTTCAAATTTTTAATTTCGCCAACGGTGACTTAGGACTCACTCAAAAGTTGAGTTATTAATGGAAAGATATTATTAAATAGTAAGCGAAACAATAGAACGCGATCCTTTATTTTTTGCTTACTATGACGGGAGAAACAACTCCTGTCAAACAAAAAACCGTTTCCTCCAGACATCCGGTCATCCATGAACGCGCCAGATCAGTCTCCCCCAAAAAAATCTTCCCACCTCTCCGCCGGTCAATACCGCTCCTATTTCAAACTGCTCTCAACGAACCACCAATTCAGACGTCTCTGGCTGGCTGGCGTGATCAGCCAGCTCGGAAACTGGTTGAACTATATCGGCATCTTTGTTCTGCTCACTCAATTGACCGGCTCGGGTCGAGCGGTGAGCTGGTTTCTGCTGGCCAAATTCATCCCCACAAGTTTCCTGGGACCGGCCGCCGGTGTGCTGGCCGACAGGATCTCCAGAAAAAAGATCATGATTAGCTGCGACCTGATCCGGGTCGTTATCGTTCTCTGCTTCCTGCTGGTCAAACGAGAGGAGCATGTCTGGATCATTTATCTTTTGGCCATACTGCAGGAGTCATTATGGACCTTTTCTGATCCGGCCAGGCGGGCTTCTCTGCCGAATCTCTGCCGACAGGAAGAACTCAATGTAGCAAACGGACTCAGCGGCGCAACCTGGTCGATTATGCTGGCATTCGGCGCTGCGCTGGGAGGTTTTATCTCCTCAATATTCGGCTGGGAAACCGCGATTATTCTTGACGCCCTGACCTTTCTTGCTTCTGCTTTCATGCTCATGGGACTCCGCTTGCCGGAACATGACAGAAAAGAGAAAAAAAAGACTCGCTGGGCGGATTATCTGGGATTTGACGATCTCAAAGAAGGATTCAAATATATTAAAACCCATGGACAGGTGGCAATGGTTCTGCTGGTAAAAAGCGGCTGGGCGTTGTCCGGGGGAATCCTGGTCATGCTGACTGTTTTTGGCGAACAGGTCTTTGGCGGCTCGGGCCAGGGGGGATACAGCGGGATTCTCTATAGTTTTCGTGGAATAGGAGCAGCGGTGGGACCGATTCTGGCCTGGCGTTTTTTGGGCGAAACACATTCAGCCATGTTTCGTTCAATAGGGTTGTCTTTCTTTGCGGCCTCGGCCAGTTATCTTCTTTTCAGCCAGGCGCCGAACATCGGCTGGGCCGTTCTCTTTGTCTTCTGCGGCCACCTGGGCGGTTCAGTGCAGTGGGTTTTCAGCACCACCCTTCTTCAGCAGATGGTCCCCGACCAGTTCAGGGGAAGGGTTTTTGCGGTTGAAATGGCTCTTCTCACCTTCATCTTAAGCATTTCAACCTATTTTACCGGCTCGGCCCTGGACAACGGTATGCATCCCCGACAGGTTGTACTGCGCCTGGCTCTGCTTTTTCTGGTCCCAGGCATTCTCTGGACGATTTACAGGTTAAGGGAGGAAAGACGACTTAGATAGGTGTTCAGGTAGGGGGTGTAGTTAAAATTTATCTCTCACAGAGACGCAGAGTTCACAGAGAAAAAACAAAAAAGCTCTGTGTCTCTGTGTCTCTGTGAGAGTACAAAAAAAGGGGTTGATTCTAACCTTATTAACGATCCCAATCGTACTCAAGAATCGAATCAACCAAAGCTGGTATAGTATAGGTTTCGGGCTGAACATCAACAAGAAGACCATGATCCACGACGGTTTTAGCGGTAATCGGACCAATGGCAGCGATGTTTGTTTCACTTAACAGGGAGATCAACTCCTCATCATCAACACCCAGCATCTCAATAAAATTGGTTACGGTTGATGAACTGGAAAAAGTGATCATGTCCACACCCTGCTCAACAAATTCTTCCCGCAGCTGTTCACCATATCCTTTTGGCCGGACATTCTGATAAACCGGCGCCACTGTCACCTCGGCACCCGCTTTTTCCAGCCGCTCAGGCAAGACCTCTCTCGCCTTCAACGCTCTGGGAATCAATACTTTTTTTCCTGCCAGACCCTGGCTCTCCAAGGCCGCTGCCAGGCCTTCACCGGTAAATTTTTCGGGCAGCAGATCGATCTTGATACCATAGTCCAACAGACAGTCGGCGGTCACCGTTCCCACAGCGGCAATCCGACAGCTGTTCAAGGCCCGGGCGTCAAGATTTTTTTCAAAAAGACGGCCAAAAAACGCATGAATGGCATGAATACTTGTAAAAACAAGCCAGTTATATTGAGGCAGCCGCGCCAGGGCCTGATCCAGCTCATCCCATGAATCCGGCGGCTGAATGGCAATGGTGGCATATTCCAGACATTCAGCCCCGAGCTCCTCAAGACGGGCAACCAGCTCACTGGCCTGCTCCCTGGTACGGGTGATCATGATGCGTTTGCCGAACAACGGCCTCTTTTCATACCAGTTAATCGTATCACGCAGGGTCACCACATCACCGACAATGGTCAAGGCCGGCGGTTTAATCCCCTGCTCTTTAACAATATCGGCAATGGTGTCCAGAGTGCCGACAACGGAACGTTGATGGGGCATGGAGGCCCAGCGCACCACGGCCACAGGGGTTTTCGGATCCCGACCGTTATCCATAAGATTTTTAGTGATCGCGGGCAGATTCTTTATCCCCATGTAAAAAACCAGGGTGCCCACACCGGTTGAGATCTTATCCCAGGCAATGGATGATTCCTTTTTAGTGGGATCCTCGTGACCGGTGATAAAGGCTACGGAAGCGGTAAATTTTCGATGGGTGATGGGCACACCGGCAAAGGTCGCCGCAGCCGAAGCGGAGGTGACGCCGGGAACGGCTTCATAGTTCAACCCGGCGGCAACAATCTCCTCGAGTTCCTCGCCGCCCCGGCCAAAAATAAAAGGATCACCGCCCTTGAGCCGCACCACCCGTTTTCCGGACCTGGCCCGGTCAACAAGCATGGCGTTAATTTCATCCTGGGTATGGGTATGCTTTACCCCGCCTCTCTTGCCCGCATAGATATACTCTGCATCATCGGGCACATGTTTCAACAGTTTCTTGCCGGCCAGATAATCGTAGATAATGACTTCCGCCTTTTCAAGAATCTCCCGGCCACGGATGGTTATCAGGCCCGGATCTCCAGGTCCTGCTCCAACGAGATAAACCTTTCCCTCACCGCTTTTTGGTGTCTGAGATTGAACTGATTTTTTTGTGTCGCTCATGCTTTTATCCAATTTCCTGCTCATAAACCTCGGCAAGAATTTCAGCGCCGCCCTGGGCCAGAAGTTTCTCGGCCAGTCCGCGGCCGATCTTTTCGGCTTCCTCCTGAGGACCAGAGACCGTTTCCTTCAACATTCGGGAACCATCAACCGCAGCAATAAGACCGGTGAAAGAAATCAAATCGTTCTCCGCCACCGCAAAGCCGCCAATGGGAACCTGGCAACCGCCCTCAAGCCGAAGCAGAAAAGCACGTTCGGCCCGAACCCTGACAGAGGTTTCATCATCCTGCAAAAAGGAGAGTCCCTCGAGTAATTCATCATCGTCTTTACGCAGTTCAATCCCCACCGCACCCTGGCCCACTGCCGGAAGCATTTCTTCCGGAGAAAAATAATCCGTGGCCCGGTCACTCAGCTTAAGCCGGTTCAACCCGGCCGCTGCCAGGATAATGGCGTCATAAAGCCCTTCATCGAGCTTACGCAGCCGGGTATCAAGGTTGCCGCGCAGATCTTCAATCACCAGATCGGAACGCAACAGAGCCAGCTGGGATTTTCGCCGCAGACTGCTGGTTCCAACCTTGGCCCCCTGAGGCAGATCCTTGATGGAAGAAAATTTGTTGGAAATAAAGGCATCTCTGGGGTCTTCACGTTTGGTCACTATGCCGAGATGCAGTTCCTCGGGAAGTTCCGAAGGGACATCTTTCATACTGTGAACGGCCAGATCGATCTCGCCCCGCAGCATTGCCTCCTCGATCTCCTTGACAAATAATCCCTTGCCGCCAACCTTAGCCAGGGGGACATCGAGAATCCTGTCACCCTTGGTAATGATCTTGACAAGCTCAACCGTAATGCCGGGATATTGAGCCTCGATACATTCCTTGATATTGGTACTCTGGGCCATGGCCAGCAGACTTGCCCTGGTGCCGATCTTGATGATTTTTTTCATAATTATTTTATCTTTTAATGTTTTTTGGCATTCTTCGTTTAATGAACTCGTAAAAACTATTGTAACCACAGAGCACACAGAGTTCACAGAGGCAACTGATTGTAATAAAGAAGATTTCTCAGTGGTCTCAGTTGTCCCTCTGTCCCTCAGCCCCTTTGAACCTTTGCCCCTCTGTCCCTTATTCTTCCAACCTGTCCAGTAAAGCGGCAACAAGTAACGGCACCATCAACTCATGGTGGCCGGTGATATGATACCCCTTCCCCCCGCCGGCAGTGGGCCGGTTCACAACATTGGTCATGGGCCGGTAATGACGGATAAAATCAAAATTGGCCGTGGTAAAGTTTGCCACCTTATGACCCAAATTTCTCACCACGGTCAAAGCCTTCAGAAAAACCTCGGGCAGCAGGACGGCGGAGCCGATATTGAGATAGACGCCGCCTTCAAGCTGGCTCACCAAGGTGCAGAACAACCTGAAATCATCATGACTGGTCTTGCCGATGGCCGCGCCGTCGGCCGAAGGATGCATATGAACGATATCCGTGCCCACGGCAACATGAACCGTAACCGGTACATTGAGCCGTCGGGCGCAGGCCAGGA
This sequence comes from Thermodesulfobacteriota bacterium, assembly GCA_034723545.1. GTDB lineage: Bacteria > Desulfobacterota > Desulfobulbia > Desulfobulbales > SURF-16 > JAGHCC01. Next base: position 5,660 of record JAYEPA010000074.1, on the reverse strand, counting down.
GACTCAGATGATTATAAGGAAAATCCTGCTCCAGGAGATAGTCGCCCATGGCCCGCCCCAGACCAATCCCCGCAGCCGCGCCACGATTAATGGCGGCATTGACCACCTCACCGGTTTCTTGAGCTGCCCCGAATTCTCCATCACCAAGCACCTGCCCCACATCCTCTGAGGTACAGCCCGCCATGGCGATCTCGCTGTCATGAATGATTCCGGCGCCGTTTAAAGCAATTGCCGAAATAATCTTTTTTTCCATCAGGTCGATCAAGAGCGGATTCAGACCGACTTTAATCACATGAGCACCCATACCGACAATGATGGGTTTATCCGTCCGATGACTTGCAGCCAGTTTGTCGACCAGTTCCGGAAAATCAATCCCCAGCAGCTGTTTGGGCAAAGAAGCCAGAAGATCGGCGACCGTGGCCCCGGCTTGAAGGGGTCTGGCAAAATCATCCACCGTGACCTTGCTGTGCCGGTCATGAATAGAATAGGTATTGAGTTGTGACAGGTCAATGAAATCTGTTTTCATTTTTTCAGCCTTCACTTCGCAGCCGAAGCTCCTCATCAACCAGCCAGCAGAGCATATGCTCAATCCAGAGATGAGTTTCCTGAATATGGGCGGTTATGTCCGTTGCTACATTTAATGTTAAATCAGCCATCTCAAGCAAACGGCCTCCGGAACCACCGGTCAGGGCGGCTGTTTTCATTCCCATTGCCGAAGAAGTCTCAATTGCCTTTAAAACATTAGCAGAATTGCCGCTGGTGGATATCCCCAGAGCCAGATCTTCCTTTTTCCCCAACGCCTGAATTTGTTTAACAAAAATATCATCAAAGGAAAAATCATTACCGATGCTGGTGAGAATCGAGCTGTCAGTGGTCAAGGCAAGGGCCGGCAGCGGCGCCCTGTTGATCATGAAACGGTTGACAAATTCTGCGGCAAGATGTTGGGCGTCAGCGGCACTGCCTCCGTTACCGAAGAGAAGCAATTTTCCGCCCCGCTCAAATGTCTCCAAAATCCAGTTCACCAGGCGGATCAGATCATGCTGCTGATTGCTGACGAATTTTTGTTTGGCGGATACGGAATTCTCCAGACTTTCCGCTATGATTTTCTCCATTTTCTCCATTTATTCACCATGAAACTCGCTTAAAAAAAAGGGTATCTATTCAGCTGCACCCCATCTTCGCCCACTTAGAGATTCTCGAGTAACATTAGTACGCTTCAAATCTCTAAATGAACAAATATGGGGCACATCTGAACAGTTACAGACCAAGTTTTTCGTAACATTTTTATACACGCTGAATAGTTAAAAAAAAGGCTGCTAACATTATAACAGGCATCTCTCTTTGTCAATGAGGAAGGGGCTCTGTTCTTTTAAGAACATCAGGAGGCTGTCCGAGAATGCCATTTTCAAAATAGGTAAATTCACCTAAAAATTGACAACTTTATGGTTTCACGTTAATTAAGGATATTCTTTTTTACAAAAAAATATGATTACCACTAATCTTCCGCCTCAAATGTAATAGCTACTGAAAAACGTGGAGTGGGCTACGAATAGTTTCACACGTAGGAGCTCACCCCTGTGAGCGATAAGGGCCTCTGGGTAAAAATTTCACCCTTTATCGCCCGGAGGGCCGGGCTCCTACGGCACCGTGCCTAATTATGGCTGAAGTTCGTTGGTAATCACAAAAAAATAGTCCCCCATAAAGGAGAAATCATGATCCAGAAGAAAATCATTCTCAATGAAAGTGATATGCCCACCCAGTGGTATAATATCATGCCTGATATTCCAAATGGCGTTGCCCCTCCCCTTGATCCGGAAACCAAAGAGCCCATGGGCCCTGAAAAACTGGCACCGATCTTTCCCATGGGACTTCTTGAGCAGGAGATGAGTGATCAAAGCTGGATCGATATTCCCGAGGAAATCCAGGAAATCTATCATATTTGGCGGCCTTCTCCCCTGGTGCGGGCCAATAACCTTGAAGAGGCCCTGGGTACAAAGACCAAAATCTTTTTCAAATATGAAGGGATTTCACCTTCCGGCAGCCATAAGAGCAACAGCGCCGTGGCCCAGGCCTATTACAACAAAAAAGAAGGGGTGAAACGGTTGGCCACCGAGACCGGGGCTGGACAATGGGGCAGCGCCCTTTCCTTTGCCTGCCATAAATTCGGTCTGGAATGCAAGGTCTACATGGTACGGATTTCCTTTGACCAGAAACCATACCGCAAAAGCATGATGAACACGTATGGTGCGGAAATCGTTGCCAGTCCAAGTCCCGACACCCACACCGGCCGGGCAATCCTCAAATCACATCCCGACACCGCCGGCTCCCTCGGCATTGCCATCAGCGAGGCCGTGGAAGACGCAGCCTCCCGCGACGACACAAAATATGCCCTGGGATCGGTCTTGAATCATGTCATCCATCACCAGACCATTATTGGCCTGGAGGCAAAAAAACAGATGGAAATTGCCGGTGAATACCCGGATGTCCTGATTGGCTGCTGTGGCGGTGGTTCAAATTTTGCCGGTCTGGCCGCTCCTTTTCTGACCGATAAACTTGAGGGCAAAAATCTGCGGATGGTCGGCGTTGAACCCGCCTCCTGCCCTACCCTGACAAAGGGACTCCTGGCCTATGATTTTGGCGACGTGGCTCGCACCACTCCACTGCTTTATATGTACACCCTTGGCCATGATTTTATTCCGCCGGGAATCCATGCCGGCGGTCTGCGTTACCACGGCATGTCACCTATTATCAGTGCCATGGTTCGGGAAAAAATTATCGAGCCCATCAGCGTCCACCAGCTCGAATGTTTTGAGGCCGGCGCTCTCTTTGCCCAGACTGAAGGAATTATCCCGGCTCCGGAAACCTGCCATGCCATCCGGGCCGCCATTATCGAAGCCACCCGGGATAAAAACGAGCCCAAGACCATTCTTTTTAACTTCTCCGGTCACGGGCTGCTTGATCTCTCCAGCTATGACAGATTCTTTGCCGGAGATCTTCATAATTACGACTTCCCAGAGGAAGACATTGCCAAGGCAACAAAGAATCTTCCCAAGGTTTCATAAATTCGTAGAAAGTCTTTTTTCACCACGGAGAACACAGAGACCACAGAGAGATTCTTTTTATTACAATCAGTTGCCTCTGTGAACTCTGTGTGCTCTGTGGTTCCAATAGTTACTGCGACACCATAAAAGGTTTAATTCACTATTTTTCCCTGCATGACTTTCCCCAGAGATAGAGTTCTGCAACTTTACTTATTATTGATACGTCAACCTGACTTCTCTCTAAAAAAATACTTTTTTTTTACTTTCCTCTTTTTCAGCCTTTTGTTGCCGACTGCCCCATCGGCTCGTGCCGACAGCAGCCTTCAAACTGAAATCGCCCGACTCATAGCAAACGGCGGCTACGTCCTCAGAAAAAACAATCAGATTATCGGCGAAAAAAACAGCCACGATCTTTTTATCCCGGCAAGTATCTGGAAAATTGCCACAGCCGCCAACGCCCTTGATCTTCTCGGGGCGGACTATCGTTTCCAAACGAAATTCTTTGTCAACAGCAGCTTTGATCTCTATATTCAGGGATTCGGCGATCCCCTGCTGACCTCCGAGGCCATCCATGACATTGCCCTGCAGCTCAAAAAAAAGGGACTAACGTCTGTACGTTCCATTTTTCTTGATGATTCGGCTTTTGATCTTCAGTCCGCCGCCTCCGGGGCCGGAAACAGCCTGAACCCTTATGACGCAGCCAACAGCGCTCTGGCCGCAAATTTCAACACAATCAATCTTGTCAAAGCCAAAGACGGTTCCATTGGTTCAGCCGAACCTCAAACACCCACCCTGCCCCTGATGATCATGCATGGCAAAAATCTTCCTGCAGGAGAGCATCGCATCAATCTCTCCAGAAACCATGAAAATATTTTACTCCATGTCGGTGAACTCTTCCGGGCCATTCTCAACCGGGAAGGAATTAAAGTTCAGGGAAGCATCACAAAAAGACCGGCGCCACAAACTCTCATGCCGATTCATGTCCACCACTCTCCCCGGCTCGACATTGTTATCAGTAAAATGCTGCGTTATTCCAATAATTTCATCGCCAATCAGATCTTGCTGGTCTGCGGGGCAAAGCAACAGGGCTTTCCAGCCACATGGACAAAGGCAAAATCCGCCCTGAATCATTTTTTACTGACAACAATCAAACTCAAAGAGGGTGAGTTTGAGGCAGAAGAAGGATCGGGCCTCTCAAGAAAGAACAGAATCAGTCTTGGGGGAATGCTGCGTATTCTGGAGTATTTCAAAGATCATCACGATCTTTTGACAAAACAGGAAGGAGTGTGGATTAAATCAGGCACCCTGAATCAGGTTTTTTCCTATGGCGGCTATATTCCCAATGGAGATCAGCTTGATTCCTTTGTGATTATTCTGAATCAGAGCAAAAACAACCGGGACAGGATTCTCAGACTGCTGAAAAAACAACATCAGGAATAATTTTTGAAAGGGTTGCCTAAGGCTTAATCTTCTCGTACCTGTCCTCACCTGTGACTGTGTCTTTCCCATACAACCCAATGGATTGAACCTTTGGAAGTATTCCACCTTCAATCGTTGTAATATAGATTTTCTCGATAAAGGCGCGTTGCCCGTCAATCCTGGTCTCTGCGCGATAGACACCATCTGCCGCATAGACCTTGATTTTTCGACCGATATCAGCCTTCATATCCAGGATGGCGAAGTCACCCTTGGCGTCGTATTTGTTTTTAAACCCGTAGGCCCACCTTCTTTGAGAGGATGAGAGTTCCTTTCGCTGTCCGTCCTTGGCAAGTCGAATCCAGTAGGCAATGACCGCTTCCTTCGCATAGATCTTACCGTCAGGTGTCAACTGAACGTCATATTGAACGATATTGGCATTTTTGCTCCGTTCGATCCTGAATACATGTCTGGTTTCCAGATCTTTGGAAAAGGACTTGGATGGAACAACCATTATGACGCAAACAAGGATAAAAATGTAAGTACTGATTGAACGAACTGTGCATAATCGAATCATTTCTGTGTACTCCACGTTATCCGGCCACTCATTCCAGGCGAAACCAACTCTTGATTCCAGACGATTCCGGATTTTTAAGTTTTATTTTATGAGCACCGTAAACTTGATGGTCGAGAAGAGTATCAGCCTGTCCATGCCAGTGCTCAATTGGCAGTTGACTGTAAAGGGAGGCAAATCTCACTTAAACCTTTATCGGGATGAGACTAAGAGCAAACCACGCTAGCTTGCTAAAAAATACAACGATTCATTATTAAAAACAGGCCTTTTATGGGTCTGTAATAACCTTTATTTGAAAAAAAGTTGAAAAAAATGGTCAGAACTCCGTTTGATCTTCGGACCTCTCCATACCTGCCAAGATCCACTTTTTACATCATACTTACCTGAAACTGATTTCAGCGCAAGGCTTTCAGCGACCATCCGTAAAACCCTTGACGTCCAACTTGCTGTTTTGTAACTGTTACTACATTGTTTGCCGTCCGGAAAATGTTAGGGTGGATGACATGATGATCGACCTGCGGATCACCCGGATTTCAACCTTCCCAGCGCTTCGGCTCGAAAGCAAATTCTTACTTATCACTTCACTTCGTATCATTTTTGCGTCCCAAATCGATGAAAGTCTCCAATAC